>JAHDEN010000256.1 GCA_020628815.1 Chloroflexota bacterium | reverse complement strand
CTTTGAAACGTATTCTCTAGGATTAAGGTCCTATTTCACATACTATTTACTCTAATTCACTCGAGAAACGGGGTTTGTGATGTTATTTCAGAGCATTTTGCCCTGAAAATTTTGGATTGTTATACTTCTTCGATTAAGCTTGAGTGTAATTAAAGAAGGGAAGAATTTGGTTTCTGTCATAACTTTTGCCGACAGTGTTCAACTATCTCTATTCAATAAAGTAGGAAAATAATATGAAGCTTTCCAGATCATTTGGAAAAACATTGCGCGAGGCGCCATCAGATGCAGAGATGGTAAGCCACAAACTATTGATACGGGCCAACTTTGTTAGGCAATTGGGTGCCGGTATCTATACCTATATGCCGCTGGGTTTTCGTGTGCTACGAAACATCCATAACATTTTGTCTGAAGAGATGGATGATGTTACTGGCCAAGAGATGTCGATGCCGAATTTGCACCCGAGAGAGCTTTGGGAACGCACCGGCCGCTGGGGAGAGATGAGCGGCATCATGATGAAAATTGATGCAGGTGGTAGCCGTTGGTACGGCATGTCTCCGACCCATGAAGAGGTTGTGGTTGATCTGATCAGCCGTGAAGTTGATAGCTATCGGGATCTGCCACGTGTGGTGTACCACATTAGCAAAAAGTTTCGGGACGAAGCCCGGCCGCGTGGCGGCATGATTCGCCTGCGCGAATTTATTATGAAAGACGCCTACAGCATGCATCTGACAGAAGAGAGTTTGGACGAATTTTATCCAGACATGTTTCAAGCTTACTTGAACATCTTCAACCGTGTTGGTATAGACATTGTGCCAGTAGAGGCGGATGTAGGTGCGATGGGTGGTAAATCTTCTCACGAATTCTTGTTTCCACATGACAGCGGTGAAGATGACTTTATTCAGTGTAGTAACTGTGATTATGCTGCCAACGTTGAAGCGGCTAACTTCATCCGCACAGGAAGCAAGCCTGATACGCTAGACGAGATGCAAAAGCTAGAAACGCCGGATTGCAAAACGATCCAGGCTGTGGCTGATTTTTGTGATGTCGCTACCAGCCAAACGCTCAAGGCGGTTTTCTTGTGGGCCACCCCTCCTGGCAAAGCTGAAAAAGAAGGCAAATTTGTCTTTGTTGTGATCCGAGGAGACTTGGATGTAAACGAAGTGAAGCTTGCGAATGCACTTGGCGGGATGGAACTCCGCCCTGCAACAGAAGAAGAAATCAAAGCGGCCGGGTCAACGCCTGGCTATGCGTCTCCCATCGGCCTAAATGTGGCAAAAGATGCGGACAGCGAAGGTGTGTATGTGATTGCAGACACATCGATGAATCATGGCGGCAATTTTGTGTTTGGTGCCAACGATGTGGGCTACCACTACACAGGAGCCAATTATCCACGTGATTTTGCTGTAACAGAGATTGCTGACATTGCTGAGGCTGGCGCGGGCCATGTGTGCGGCAACTGTGGAGAAGGCACGCTAAGCTCACGTAAGGCGATTGAGGCAGGTCACTGTTTCAAATTAGGCCAGCGTTACAGTTTGCCAACCAATACGACCGCTCTGGGCCCAGACGGCAAGCCAAAACATGTGTACATGGGTTCTTATGGGATTGGGCTTGATCGGATGATGGCGATCATCGTAGAGCGGTATCATGATGAGAACGGAATCATGTGGCCGCGAAGCGTGGCTCCTTACGATATCCAACTGCTGAGTTTGGGTAAAGAAGAGGAACCAAAAGCGATTTGTGATCAGATGTATTTAGATCTAAAAGCGGCCGGTTTTTCGGTGCTTTACGACGATCGTGCCAAAGTAAACCCAGGGGTTAAGTTTAAAGACGCAGACCTGATGGGAATGCCGATTCGGATTGCGATTGGTAAACGTAGTTTGGAAAACGGCGGTGCGGAAGTAAAACTACGTTCGGCCGATGATCGTGAGGTTGTGGCGATTGATGATTTGATCGCGCATGTAAAAACGCTGTAGCTGCACGAAGCTAACAACGCTTAATTACAAAGGGCTGGTCTTTTCTAGATCAGCCCTTTTTTGTTTGGGAAAACTGCATAAAATCGGTTTGATTCAAATGTAAAATTGCAAACAGGAGAAAAACAGATGGGCAAGTTAAGTTTGATAGATCAATATGCAAAAGATGGATATGTCATTGTTCGGGATGTTATCGATCAAGATCTTGTTGCAGAAGCTCGTAGCCATATTGAGTGGCTTATCGAAAAAAATCCAGATACTCGGCCAGAGAATTTAGATCATCATTTAATGACCCAGGATGCATTTTGGGTTCGATTGATAAGTGACGACCGACTATTAGACATCGCTCAAGAATTCATCGGGAACGATATCGCTTTGTTTGCCTCTCACTACATCGCCAAGCCGCCTCATAGTGGCAAATCGGTCCCATGGCATCAAGATGGTAGCTATTGGCCGCTTGAGCCGATGCAAGTAATCACATTTTGGTTATCTTTGGATCTAAGCAATGAAGAAAATGGATGCATGAAGGTGATTCCGGGTACACAGCATAAAAAACTGATCTCAAAATCAAAATATGTGAAGCAGGACGAGAATAGTGCTTTTGATGTGGCGATGGATCGAAGCCTAATCGATGAAGAGGATGCGGTTAACCTTGTTTTAAATCCGGGGGATATTTCGATTCATCATCCCAATATTTTCCATGGATCGATGATGAATCGATCTGATCGCTGGCGCCGTGGCTTAACTATTCGGTATATCCCATCTACCACACGGATTACGAGCGCTAAACCGCATTTTTCTGCCTTTATTTTGCGGGGTGAAGGATGTGACAATGGGAACGGTTGGAACAAGCTACCGTTACAACAAGACGAGACGTCTATGCGGTTTGCAGATCAGGAAAGATGGAATTTAGATGCGACTAAATTAAACAAGCGGCATCAAAATTATCTGAATTAAGTTTTTGTTGGGGTTAGTGTTTTGTAGTAGATGGCATAAGGGACACCTCTGATCGGGTCAATGTCGTGATCTTTGATGAATTCCATTCGCAAATACAATGGGAGGGCGATGTTCATAATGGGGGATGTATGCAGGCCGATGCGACTGGCCCTGTCACGCACGGCCCGGTCAATGCAGGCCTGGGTTAATTGTCGGCCGAGTCCGTTTCCTTGGGCTTGGGGATCTACGACCAACATGCGGATACACGGAACCTCGATGGGAAAATACCCTTTTTCGATATTTGGGCCAACATAGCCAACTGCACCGCCAATCTTGCCGTTTTCTTCAGCGACGATTAGCTCGGCCGTTTTAGATAGTTCCGACATCTTGCCAATCCCCTCTAAAAATGTATCCCAATCAGAATAGGTTCCTTTAAATTGGGAAAATGCGTTGACCGCAATTTCATTCACACGTTCTGCATCTGCTGGGCGATAATTTCTGAGAGTAAAGTTCATATGTGGTCCTCAAGTTGTTCTGCGAAACCTTTTGATACGTTTGAGGAATTATCAACGTCCTAATGCGAAGAGTCAAAACAATAGGGAGTAGTTGATTTTGGTCCTATCGAGGGATTTACAGAAAGGGATACATCACCTACTGTTGTGATCACTTATTTTTGAACCAAGTAGACCTGTGCCGCCTTTGCAAAGATCCGTCTTATGAAGTTTCCCGCCTTTCTGAATGAATTGATATCTCTTTTGGGTCCCCCGCAACATGAAGATGAGCGGATGAATTTTTTGGTCATCATCAGCCACTATACGTTTGTCACCCTATTTGCAGTCGCCATTTATTTTGTAGTTGCCCTATCAACCCCGGAACAGTTTATAGGCAGGTGTATTTGCGGATTGCTGGCGATTTCTGCTGTAATCTCATTGGTAATTTTAAAGCGGGGTTATTTCAATATCGCCTGTGCAATTTCACTCATTCTGGCTTATTTTAGTACCATTTTGGCCGCAATACTTAATGAGGGTGTTTCAAGCGTTCCTATGCAGGCGATACCGCTTATTTTATTGTTGATGACCGCATTTATGGGGCGAAGGTGCATGACTCTGTTTGGGAGTGTTACATTGCTCAGTATTGTGTTTATGTCATGGCTAGATTCTATTGGGTACTATGCCTTAGGCAGTGGCCCGATTTCTCTTCCGACACCAGGCATTGTTTCTGCAGGGATATTATTTGTTACTTGTTTTCTGGTTTTTGTTCTGGTTAAAAATAGCATCAGCAACAGCCAAACGCTTATTGATGCTAAGCTGATGGCCGAAGAGCGAAATCGATTGAAAAACAAATATTTTGCGACGATGACCCACGAGCTGCGAACCCCATTAAATGCGATTATTGGATACAGTGAAGACATTATGGACATCGAGGCCGAAGAAGACCTAGAAATCGATTCTGAGGTATTTGAGGATGTGCTCCACATTCATAAGGCTGGAAAGTACCTGCAATCCCTTATTAATGATATTTTAGATATTTCAAAAATCGAATCAGAGGGGATGGACGTTTTTGTAAATCAGTTTTCTGGTTTGGAGCTGATCAACGAAATCTATGCAACGGTCTACCCGATCGCTAAAGAGAATGGGAACGTTCTGATTTCTGGGCTTGAGTTTGACCAGAAGCTGGCAACAGATCGACAGAAGTTAAGACAAATATTGATCAATTTGCTTAGCAATGCGGCCAAGTTTACACAGGATGGAGAGATCCACTTAAAATTTAATTTAGTTGATGAAAATACCTATCAATTCAAAATTATAGATACAGGGATTGGGATTCCTGAAGAGTATCTGCCGCAGTTGTTTGAATCTTATAGCCAAGCGCGGAATTCAACGTCCTCGTTTAAAGGGAGCGGTTTGGGGCTTGCCATCACTAAAAAATTAACAGAGCTTCTAAATGGAGAAATATCTGTAGAGAGCAAAGTTAATGTCGGCACCACGTTTGTTGTTACCTTGCCAAACTTAACGCCTACATTAAACGAAATGCCACCAATGGCGGAACTAGCCGCTTGATTGTGAGCAAAGTGCTGTTCTTGAACAGGCTCCCCCTGTACTGTATTCAGTTGAATAAGACCTATTAACCTAGGTAGGTTTCAAACCAAGCTAAGGTTTTAGACCACGCATCTTCGGCCGCTGTCTGGTCATACGCCGCGCGGGTGTCGTTAAAAAAGGCGTGTTGCGCCCCATCATACAACTGGAACACATTAGTGACCCCGTTGTCATCAAAAACTGCGTGCATGGCACCAACCGCATCGGCCGAGATGCCATCTTCTGTGCCTAAAAAGGTGTGGATGGGAGCCGAGACTTTGGCCGCTTCTGCTGCGTCTAGCGGCCGGCCGTAATAAGCGGCGCCAGCATTAATTTCTGCCAGATTGGCCGCGCTCATGTAGACGAGAGCCCCTCCCATACAAAATCCTGTAATCCCCACTTTGTCTGTCGTGTAGGATTGGCTTTTTAGGTAAGCGATTCCGGCCGCAATTTCACCCACAGCATCGCGTGAGGTAAGGGCAATCGCTTCTTTGCGCGCCTCGTTCGGTTCAGTCGTGACAATGCCACGGTACAGATCGGGTGCCAGTGCAACGTAACCAGCTTGAGCGTAACGGCGAGCCACATCTTTAATATGTTCGTTGAGTCCCCACCATTCTTGGACCACAATCACAATCGGCCGGGGCTCTTGTCCCGGTTGATAAGCAACATACCCCATGATTTCCTCATCTTGATACGTGTAGCTGACCACGCCCCTTGTCAGACCATCGGCCGATTCTGTGCCTGGCTCAATCGGCGCGGTCGCTTCATTCACTACAGGGGATGCAATGTCTCCATCTGTTGAGGCACAGGCTGAGAGAAGCGTCATGGCGGCCGCGCTACTGCCTAGCAGGGAGGCCCCTTTGACTAAAAAGTCCCGCCGATTGATTTCACCTAACTGACGCTCTCGCACCATTTCTAGCAATTCCACTCGATCCATTTTTAACTTCCTTGGTCCCCATAGCGGCTAAAACCTAATCCAGCTTTTAGCGTTTGATTTCTTTATCCAACAAAAAATCCGTTTTGGACAGACATGACCGATTTGGTTTCAACCCCAAGCGCTTTGGCGGCATGGAAGGGCCAATAGGGGTCACGCAACATTTGGCGTGCGAGCAGCGCGATTTCCGCTTGCCCAGAGGCGATGACCTGTTCTGCTTGGTGTGCTTCTGTAATTGTGCCCACCGCCATCGTCATCACATCGGCCGCATCCCGAATTTGCCCCGCAAAACCAAGCTGGTCGGCCGTTCGATTCCCGATCGAGCTGCGAGAGGATTGGCTGGCACCCCCAGCGCTACAATCGACAAAGTCGACCCCTCGCTCTTTTAGCCAAATCGCCATCTGGATATTATCTTCAAGCGTAAGGCCATTTTCGTCCCAATCTGTCACAGACAGGCGCACTGCCAGCGGCAGGTTTTCGGGCCAGACGGCACGCACTTTTTCAACCGTTTCTAACATCATGCGTGCTCGGTTTTCGAGCGAACCGCCATATTTGTCTGACCGTTTGTTGACCAGTGGAGAAAAGAAGCTGTGCAACAGATAGCCGTGTGCCCCGTGCACTTCAACCAGTTTATAGCCTGCGTCTAGGGATCGTTTGGTGGCCGCCACAAACGCATCTTGTACTTCGTTGATGTCGTCTTGAGTCATCATACGGGGCTGTTTCCACAGGCGGACCCCATCACTATCAAACGGTTCATCATAGGGTCCGATAATGTCGTAGCCACCGTCTGCGTTTGCCAGATGAGCACCACCGTCCCACGGCCGGGCCGCACTTCCTTTGCGCCCTGCATGGGCCAGCTGAATGCCGGCGACCGCACCGTGTTCCTCTTGGAAGCGGACAATCGGAATCAGCGCCTCTGTGTGGGCGTCGCTCCAAATGCCAGCGCACCCCGGGGTGATGCGGCCGTTCGGCATGACGGCCGTCGCTTCGGCAATAATGAGACCCGCACCACCAACGGCGCGTGAGCCTAAATGTACCATGTGCCAATTGGTGGCAACTCCATCGATTGAGCTGTATTGGCACATCGGGGCAACACCGATCCGATTGCGAAAGGTGACATCTTTTACTTTAAGTGGTGAAAATAGTTGAGACATAAGTGATTAAATTAGAAGGTTGAAAAGTACCCCGTACGATGGGGTGGAGGATGATGCGGGAATCATACCAAGTTTGCAGAGAATTAACCTTACCGTTAAAGCAAGCTGTTTATATTATCTAGATTGACGTTGCCACCGCACATGATGACGCAGATGTTTGACCCGGCCGGAACGCTGACCTTTTGGGTGAGCAAGCCCGCCATCGCCGCCGCTGCGGCCGGTTCTGCCATTAGTTTTGTGCGGTCCCAAATCAGCCGTAGCGCCTGCTTGATTTCATCCTCAGTGACCAAAACAACATCGTCTACAAAGGCTTGAACATGGGCGAAATTAT
>JAHDEN010000255.1 GCA_020628815.1 Chloroflexota bacterium | reverse complement strand
CCGTAGGGACGAAAGGAGCGGTTACAGATTCACGCTCTGAAAAAAAATATTTCGCCCCGGTCATATTTGCACCGTTTTAACAACACCTGTCGCGGGGCCATTCATCCCTACCCAACCCATTAGACATTCATCAGCCAGAACCCGTAGGGACGAAAGGAGCGGATACACATTCACGCTCCGAAGAAAACACTTGGCTCCGCTCCTTACGTCCCCGGCATGCAAACAAATCGGGTTTTTGAAACGTCTCTCACGACCAGGATGTAAGGCCCCGGTCATATTTGCGCCTTTTGGACAACATCTGCCGCGGGGCCTTTCATCCCTACCCAACCAACGCCAACACCCCTTGCAAGGCCCGATAATAAATCCGAGCAAAGAAAGTTGGGGTTGTACTGCTTGGTAATAACGGCGGGAATCCACCTTCAGCGTCCGGTTCATCAAAATGATTGTTCCAACCGTTGCCGTCCCACAAAATATCACCTGTGGGAATCCCCAGCGACTTCACAAATGGATCAGGATCATAGCCATTGTTGTCATACTCATTGTTGTGCAACCAGTTCCCCTCCGGCAGCGGCTGAACATCAAGCTCATCGGCCGAAAACATAGTTGACAGGCTGAAGACGGCCGTCCCCGTAGTTTTATTGCCGGTAAACGTATTGTTGTACACCTCGATATTATCCGATCCAAACAAAAGCAGGCCTGTACCCGGCGGCACGGCCGCAACTGTAGAGCCAGGAGGACCGTCGTTAATTCGGTTGTTATTCTCAACCACGTTATCGTATACCTTACCAACCCGCGACACCTTTGAGGTTAGGTTCGGCAAGACCACGTACAAAATACCGAGCGAGTTCCCATGGATGTAACAGTCATACACATCTCCATTGATGGTGTTTTCAATTTCGACCCCGATCACACTGTCATACGTTTCGCAGTGGCGCACCACAACATTCTCCGTCTGACCAGCATAAATCGCCGCATCGTTTACCCCGCTGGCAACCACATGTTCAACCAAAACGTTGGTTGATTTAACCGGGTAGATGCCGTACACACCGGTGTCATGCGTGTTCAAATGGTGCATGTGCAGATTGGTCACCCCTTCAACTAAAAAGCCGTTATCGGTGTAGTTGATGGCGGTCAAATAGGCTAACTCAAAATCATTCCCCGATGCGATCACCGCTTCGGGCAGTTTGTTTTGCCCATCAAAAACGGGGTAATCACCATCTTCATTCGGAATTCCCTTAATCGTTAAGCCGCTCACATCTACAACCAGCCGCTCATTATAAGTGCCATAAGGGATCAGGATCGTGTCCCCCGGCCGGGCTGAATCGATGGTGTATTGCAACGGGCGCGACGTATCGGCCGTAATTGTCCTTGGTTCACCGGTTTCATTTACATTTTCACGCGGCTCACGATTCAAGCTGGCCGAAACTGCACGGCCGGGGCTCACCTTGCTCGCTTGCACCGGCAATCCTGACAAAGCCACAGGTGGCACTTCTGGCATCGCGCTTTCATCGGTTAAGGCGTGTAAATAAGCGACAAGGTCAACCTGCTCTTGCTCCGTCATTTCAAAGCCTTGGATAAACGCATCGATCTTGTCATTCGTATCCCCAAACTGACGGCCGCCCCCATCTGCATAAAACTGAACCACCTCTTCCAGCGTTTCAAACTCACCGTTGTGCATGTACGGCGCGGTCAAAGCCACATTTCTTAGGGATGGGACTCTAAACGACCCTTCGATACCATTGTCCGCCACACCTGCTCGGCCGGGATCAGGACTGTCTACCCCGATCACCCGGAACGTGTCGGTATGAAACGTTGGGTTAGCATGGCACTCGAAACAGCGGGTGGCACCTGATCTAAACAGGGTTAATCCACGTCGTTGGGATGGGGTCAGGGCGTCAAAGTCGCCGTTGGCGTATCGATCAAACGGCGCATTCTTGTTGATGAGCGTCCGCTCAAACGCGGCCAATGCCGAGGTCACATTATCAAAAGTCACCCCATCGCTGTAAGCAGCATCAAACAGATCACCATATGCCGCAATCGCTTCAAGTTCTGCGATCAGGTCATCTGCATCCGCATTCATCTCGGTGCTTTCAGTTATCGCAATCCCCGCCTGTTCTTCTAATGATGTAGCCCGCCCGTCATGGAAAATTTCGCCAAGGTAGCCCACGTTCCACAAGGTGGGTGTATTACGCGCCAGCTCATCACCGGCCGCCGTTTTAGCCAGCGTCAACCCATCACTAAACCCGTGGTCTGGCTGATGGCAGGTGGCGCAGCTCATATCATTTTCGGCCGAAAGAACCGGGTCAAAAAACAGCTGGCGCCCTAGCTCGACAGCAGCCTCTTCAGGCGTGTCTAACTCTGGGAACTCCCGCAATAAGCCGGTGTAACTGGGGACAATTGAGCGTGATCCCGCCCCAGCTTCCTCATCAGGGATAAGTGGCTCAGTCGCAACCGGCCGTGCTCCAGCAAACATAGCCCATGCTGCGACGATGGCGAGCAGCAAACCCAAAATTCTTAAAACCCATTTCGAAATTGTACGTAACATAGTGTGTGACCTTGTAATTTTAAAGATTGGTTTGAATGATATAAGATTTAAATCATTCGCCAAGTTAGAAACAATCAAAAGGAGACCGTGATGAGTAACGATGAAAAAAAGGACACAGCAAGCTCTGTGCCATACCTGCCGATAGGCGTTGGAGTTGGTATTGGTATTGCCCTTGGGGTCGCATTTGGCTTAGCAATGGACAATCTTGCTCTTGGTATTGGGGTAGGCGTTGCAATTGGTGCCGGATTAGGCACAGCGCTTAACGGTTTAAACGGGGCCGAAGCGGAAGAAGACAAAAAAGAGCAATAATTTTTGCGACACCGGCCGTATTGCGTAGAATTAGACGCTGGCGAGAATACATCTACCCGAACAAAAATTTGAACCAGAAACCGGTCTGGTTTTAAATACCAAACCGGTTTAGAACTTAGAGGACTCATCTATGATCGATGTAAATCAACTGCGCCGTGGCACCGCGTTTACGCAAGACGGCGATCTATTTAAAGTACAAGAATACGAACACCGTAAACCCGGCCGTGGCAAAGCGACCATCAAAGTGAATGTTAAAAACATGCGCACCGGCTCTATCACCTACATGTCATTCACCTCGGGTGACCGTGTAGAAGATGTGAGCTTTGACAAAACCCAAGTCCAATATCTTTATGACGATGGGGACAACTATGTGTTCATGAACAGCCAAACCTATGACCAAGCTTTTGTGCCTCACCATGTATTTGGTGATGATGCTGCGTTCCTCACCGAGAATCTTGAGCTTGAGCTTCTTTTCCATGAGGTGGAAGTTCTTGACTACATTCTGCCAAAAAGTTTGGAATTTGATGTGGTTTGGGCTGAGAATGCGGTTGCCGGAGACACCACCTCGGGCGCAACCAAAGATGTTAAAACTGAAACCGGCTTGGTTGTAAAAACCCCTCTTTTTGTTAAAGAAGGAGACCGGATCAAGGTCAACACGGAAACTCGCACCTATATCACACGTGTGTGATGCCATTACCCGAGTGTGATGCCATTACACGTGGGATGGCACGGTGACCTCATCAATCTGTTTAAAACGTGTTACGTGGAGCGTAAAAGCTCACGCTTGGTCGATTCAACGTTCCACGCAACACGCTTTTGAACACAGACTCGATTTGCATATCCTCTATGCACAACGGCCTATAACACCCCAAACATGACAACTAAAAAACTGCACGCCGATGAAGTGGACACAAGCGTCTCTTTGGTGATCGATCTGCTCACCGAACAATTCCCCCGCTGGAGCAACCACCCGATCCAGCCGCTTAGCGCCAGCGGTACAGACAACAAGCTGTTTAAATTGGGGGATGAGTTGGTCGTTCGCCTACCGCGAATCGATTGGGCCATCGATCAAATAAAAAAAGATCAGGAATGGCTTCCCAAATTTGCTCCTCATTTCCCGCTTCAAATCCCAGAGCAGCTGGTGATTGGCGAACCAACGGCCGACTACCCGTTTCAATGGTCCGTTTATCGTTGGATTACCGGCCACACGGCCGACGTTGATTCCGTTCCAAACCCGGATCAAACGGCCGAAGATCTCGCTCGATTCATCACAACGTTAAGAGCCATCAACACGGCCGGTGCGCCAACAGACGGCTATCGAGGCCAGCCGGTTCGCTTGCGGGACGAGACTACCCGACGAGCCATTGGTGAGGTGAGTCACCTCATCGACCCGGCCCAAGCGTTAACCGTTTGGGAGCAAACGCTGGAAGCGGCCGATCATGACGGACCGCCGACTTGGTTCCATGGGGATCTGATGCCGGGAAATGTGCTGTTTGAAGATGGCAGGCTAAAAGCGATTATAGATTGGGGCGTTTTGGGTGCAGGGGACCCGGCCGTTGATCTGATCGTGGCATGGTTTATGCTACCGACCCACAGTCGGGCGCTGTTTAAATCAGCGATGGGTGTGGGGGAAGATGAATGGCTGCGCGGCCGGGGCTGGGCGCTCTCAATCGGGGCCGGGTATATTCCCTATTACCGTCACACAACATTGCCAGGCGTCGCCTTCTGCCAACGGGCGTTGCCGGAAATTTTAAACGATACAACCTATGACTAACTACATTCGAATCATTTCGATCGTGATTCTTGAACGCCCAGACAAACAAATCCATATGCAACTGAGGGACAATATCCCTCATATCCGAAACCCGGTTCAGTGGGGCATTTTTGGCGGTGGAGTTGATCCACAAGAAGACAAATTGACGGCCGCGTTACGTGAGGTAAAAGAGGAGCTATTGATCGACTGTGATCCACAAAAAATCAGCTTTTTGAAATCTTTTGAAATCGAAGAAAGGTTATTTCATCTCTTCCACTATCCGCTCACGAATGAAATGGACCAAGCCCAACTGCAAGAGGGGCAACGGATTGGAACTTTTACCTCCGATCAGATTTTGGCAGGTGAGATCGAGGGGCATCTCGTGGTCCCACATCATTTAAACATGTTGCGTTGGTATTGGGGTGAGCGATGAAACAATATGAACGCTTCGTTTCGCTCGTTTTACTAGAGCATCAAGACGGGAAGATATCCCTGCAATTACGAGATGATTTCCCACATATCGGTCACCCGAACCATTGGGGCATTTTTGGTGGTGCTGTAGAAGATGGGGAGGATGGCATGACGGCCGCGTTGCGCGAGATAGAGGAGGAGCTTGCGGTTCAACTCAATCCTGCCAAATTTGATCTAGAGCCAAACAAACAGCACCACTTTTTTCATTACCCGGTTGAGCATGAAATGGCATCTGCGAAAATTCAAGAGGGGCAACGGTTTGGCACATTTTCGCCAAGTATCATCCAGCAAGGGAGCATTGAGGGGCACCTTGTTGTACCGTCCCATCTGGATATCATGAATTGGTATTGGGAAAACAACAGGTAGAGCTGAGCTGCAGGGCATTGAGGTTTATTTAAACCATTTCCCCTAGGGCTCAAGCCCCAGTTTAAGACAAGAAACCTGATGAATCAGGTTGAATTACCTCCAGAGCCCGATTGATCGGGCTTCTTTTCTTAATCGCAGGATTGATCCTGCGAGATTGGGCAGGTTTTTGATTGACACGTCTTCTTAAGTTGATATTAATGGGGCCAAGCCGCCGACGCTTCGTCCAGCGACGACTAACTCCAACCGTTCCTGAAAAACATTTACACTCTGTGAGACTATGCAAGAAGGAATTCAAAAATATGTTATCTTTTGGTCGCGAGGGATTTCCTATCCTAATTTTTTAGTGTGAATCGATTTATCAAAATGGGTACTGAGACAAAAAACGGCTCAAATGAGTTCTGGAATACAAAAGCCTTTTGGGGTCATTTGTTCATCCTATTAGCTATTTTTGTCTATTTATATTCCCCCTTGCTCAACCACGCGTCTGGACAACACATTCACAGCCGGCCGCACACCCATATACCGGTAAATTTTAGTCTGCATCAACACTCTGCTCATGATGGCCATTTTCATGCCGATTCTGAGTTAGCTGACGATTACATTTGTGCGCTCGAGTTCGATGGGCTGCTCTTATTGAGCCTATTTGTTACCCTTGATGATTACACTGACCAGCCCGCTCAAAATGTTTTTATCTATCCGCTGAAAACCAGCTCTATAAACTTAATTTCAGACGGTCAGCCTCCACCACACCCTCCACCCCGTTCTTTCAGCCTCACAATTTAGTCTTAACCGACTATTTCTATAAAAAATTTAACCGAATTAATCTCTGGCACGACGTTCTTAAAGAGCGTCTCTGCTAGAAAGAAACTGTGTAAAAGCATGCCGTGGGCGCGTTTTTGCATAACGAAATTTTCCAATTATGGGCGGGACCATCTCAACTATCAGTTGGTCAAATCGCTCATCGCGTTAACCAATAGAACTTACGCATTTAATTCCGTAAAGCGGGCATCCTTGATTACAAGTCCTTGCCTGCCAAAACATCACAGACAAGGATGTCTGTACTCTACCTTTGATTTTGCGTAAGTTCTACAATTTAAAAAACTAAACATGTCAAAATTAAATCCTTATTTCAGAATATTGTTTCTGATCTCTTTGTTTTTCCTGTTTGCTAGCTGTACGACTCAAGCCGAGCCAGGAGCAACTGAAACGAATTCAATGGCGGAAGAAGACGATCATAGTGATGATGACCATCATGATGACGACGAAGATCATGGTGATGACGACCATCACGACGACGAAGATCATGGCGACGAGGATCATGATGATGAGCACCGGGAACATGGTGCTCACGAACACGGCGCGGCCGAGCTAACTGTCGCTTTGATAGACGGCCAAGCTGAAATCGCGCTTGAAACTCCGGCCTTTAACTTGGTTGGATTTGAATATGCTCCTAATTCTGATGAAGAAGTAGCGGCCGTTGCTGATGCCACCGCCAATTTAGAAAAGGGAGAATGGTTCACCCTTTCAGATGCGGCCGGATGTACCCTAAATACGGTATCTGTCGAAAGTACAATGGCCGAAGAAGATCACAGTGATGAAGACCATGACGAAGAACACGACGACGAACATGGTGATGAAGATCACAAAGAAGAAGGAGAAACCCATTCCAGCTTTTTCGCCACTTACATATTTGATTGTAGTTCGCTAGAAGAGCTGGCTGAGCTAGATGCAACTGCGCTATTTAACGATTTCCCGAACTTCGAGGATGTCGATGCACAGTGGCTAAATGAAACACAACAGTCGGCCGTAGAGCTGAGTAAAGACAACCCCGTTTTGTCATTTGAGTAGTTCTTAACCAGAGAGTCGTTTGGCGGAAATCGTCAAGCGGCTCTCTGATCATCAATCTATGTCAACAATTATCAACCTAACCGATGTGCGTTTCCGCTGGCCAAAGCAAGAAACTGACCAGCTCGCCATCCCACACCTCTCAATTAATCGAGGAGAG
>JAHDEN010000254.1 GCA_020628815.1 Chloroflexota bacterium | reverse complement strand
GATTCTGAACCGGACAACGGGTGAAGAAAACCCTGAACCACAACGGGCGGCCGATGGACCCCGAATTGTCGCGATGCAAAATTTGGCACGCACTGTGCCTGTCCCTTCAAATGTAACCAACTATGTTAGCCGTTTGATTGTGGGCACCCATCCCGAGCAGTCAACGTCTGATATGGTGAAACAATATGTGCGCTATGGTTCTAGCCCCCGTGGTGCGCAGGCGATTATGTTGGGGGCGCGCATTACCGCGCTGCTGGCCGGCCGGTACAACGTTAGTTTTGAAGATGTGGAAGCGATTGCGGCTCCAGCTTTGCGTCATCGTATGATTCTTAATTTCGAGGCTCAGGCTGGCAATGTTTCGGCCGATCAAATTGTTGCGGATTTGCTAACTGCCGTCTCGAGAGAATCTTAAGCTAGCCTACTTTTTTGCACAATTCTCCCTTTCGACAGCCTACATCATGAGTTTTCTGTTAAACCCAAGTTAATTTTTGCCGTTTGGGGCGGTATTCCTCTTCATTTGGATAAAACAAAGTAGGAATTTAAGGTTAATTTATTAGGATAAAGCCTATTCCAAGTTTAGACTTTAAATCTAGAAAGCTTTTGAAAAACGATGAGCCTTATACAAAGACCCGGTCCCTTTTTTACAATTGTTACTCATGACGTATTCCAGAAAACGATTTCCCCTCCTAATTGTCGCTCTTTTACTGTTTTTATCCGCCTGCGGTGGATCAGATGTGATAGAGGATGTTCCACCTACACCACCACCGGTGACTCCTCCCGCAAGAGCCACGGCTATCCCAACCCCTACTTCTTGGCCAACGGCAACTTTAGTTCCAACCGCCACGAATACGGCTACACCAACTCAAACCCCCGATGCAACAGCCACTTGGGTTGCAGAAAATTTAGTTGAGCTCGATATTGAATTTAATTTTCAGGGTGTGTTTGTTAACTACAGCGAAAAACTTTTTAGTGAAATGGTCCCCGGCCGGGAGACCGCCCGAGAGGGGGGATACCGACTATATGATGAAAACGCACTTGCTTTAGAAGGTGTGCCAGCCCACATAACAATGCGCGGGAAAGATCGGGATGGACAACGTGAAACGCTTATAGGGGTCCAGTCGATTGTAGATGGAACCGGCTTTTTCTATCCTACCTATACGAGCGCAGATCAAGAATATTTTAACGAGCTGCGCCGAGTGTCTATCACCAAACCCAATTTGGACTTTTTCTTTGGGCCAGATGAATTTGTGCTCGATGCCCAATATTTAGATTTTAAAAACGGAAAAGGTGTTTCTTCGATTCGCTATATCCCGTCAGCAGATGGGCCAGAAGAAATTACGAATCAGCAGCTTTTTTATACATTTGAAGGGATTACGAGCAGCGGGTTCTTTTATGTTTGGCTCCAGTATCCGGTTTATGTTGATGCGTTGCCAGACCAAAAATCGTTTACCGATAGTCAGTTAGAAGTGTTATCCGCGGACGAAGCGACATTTTCGATTTATAAATTAAATGAGCAAGAGCAGGTTCGCCGTTCGCTTGAAAATGGTGAGCTAAGACCGTTGCGCCAAGTGTTAGATGATTTGTCGCGGACCTTATTTGTTTCAGATACGGCCGGTGGGTCAATCGCGGCCGTTGATGAGACGGATAGCGATGGAGAAGAGCAAGGCCAAGTTGGGCAGCAAGGTCAAGGTGGCCAACCGGTTGATCCAGTTCCACAAGGCCAAGGCGAATCTGATCCCGAAATACCCGGTGTAGACCCTGAATCACAGGAAAATGGGGAAGCTGGGGATGAAACGAATCCTGGCGCTGTTGATGCTGTACCGACCGAAACATTGGTGCCAACAGAAACTCCAGAACCAACTGACACACCAGAGCCAGAGCCTACGGCAACGGCAACGGCCGAACCGACAGAAACCCCGGAACCGGAAGCAACCGCCACAGACGTTCCTGAGGCCGAGGCTGAGATTGACCCAACGGAAACCCCAGAGCCAGAAGCAACTCCAGAACCAGAGGCAACTGCGACCGAAGAGCCTGAGCCAGAACCAACAGCAACACAACCGGTTGTGGGAGCTGTCCCAACATTTGATCCAGCGTGTACCAATTTCTTAAACTATCTGGAAGATGTAACTGTTCAAGACTATTCAGAAATCGGGGCCGGCGTTGAGTTTGAAAAGACTTGGCGCGTTGAAAACAAAGGTAGCTGTCCAATTACGTCTGAGTTTGAGGTCATTGTGGCTGGAGACGCTGAGGTTACTTTCTTGAACGCCAAGCCTTTAGAAATTATTGAACCGGGTGGGTCAGGGTTGTTGACGATTGTGCTAAGGGCACCAGAAGCAGCCGGGACATATGAGGTCAATGCCAAATTAGAGGCCCCTGATGGGGAAAGATTTGGTCAGCTATTTGCGATCTTTGTGGTTAAATAAACGCCGGAAGCAAACTGAAATTTAGATCAAAAGAGATGGCACCAGCCATCTCTTTTTTTTAGCATCTTAATAAATCATCACACAAGAGTATGAGCGGATCGGGTATAATAATGGTATGGAAACAAGCGACATTCAAGATTTTAGTGGCCCGTTTACGGAAGAAACATTTGAAATTTTAGGTGGGTTTTTAACTAACTTGCCGAAAAAAGTGCGGCTGGTTGTGCATGCAAGTGTTCAAAATAGCTGTACCGAAGAAAATACGGCCGAACTGTGCCAAGTATTGGCCGAACGATTTGAGCCGATTGAGTATGTCAACAAGCCGCGTATTTCAGAGTTTCCATGGCACCCGGTGATTGCAGTAAACGGTATCGATGAAAATGGCAAAGATATCGATTATCAGATTCGGTTTTTTGGCCACCCAGCTTGGTATCAAATCAACTCATTGGTGGGTGCCATTCAGGCTGTTTCGTTTAACGGCATGACACTAGATGCGAAAACACGCATTCAGCTGAGCCGTTTGAAAACTGACATAGCGGTTGAGACGTTCACAACCCCTGAAGATGAGGCAGGTGTGCTAATGAGTTCGCTGATCTGCAATATGGCGGCCGTTTCCCCTCATATCAAAGCGTTTGTGTGTATGATCAATGACTTCCCAGACTTGGTCCCGCAATATTCTATCTACTCTGTGCCGCACACCATCATCAACAAAAACCACCATCTTGAAGGGGTGTATGATGAGAAGAAATTCTTAAAGGCGATCGGCCGTGCGGTAAAAAGCGCAGCTCCCAAAGCAGAGGCTTAACCCTTAATCGACCTAACAGCTTGGATTTGAATCAGGCAGACAAAGCTCGCTAAATTTGGCGGGCTTTTTTATTTTTTCTTATCTGCGTCTTTTAGACGAGCATTTGGGGTAGGCGAGCCACTTAGTTGGGCCATGACACTGCGACGAAGCTGACGATACCGCATTTTGTAGCGATTTAATCCGTAGCGCACTCGAGCGATGCCGGGATTGTCTTGGTAGGCGGGTCCGGCGTCCCAGCGGATGACCGATGCGGCCCAAGTTAAACCACCACCAAACCCGACAAAAATAACGATGTCATTCGGCTTTAAACGGCCGGCTTGTACCGCTTCGCACAAGGCGATGGGGATTGAGGCGGCCGATGTGTTACCGGCGTGGTTGACGTTTAAAAAGAACCGATTGGGGTTGATGCCTAGCTTTTTTGCGGCCGATTCGATAATTCGAGTATTGGCTTGATGGGGCACAATCAACGCCACATCTTCAATCGAAATGCCAGCTTGATCAATGACTTCGCTTACAATTTTGGGGATAACGCGTGTGGCAAAGCGGAAGACTTGACGCCCCTCCATATCGATTACGTTCCGATTCTCACCTTTTTTAGGGCCAGATCCATTCAGAAACGGAACCGGGTTTTCATAAACGGCCGGTAAGCTGAGCACATTGCCACCTGAGCCATCAGACCGCAACATGCTGGCCATAACGCCGCCGGGAATGTTGCTCCCTTGTAAAACAACTGCGCCTGCTCCATCTCCAAACAAAATGCAGGTTCCGCGATCGTCCCAGTCTAAAACTCGAGACATTTTTTCTGCACCAACGACCACGGCTGTGCGGACCGCCCCGGTTTTAATGGCTTGGGTTGCCATATCTAGCCCATACACAAACCCCGAACAGGCGGCGCTTAGATCAAAAGCACCGGCCGAATCTGCCCCTAAAAGCGCTTGCACCTGACTTGCTGTAGAGGGGAACATATTCTCGGGAGTAGACGTAGCTACGATAACTAGGTCAACTTCTTTCGGAGAAATATCTGCAATCGCAATTGCTCTTGCGGCCGCCTCAAATGCCATTTGGGTCGTGGTTTCCGTTTCAACAATATGACGCGAAGCAATCCCCGTCCGGGCTTGAATCCACTCATCACTCGTGTCGACTACTTCTGAGATTTCGTCGTTAGAAAGTTCTCGTGGTGGAAAAAAATGTCCCCAGCCAATAATGTGTGCATGCTTCATAATTTTTGGATGCTCTTCTTCCGCTAATTTTTACGCCCAACAAATCTCCCCATTAGACGCAATGCGTTCTTAAATAGGTAAACACACAATTTTAGATAGGGTTTCGATATTGATAAGATTGGTTTCTGAATCTCATAAAGTTCACGGTTTTATTGTTAGCAGACGAGACAAAATGGCTATCTAAGTTCTTGCCTTTATAGTTAACATCCTTGATCTAACTTTCTTTGGTCTTGTATAGTTGTTTTTATAAACAAACCAAACCTGCGTTTAACCCAAAGTTAAGAGTCAATTACTAGTGCAAAAACAAGACACGGCTTCAATCAGCTTACTACAACAAAAGCTCCTGCTCAGGATGACACGTATCGCTCTAACTACCGCAGTGATCTTGACGGTGTATTATGGTGTTGTTTTTGTGATGGGGCTACGGGATGCTACTACCGACTTTATATCACCGTTTGTCGTGTCGCTAGTCATCGCCTTAATCTTTATGGTGGGGTCTTTCAGCCTGACTAAGGGATATTATCATATTGTTGCGCCGCTGATGATTTGGAGCTCATTTGGCGTCGCAATTATCGGCATCCAACTTTTAAATTTTGGATTTTATAGCCCGTTGTTCTACATGGTATTTAGCTCCATAATTTTTGCAGGATTTTTCTTGGGCTCGAGACAATTGTGGCTATTAACCACGTTTGCCTGTACCGCATTAATCTGGTTTTTTATTCAAGAAAATCTTGGCTGGAAGGTGACCCCCTTTCCTCCCCCTCGAATTGATTTTTTGATCTTGTCGCTTCTGCTCATGCTTATTACGGCTTATTCTTCAAATAGAATTCTGCTTGAGTTAATGAGCCAAAAGGACGAGTTGCACCATTACAAAGATCATCTGGAAGAGTTGGTTGAAGACCGGACTACAAAACTGGAAACGGCGCTTGAGAAAGCTGAGGATGCAAATCATGCAAAGGGGGTTTTCTTAGCGACGATGAGCCATGAGTTAAGGACGCCTCTAAATGCGATCATTGGCTATACTGAAATGACTGAAGAAGAGCTTCTTGATGGGATAATATCAGACGATGTTATTCAAGATGTGGGGCGAATCAAGTCATCGAGCCAACATCTGCTCCATATTATTAATATGGTTTTGAATTTATCTAAAATTGAAGCGGGTGAGGAGGTTGTGAATCTTGAATCGGTTTCTGTTCAAGAAGTTGTTAATGAAGTTTCTCAATTTAGCCGCTCGTTGGTTGCAAAATCACACAATAAATTTTCAGTTTTAATAAAAGTGGATCCTACAACACAAGTGTGGGTAGATGCTCAAAAATTGGTTCAAGTACTGTTAAACCTAATTGGCAATGCGAATAAATTTACGGAACATGGGACAATTGAGTTGGAGGTTTCTGGAGATCCACATTCAGAATTTGTTGAATTTAAAGTTTTAGACAATGGGATCGGCCTGCCGGAAGATCAATTGCATAATTTGTTTGAACCGTTTCAACAATTTGAGAACTCTTTTAACCGTCGATATGAAGGGACCGGATTAGGCTTAACGATTTCAAAAAACTATTGTGATTTGATGGATGCAGAGATTTCTGCATTTAACTTAGATGAAGGCGGCGCCTGTTTTCTAGTTCGGGTTAGATCGAATGAATGATGCGTTTACGTTAGGGAAAAGGGTGGAATGACATTTAAAAGAACAATTTGGGGAAGTGAAAAGTGGCGGCTGGATGGGTATGAATTACAGAAACCGGATGGGTCGATGGTTGAGACGGCCGTTGTTCGCCACCCAGGTGCGGTGATTTTGGTTCCCATCGATGAGAATGGAGACGTGCTGATGTTAAAGCAATACCGGTTGCCATTGGATCAAACCATCCTTGAAATACCGGCCGGCACGCGTGAAAGTAAACAAGAGCCTTGGGAAGAATGCGCGCAACGAGAGTTACGTGAAGAAACGGGATTTAGAGCAGAACGGTTTACAAACTTAGGATTGCTTTGGCCCCTGCCTGGCACATCGGATGAAGAGCTGACACTGTTTATGGCAGATCGGTTGGTGGCAGACCCATTGCCACAGGATTTTGATGAAGAGATTGAGGTGGTGCCTATGCCGTTGGATAAGCTGTGCTGCATGGCACTAGACGGCCGAATGCAGGATATGAAAAGCTGTGTGGCGTTATTGCGGGTGCAAGCATATTTGAACCAGCAGTTAAATGACTAGCTTTATCAAACTGGATATGATCGTGTGGTGCGTAATAGAAAAAATTGGGGCTTAGCTTTTGCGAGACGAACAAACATATGACAAAACAAAAAAGAGAACTTATAGAAGGGCAACCGGTTTTGGTTGTGATTGATATTCAGGGTGGCGGCGCGTCGGATGATGGTGAAGAGACATCTGACATGCCGTTTATGGCCGATTATGGCGAATACATGGACCGGGCTCCGGCCTTGGTGAATAAAGCACGCGAGTGTGACATTCCGATTGTCTTTTTCCAAGAGGCGCATCGCAGAAATTTAATCGACTTCGGCCGAGAGTTAGACGGGGCAGAAGGCATCCATTTATTAGAAGGGGATGCTGGTACCGAGATTGACCCAGCTTTGGGAATGCGGCCGGATGATTACTTTATTCGCAAACGGCGCTATTCTGGATTTTTTGGCACAGAGTTTGAAATTTTGTTAAAAGCTTTGAAGGCTAACACCCTTATCATGATTGGCGGGCATACCGATGTATGTGTCCATTACACCTTTGTGGATGGGCATCAGCACGATTATTTTTGCCGCGTGGTTGAAGATTGTGTGGCCGGATCGAGTCAAGAGGCGCACGATGCGGCCTTAAACGCGATGGAGTATTTGCAAACAGGCGCACGGCGCACATCGGCCGAAATATTAGCCGCTTTTGAGGCGTTTAAGAAAAGTTAAACCAACTGTACCAGAGGGGAGCCTGCCAAAGCTTACAGCTAAAATTAATGGGGTTGACAATCAAAGATATGCCTTGTACCTTTATGCATATAACTTCTATGTATTGGAGGTGGGATGTTATCAAAAGATTTAGTTGCCGCATCATCGCGGCCGATAGTTTTGAGCATAC
>JAHDEN010000253.1 GCA_020628815.1 Chloroflexota bacterium | reverse complement strand
TTGGAAGGTGGCGATGCTGGTGTCGAACCCACGGCCGTTAAAGCTGAGCGCAAACGTATACTGCGCATCCTCGGCGCAAACCTGGACGCAGCGCCAGCAGTTGACACACTGGCTATAGTCACGCAGATAAAACGGATTGTCATCCATAATCTCGTGCTCACGCGCTTTTGACCCTTCTGGAAAGCGGTTTGCATCCGCATCAAGATCGTCCATCATTTCTTGAATTTCAGGCGCTTCACTAAGATCAACCGTTGAGGCCAGCATTTCTAAGATGGTTCGGCGACCCCGTTTAACATCTTCGCTTTGGGTGTCAACTTCCATCCCTTGACCACATTGGGTCACGCAAGCGGCCGACTGTACCCGGCCGCCGCTGTCTACAGAACAAACGCGGCACAGGCCGTTTCCGGTTAGATGCTCGTGATAGCAAATTACAGGAATATCGATGTCAATCGTTTTGGCCGCATCGAGAATGGTTGTGCCTTCTGGCACAGTGACCTCTTGGCCGTCGATTTTTAGAGTAACGTCTTTCATAGTTGTTCCTTAACGGAATAATTTCCGTAGGGGTCGAAGGGGGCGGAACACGTTTGGTTCCGAAGAGGAGAATTACTTCCCGCCCCCTTCGACCCCTACCGGGTGGGTTGCAATAATTCTTTTTGGATGGCTATACACACGCATCCGATCTTGGCGCAGATAGCCGACTAGGGTCATGTTCCAGCTTTCTGCAAGCCCAACAGACAAGCTGGTGGGGCTGGTACGTGATAGCACGATGGGTGTTCCCAAAACACGAGCCTTGTTCGCCATTTCTGACGAGATCCGGCCGCTAGAGAGCAAAATGTGCCCCTGTGTTTGTACACCTTGTTTTAGCGCTAAACCGCGCAATTTGTCGATACAGTTATGGCGGCCGATGTCCTCGACCTGCAAAATAATTTTTTCAGGGGTTGCTAACGCTGCGGTGTGGATGCCTCTTGAGCGCTGATAGAGCGTTGCGCCCAAATGCATTTGGCGCATGAGGTTGCTCAACTGCGCCTGCGACACCGTAAACGCTGGATCAACCTTGAGAGGTTCATGTCTTTCAGACAAGTCATCAAACGTAATACCCGCGCCACACCCGGCCGTGATAATCGACTTTTCTGGTTTCTTGACCGATGTGTCGTGTAGCCAAACATCAGCACACAGCCCGTTTTTTGCCAGATGGATATGATGTACATCCTCCATCCCCGCAATGATCCCCTCGTTCGCCAAAAAGCCGAGGGCCAGCAAGTCCAACTCCTGAGGCGAGCACATAAAGCTGCCGATCTCTTCCCCATTTAACGAAATGCACGCCAAAGCTTCATCGACGATTTCACCATCGATTTCTTTGGGTGGGCCTCCGTTGAGGCTGAGGTAGTTGGTTGGGCGAGTGCCGCTCATAAGTAGAGAGTAAAGAGAAAAGAGTGGAGAGGGAATTCTGCACTCCTAACTGATCACTGGTTACTGATCACTGTCAACTAGTTCCGGCCACAGTTCAATGGCGCTAATCACGGCCGATCCGGCCGTTTGGCCCAAACCGCACAGCGATGTTTCGGTCATGGTGAAACCAACATCTAGCAAAATTTGCTTGTCAGTTGCTATCACCCCTTTGCCGGTCGCCGTTTCTTTGTCAGGATGGGCGATACGTTTCATGATTTCCATTTGGCGCTGTGAC
Organism: Chloroflexota bacterium; assembly: GCA_020628815.1. GTDB lineage: Bacteria > Chloroflexota > Anaerolineae > Promineifilales > Promineifilaceae > WTJY01. The sequence continues at coordinate 5,845 of JAHDEN010000253.1, read as the reverse complement.
CCCAATTGACATGGGAAACACTTGCCACAGCTCTCATGGGCAAAGAAGCGAGATAGTTCGTACATCGCTCGAGCGATATCTGCATCTTCATCAAAGACCATGAACACGCCGGACCCGAGCGGGAAGTCACCTTCACGTGACCCTTCGTAAGTCAGCGGGTAATCGAGCTTGCTGTTGTTGATGAAGACACCGGCTGCGCCACCCATCAAAATACCTTTCAGCCCTTTGCCGTTCGACACGCCGCCCGCCATCTCTAAAAGCTCACGGCCGGTTGCGCCAAATGGCAGTTCATAAATACCCGGTTTTTCAACGTTGCCGCTGACGCAATACAGTTTTGTTCCGGGGGATTGCTCGGTGCCGTAGCTACGCCAAGCATCAACACCCATGTTGAGCGCGTGGAGCATGGCAACTAGAGTTTCAACATTGTTGGCTGAGGTTGGTTTGTAGAACAGGCCGTGGGTTGTAGGAAACGGTGGTTTGATGCGTGGAAAGCCCCGTTTGCCTTCAATCGCTTCAAATAAAGCTGTTTCTTCACCGCAAATATACGCGCCAGCCCCTAAGCGGACTTCAATATCGAAGTTGAACCCTTTTTTGCCGGTGATGTTTTTGCCTAATTTCCCAGCTTCACGCGCTTTATCAACGGCGTTTTGCAATCGGGCAAAACTGCGCGGATATTCACCGCGCACAAAGATCCAGCCGTTTTCTGCGCCAACGCCGTAGCTTGCAATAGTCATCGCTTCGATGAGTGCAAACGGATCCTCTTCCATCAAACAACGGTCTTTAAATGTTCCAGGTTCGCTTTCGTCCGCATTGACGACAATGTGTTTTTCAGATGCTGGGCCTGGAGCACCACGGGTAAAAAGCCATTTCCGGCCGAGTGGGAACATCGCGCCACCCCGTCCTAAAATGCCGAAGCTTTCAACCGTGCTAATTAAATCCTCTGGGGAGAGCTCAAGTGCTTTATCAAGCCCGATGTATCCGTCGTTGGCGACATAATCGTCGTAGCTCAGTGGGTCTACGTTTCCAACCCGTTTTAAAAGATGGCGGACCTCACCATAAGGTTGAGCATTTGGCTCAGGATAGCTGCCATCCAAAAAGGCGTCTACATCGTTGGCGGTGAGATGGGCGGCCGGTTTGTTTCCGTTGAGTGCCACTGGGGCCAACTCGCACATGCCAAGGCAAGGCACTTTCTCGAACGTGATCGAACGATCTGCGGCCGTTTCCCCGTTTTGCAGCCCCAGTTTGTCTTGTAAGGCGGCAATCACTGCGTCGGCTCCGCCCAGAGTACAGGCGGGATCTTCGCAAACGCGAACGACCTGCTTGGCCGTAGGCTCGTTGTAAAACATGGTGTAGAACTCGATCACACCATGAATGTCTGCGACAGGCACGCGCAACGCCATGCTAATCGCTTCTTGAACTTCACGCGGGCACCAGCCGTATAGCTCTTGCGCCTTGTGTAAGGCGGGCAGAAGCATCTGTCGGCCGCGTGGGGCAACATCGTTTAAATAAAGTTGGAACGGAGCGAGATCTACCTTTGGCTCGATGGTTGAAATCTCTACAAAATTGGGTCGGCCGTTATGGCTCATATGACCTCCAGAGGGGTGGTTTGCACAGTGTTTTTTTACCTTTTTGAGGTTACCGGATTTTAAATGATTTGTCACGCCTTACCTTGTATGGATTGCACATTTATTTAGGGTATGGCTTGGTGATTGATGGGTCAAACTGTGCAGGCCAGATAACCTAACCTAAACCGGGGATTCCATGGATCGTGCCGATTAGCCAGATTCGGCCGGTGACCAAGAGAGCCGCTTCGGCACAGGCGAGAACAAACCCGATGGCAAGTGAAGGAAATGCTTGGATTGAACGGTGGTAGCTGTTTTCTTTCTTGAGCAAGAGCAACATCAAAATCGTATTGATTCCGGTCAAGATAAGTAAAAGTCCCAAAACGCTTAAAATGGCGAGGATGTAGGTCGTTAAAGGCAATTCTGTTAAGAGCAGTAGCCCGCCTAAAATCGTTATGACCAAAAGCCCTACCAGTTCACCGAATGTCCCAACCGCTGCTTTTTCTGTTTGAGCCGATTGGTGCCATACGGTTTGATTGACGGCCGGAACAATAAAAGTGCCAATGGCCAAGCCGGTCCCAAGCCCAGTGAATAAGCGCAAGGTGTTGTTGGGCGAGTACACATGGGGAAAGCCAGGGAAAAAGTGGCTGTATGAGTTCACCCCATCGACCCCCATAATGGCGATAAATGTAACCATTAACGCCAAAATTGGTAGGGGAGAAAATGCGGTCCATTTCTCACGGCCGGATATCAGCACAAGCGCGAGATAAAGGAAGAAGCCTAAATACATGCCGCTACAACGGGCGCAAAGGCCAACCGGCCGCCCCATGATCGAGAACGATCGGTCCACAATGCGATGGCAGAATGCTGCTCCTGCATAATCCCCGCTGGTTAGAATACCGCTTGTGGCCAATCTGGCCGGATCAGACAGTGTCCAAAATCCCATCAGTGCCAAAACGGCAAGAATGCCGCAGGCGATGTGCCACCGTCGAATTTGCTGAGGCAATTGACCTGCCGCCATTGAATTAAAAGCCATAGAGGGTAAAGGTACGATGTTTTTAGGTTATATACAAGAGGCGACCGTCATCTTTTATCTCTTTTTCGTGTGTCAACCAAAAAACAGCTTTTTGATCACAAACTGGGAAAATGAAAATGTGCTTTGTTAACTTCATTATTCTGGAATTTGTTGTATGATTTATCGGACTTACCCCAACGAAGTTTGATGGGAATCTAAAGAGCGAACAACCCCATGCGAAATTTTCAATCGATCCATTCTAGCCGCCTCATAGTCTTTCTATTTCCCGTTTTGTTTGTCCTGCTGTTTGTCTATGTTGTCTCTTTTGTCTTTGAATCAAATGCAGCAGCAGATGTTGAAACCGAAGCAGCCTATACGGCCGAAGATTTGGACGAATTCTCTGCGGCAGATCCCTTTGTCTGTTTGATACCCGATGATGGCGGTATTTTGCCCTGCCATGCGAATTTAATAGCCGATGAAATTCCGATTCAAAGATCGGCCGTTACTTCTGTGACCAATGAACTTTGTACAACCGGTGAAGCGGCCGGATTTCCATGTAAAGATGTAGACTTGCTCGCTCATTTGCCACTGTCTTACTTTAACAATGTCCGGGCCAGTGATATTTGGGGATGGACCGACCCTGAAACCGGTGCCGAGATCGTGATCATGACCCAGCGTGATCAGGTCGCTTTTGTTGATATCTCTGACCCGATAAATCCTGAAATTCTCGGGTTTTTGCCTAAACCTGCAACCGCTAATTCGTCAGCTTGGCGAGATGTTAAAACATATGGGAACTATGCTTATATCGTGGGGGATATTGCGGCCGACTATGGGATGCAAATCTTTGATTTAACCCGATTGCGCACCGTAACTGAAACCACGACGTTTGAAGCTGATACACGGTATCAAGGGGTAAAATCAACCCACAATATTGTGATTAACGAACAGACCGGACTTGCGGCCCTTGTCGGGGTCTCTTTAGGGGATGAACGCTGTAATGGGGGGATGCATTTGCTTGATCTTGAGGCTGACGCGCTAAATCCGCCGTTTGTGGGCTGTGTTAGTGAAGATGGCTATGTGCATGATGCTCAGTGTGTTATTTACCATGGGCCAGATGCTGCCTATCAAGGGCAAGAAGTTTGTTTTAATTTCAACACAACGGCGGTAACTATCGTTGATGTGACTGATCGGTCTGCCCCTGAGCAGCTTTCCCGAACCGTGTATCAGCAGTCGGCTTACACACATCAGGGATGGGTGACGGCCGATCATAGATATTTGCTGGTTGATGATGAGTCTGACGAAACAAAGTTTGATATCAATACGACAACGCTCATTTTCGATATTTCTGATTTGAACTCCCCAAGTTTGATTGATACGTATACGGCTGATACTGCGGCGATTGATCATAACCAATATGTCCAGCATGGATACAGCTTTCAAGCCAATTACCGGGCGGGGTTGAGGATCTTGGATGCGGCCGATGTAGCGAGCGGTGTTTTAGAAGAGGTCGCTTATTTTGACATCTATCCGGCCGATGATGATGCCAAATTTAATGCCGCTTGGTCTTCTTACCCGTACTTTGAAAGTGGGGTTGTCCCGCTTAGCGGTGTTGAGCAAGGGCTGTTTTTGTTACGCCCATCAAACCTTCAGCCATACCGGGCAGAAGTGGATGCCAGTGAATCGATTTCAGTTTTGGCTGGATCGACAATCACCCATCTCGTATCGATAAAGACGATTGGTGCTGACGACACGTATGATGTGACACTTGAAAGCAACGGCTTAAATGCAACGATAAATGGATCAGCCATGGTGCAAGGGTCGGCAAATGCCCCATCTACCGTTGAGCTCAACCTGCCTATTCCTCCGTTTACCGATCGCTCTTATTCCCTGACTGTTCGGTTTGAATCTAGGCAAAGGGACGGTTATGTGGTGTCAAAAACGCTGGAAATCGAAAGCTTGCTGGATCCCTTTTATGCTGCAGATTTAATGCCAAGCGGAGATGCAACGGTTGGCGACGATTTGCTGACTCACAGCTTTGAAATTGAGAATCATTCAAACCTTGCAGACCAGTATCAAATTAATGTAACGAGTGATAGCTGGGATTATGCACTCAGCTCAAACGTGAGTGATTTGGTGCCGGTAACTGGTAAATATAAGTTTGTGATAACAGGGACAATTGAAGCTGTAGGGACCGAAAGCAATTACACAGTCACAATTCAATCGATTAATGAGCCATCGTTGAGCCAGACATTTTCTTCGAGTTATCTATTAAACGTGGGTGCTATTGTAAACTTTTTAGACAGTCAATCAGGGCTGCCGGGTGAGCGGTTAACGACAACGTTGATCATTGAAAATAGGGGTGAGGCCTCGGATCGATTTGATGTGGTGGCAAACGGCGGCCGCTGGTCGAATACCCTTTCGGCTCCACGAACAGTCTTATTGGCTCCGGGTGAGTCTGATGAGATTGGAGTTGAGGTTGTCGTGGGAGAAGCCGGTGCAAATCAGCTGGAGTTCGACATTATTTCTGTGCGTTCGGGGCAACTGGTTGCTGAGCGAGTGTTTGAGTCGGTGACTTATAGCTCGTATATGCCGTCGATTTTTAGGTAACCGGTGTGCCATCCTCGTGCAGAGGCATGAGACAAGAATTTTGGGCCAGACTTAGCGCTGGATACCCGCCTCTGCGGGTATGACGCCTTAATGCCGGAATGCTATTGATTTACTTTATAAAGGATTTAGTTCGCTTTGAGCCAGCAAACGCCGTATGCGTCCAACTGAATTGAGTGGCCGAGGGTTGTCATGCTTCCGTAAATGGTTTCTAGGGTGCTTTTGGGATAGGCGGCCGGAATATTAAATAGCACCGGCTGATCCGATACATTTTGAAAGCAGAGGACTGTTTCACCGCGATAGGTCCGCTCAATTGCCACGACAGACGGGTTAACGTTGTGCAGCACTTGCAGACCGTATGGGTTGAAGGCTCGATGTTGTTTGCGAACTGACAGCATTTCTTGGTAGCCATTGAAGACGAGTGATCTTAATCCGGTTTTTAGCTCATCGTCCAATCGAGTTTGCCCTAACTTTTCCCGGTTGATCGTCCGGTTGTGGCCCGTTTTTTCGACACCCTCTTGCCAATTTTCAGAGCCAAACAAGCTGTGGAAATAGATTCCAGGGATGCCCTGGAGCGCAAGCATGACCGCTTGTGACGCTAAGAAACGTTTTGATTTTTGCTCATCGCTCTCAACTTCGCCCGGCACGCCTAAAGCATTTAAAT
>JAHDEN010000252.1 GCA_020628815.1 Chloroflexota bacterium | reverse complement strand
ATTGCTGGATCGATAAAGAAAATAAACCTCGTGCTAGCTATGAGATGTATGCGAGTCTGGTTGAATGGTAGGCGATACGGGCCGGTGGAAACACTGGCCCATTTTAGTTAGCCTACTCCGCGTAAGACGGCCCATGTCGGCCGACAAATCAACCACATCTGCAACGGCGAATATCGAGCCTGAATTCTCAAATGGCACCGCTGGCACAAGGCGACTAAATTTTGATAATCGCAATTCTCTTTGTCCATATCTAAATGGTGCACGGTCAACATATATCCGGCTGCTGTGTCGTGAACGTGGCCACAATGTTCACAATGCCAGCCTGCTTCACTCTTGATATTCCAGGCGATAACGGCCCAATCAATCGGATAATCGTGATCACGATTCATCGTTCAATATCTCCCAACCCTTGCCGTTTTTTGAAACCCGTCCTTCTCCGATCAGTGTTTGGACATGACCATGTACCCAGCCTTTTGAACGCCCGGCCGCCTCGCCCAACGTTCTGTAACTTGCATTTGGATTCGCTTTCATAGCGTTCAGCAAAACGTTCAGGGGGTCAGTGTCTGGAAGTTCAGAAATTCCGTTTTTACTGGTTAGAACCCCGTTTGCAGTCTCTAAACCGTTTTTTGTGCCAAACCCTTTGACAGTTTGAACAATTTGGTCAGTCGCCTGAACGCCACTTTGACCGTTCAGCTGAACGTTTTCGTTTATTGGCTGAACGCTATGCTGAACGTTTTTACTTTCTGCTTGAACGCTGTTCTGAACGTTTGCCTGAACGCTCTTATTTGAACGTGAACGTTTATTTGAACGCTTTGCTAAACGTTCAGATCGTTCAGCCTCACGCTGCTTTTGACCGTTCCGCAAGGCTATGTTTAAACCTCCGACTAAAGCCAACAGTGGGAAAATCCCGGGAGCGACGTACGCCAAAGTGGGTATCACATCCATTAAAACAGTTAAACCAATTGTCACGACAACATAGATTCCACACACCACGGCCGCCAAACCAAACGGTGCCCGGCGGTCACCTTTTTCACCTCTAGCTTTTGATCGGAAACTATTCCAATCCCACAGCCGCAACGCATTCACGACGCTCGTCACCCCAATCGCTTCAATCGCAATAGCCGCCGCCAATGCTACGGCCGGATACCACTCTAGCACCTCGATGGCTGCTCGGTAGACCAAATACGCACTTGGCACCGGAGCCAACCAAGGTGCTAAAATCGCCACCAAATCTACCAAGACACTTTCAACTGTTGCCGCACCACTTACAATTTTTTCAGACCAGTTCATCATTTTTTCCCTTTTACTACCGAACGACTTGCATAGGATCTAGCAACCGATCCTGATACTTCACAATCAAATGGGTGTGACACCCTGACGAATTTCCAATCGATGCCTCACTCCCAATCCGTGAAACGCCTTGAGTAACACGGTCACCAATCGAAGCAGAATAATCACCATGCAATAGCACAACCTTCAACCCTGAATATTTCTTTGTTCCACTGATTTGCATAAACGAGTTGTTGGACCCATACGGCCCGATGTAGTTGTCCATTCCAACGGCCGACACTTGGCCGGAAATCGGGGCATATAAAGGGGTTTTACAGTCGGCCGTATAATCCCGACCTGCCCAACTAGCCTCCCCATGAAATCCGTTATCAACCAGAGTGGAATCAACCCTGTATGGCAGGTGAACTGGTTTAAATACTTCAAAGAAGCGCCTAACGTATTCAGCATCAACCGGCCGAGGGACACACGTACAGCGATCTACTAAAGGCTCGCCTGCGTGGTAGGCGGCGACCGCTAATTCGAGTCGATCATATTTGCGCGTTAGCACGCCCAAAAAAGCGGCCGATCCCGCCAAATTCTGAGCTGGATCAAAGGGATCATCAACCCCAAATGCCCGCTGAATTTCCGGCATGAGTTGTCCCAATCCTTCCGCGCCTGATTCGCTTACCGCCATAGGATCATGTCCACTTTCAATTTCTACAATTGCAAACAAGATTTCAGGGTCAATCCCTTCGGCTGCAGCCGCTGCCAAAATTTCCTTTTGAAACGGTGATCTAGTCAAATCACTATTCTTTTGCATTTTGGAACCAAGATTTCCACGAGATGGCAGTTGAAAATCGAACTGACCATTCGAAACCAAAAGCATTAGCGTTATGCCGGTGGCTAGCCCAAACAAAAATAGAAAAGAGTCTCTTAGCCCATGCCTAAATATTTCACTAGAAAGCGACATTGGCTTGATCCATGTGACCCCAAATCATATTGACCCAATCACGATATTCTTGCTTCCGATTGCCGTTAAAAATCGCCCGCATCGTGGCATTACCTGTAAGTCCAATCACTTTGCATAAAGCGATTTCCACAACCTTTTGGCGTGTGAGACATTTAGGGACTTGTGCAAAATCCTCATGTGAATCAAACAGCTCGCTTGCCCAAGAGCTGACCGCATTAATCGGGTCAATCAATTTCGTACCCGCTGTACCCGTACCCGCTGAATCTGGAACTAAATCGCCGCCTACCTCTGGAGATTGGCCTTTCGTACCCGCTGGGTACGCTGCGTGTGTAGCTTCCATCACTTGAATTCTAGGGACAGATTCTGTTCGTACAGGCGACCGAAAACCGTGGAGCCAATGGGGTTCTTCTCCCATTCTGCTTTCATCTTTTGCGGCCGCTTGCGCTAACTGTCGATCACTCGTAATGGGCACGAATGCTTTCTCATTGATGTAGCCACCCACAATTGCAATCTCACTCATTTCACCTGAGCGATGATTCCCAACAGCTAACTCTTCAGCCCCGCTATTCTTACTTCCTGTTGCCCAAAATGCCTCCTGAGAATTGGCCGTTTTGTATGTCACATTTACCATTTGTGCCCGCAGAGATTTAGGCACCATGCTGGTCGGCCGCTGCCCAATTAAAACCAAATGGACACCGACCGCTCGCCCCTCTTGGGCGATCCGGATCGCATTGCTAAACAGTGCGCCCATATATCGATTCCCCTTTTTGAGTCCAATCGATTCGGCCGCATTTGTAAATTCATCTACGATTAGCAAAATCGACTGCGGCCGCTGGTCCGCTCGCACATCTCCCATCTGTCGCTTTTGCCGTGTTTCTAAAAACGTTTGGCGTCGTACGATCTCGCGGTATGCACTTTCGAGAACTTGCGGTAGCTCATCTTCATACAGGCTTTCTGCTTGTCGGCCGAGCGTTAGCCCATAGACATTTTTCATACCCAACAGCAGCGAATAATCCTTCATGGTACGCCCCACCAAGCAAACCTGATAAAGGCCACTCAATCCGGCCGATAGCACAATCTGATTAACCAATACGCTCTTGCCAGAGCCGGTCATGCCTGAGACAAAAAGATGGGCATCTTGTTTTTCCATCGGGACTTCTACAAATCGGCCGTTCTCATTCAGACCGACCGGAAGCGCATAACTGCGACGACGGCTGTGATATCGATTGGTAGTCATCTCCACCCAATCAAACGGCTCTTCGGCCGATTGCGGTGGAGTAGTGAAATACTGTTTTACCAATGCCAAAAAATCTGTTAGTGACATCGAATTCGCAACCCGACGTCTAAACTGCACGAGTACATACCGGCCGCAAGCCGAAACCGTTACGATGGCCGCACCCATCGCTATTAACTCTTCAGGGTCCCAATATTGGCCCAGTTTGTAAATGGCCAACGTTCCCGCGCCACATGAAAACAAACAGCCCAAAGCGACCGTGCTGCCTAAATTTTGAATATCTCGAAATAGTGGCATCTGTCTACCTCCCGATCTTTTCGATGTCGTTGACTTCATGAAAGCCTAAATTTGCTCCGACCAGTCGTGAAACAATCACCTCTTCTCCATTCATCCAGCCAGGTGAATTGCAAATTAGTGTCATCAGTTCTTCCCCTTTTGTTTTCAAAAACGCCGTTTCGATCTCAGCTGCGCGAAAAGAAAACCCACTCAAAGCACTGATCGCTTCCGTCAATGCTTGTGGATTCAAATTCTCCCATTGGCGTTCTAGCTCATTTGCGGCTTCAATCTCGTCCCGATAGGCGATAGCTCGTAAATTGTCAGGCTCACGATCTAGCAAAGAACCTAAAATATTAATCCCTTCTAGGCGGTCCCCATCAATTTTTGCATTCTCAATGTCCGCAAACTCGCGTGTAAAATTCGGCCGGGGTGTTGCAGTTGGCAATGGCACGGTTGACATCTGAGGCACGGCCGTCATCGCTACTTCGACAACCACAGCTTTTTTGATCAATAGATCTTGTCCCACACTAATTCGATTTGGGTCTGCAATTCCGTTCAATGCAATTAAATCATCCAAAACAACGTTTTGTGTATCTGCAATCTTTTTCAGTGTGTCGCCTGGCTGGACCGTATACCTCACTTCTGGTTCTGATATTTGGCTGTTAGTTTGAACCGACACGGCCGGTAGAACGGGCTGAATTACTTGGACTTCGTTCGCGTTCTTTTGTGTTTCAACCGGCGTGTCACTTGAAGCTGAAAATGACTGACTCTCAATCCGATTCGATCTGCCGTTGTAATTTACATAGTCGGCCGCTGTGTATGCCGCATCCACAATATCGTCACCCGTATTGCCCAGCACCGGACCCCAAAACATCGGCAAAGCATCCTCAACCAACGCTTCATAGCCGGTCGGTAAAACAAAAACTACTAATCCAACTACACTGATAAATACCGTCATAAAAGCCCCAACATAGAGCAATGCTTCAACTGGCTTTTTGGCACTGGATCTCATCGACACAATCCAAGCAGCCGCCAAAACAATAAAGCCTAAAATTGACCAAAGTAATCCACTCATGACATTCCTTTTTGATTTAGATGGCCATGAGCGTAAAATACCCATGACCTTCGTATTGAGATTTCAACAAAATCCACCTTATGGCGGTCCGGCCGTGCTAGCCCTTTAAGTCAGCACGGCCATTTTTTTACCTATTGCCTGTGTTTTGCTTGCTAATGTTTCTTTTGTTGACCCTTCGAAAAAACAGATGGTGACGATTATTAGGCCAAAGGGAAATTCGCGTAGTCAGTATGCTATGCATGATCAGCCTCTAAGTTAGGCATCAAATCTTGTGGGGCGATGTCTGCATTGGTCCTTTTCCACAAAAGTGAAAATGCATCTAAAATTCCTGTAGATAACCCAATTTCTTCTAATTGCCGTGTTAATACTATCCGGCCGGAATATTTCGCATCTTCTGCTGCCTCAATCAGATCCCAACGGCCGGAATCATCAATTTCCAGCCAAAGTCGAGCTAAGCTAGTCCAACCGCCACCTGGAACGTCTCCCCGCCGCCAGCCAGCCCTTGCAATCCCTACTGCATTTTTACCTTTGGCAGCCAGCTTATCCCTTTCAACCCGCACCCAATAAGCCCAAGCCAATAGCACATCGGGAGGGGGATCTCCGTCCTTTTGGGTTAAGCGCCCATTGAATCCCATCCAATCCAAAATTTGAGAAGAAGCAGCAACAGGAACAGCATCTCTAGAAACTGAATTGCTCACTTTGGCTGAAGCTGGCTCAATATTGTTGTTGTTGTCTTTGTAGTAGTCTTTGCTGTCTTCTTTGTTGTTATCTCTGCTATACGATTGCACCTTTGGTGCATTCGTACCAATGCCCGTTTGGTACATTGGCTGGTGCCCCTTTTGGGCATCAGTACTAGTGCCCGTTTGGTGCATTACCCCCTGCACGAAAGGTGCATTCGTGCTAATGTCACTTTTGGGCATTGGCTGATGCCCCTTTTGGGCATTCGTACTAATGCCCGTTTGGTGCATTGGTAAATCATCATTTACCATAATTAATGAGGATTGAATACCTACATTTTTTTGCTGATTCGTCGCGTAGATTTTTCCAAGTAGGTCAATTAGTAGCGATTCATTGAGGGCATACCAAGTTTTATGATAACGGTCACGCCAGTAGGAAATCAAAGCTGTCGAACTGAGTTCACCTTGAGTTGAGATTGCAATTTTTCGCCTAGCATTCTCAAGTTCTTTCCTACTCATGCCCAATTCTTCTTGCCAGCTATCTCCTTGACGATATGCAGGTTGTGAACAAGGTGCGGAAAACTTATAAAAAGGCTGCCTGCCGTGCTTTGCCCATCGATAAATAATTTGCTGCAGCAGGATCGTAGCATTAATGCTCCCTGTAAATTGATTCCAGCTCGGCCGATAGCTAATCATTCCCTGATCATCAGCAATCAGCGTTAGCAGATCGATGTCTCCATGATCAGTTTTTTTTGTATTCATAGACATATCCTTTGAATCTTGAACAATAAATTTGTAAAAAAATGAGCCATTTTCTTAACCTCAATAGAAACTCAGAAAAATTTATAATTAGGATCAAGCTACTGGAGAGCTAGTGTGAAAAAACTCGACATTTTTTTAGTTGAAGAATATTCCCTTGGGAGTTTCAATTTTGTATTACAGAAATTTTTGAAAAAACGATCTGATCGGATTGCAGAGGCATCCCTTGCGCATCTATTTCATAGCCTATTTCCGATGGGAGAAGCTATGGAGAATCAAGAATTAAGAAATATTTCTCGAAAAGATGTGAAGGAGTATGTTGATAGTTTGTGGTTCAAATATGCAGCTGGAACTATTCGTCCGGTAATAGGCGATATTCAACAATTTGCAAGATGGTGTAAGCGAAAGGGGTACCACAAAAAGAACTTTGCGAAACGCTTGAAAAAGCCAAGGGTTCGAAGTCGCCAAGCAAATAAGGCAGCAAGTGACAACGATGCCCAATTAACTTTTGCATTTTTGCGGGATAAATTATCACCATTTGTTTATCGTGATGTATTTGGAGGACTAACATTTGATAGCAATCACAGATGGCTAGACGCAGATATTCGCTATTTGAGAGATTTATTTATTCTCAGCTTTTTATATGAGACCGGATGTCGTGGACGTGAATTGACTCAGCTGTCAGTTAGAGCGATGGATCAAGCTACCGAAGCCCCATCGAAAATTTATTTAGTGGTTACGGGAGTAGGTAAAACAAACGACCACGATTATTATTTTACGCATGCTACAGCTGAGCTTTGGCACTTGTGGAAGCAGGTTCGAAAAGATAAATTATTGTATGCAATATGTGGCTGGCGTAGAGGAGAGAAACACCGACCAATGTTTACAAATGGGGTTAGCCAAATGCTTTACCAGCGGAGTCTTGCTGCAGGTGCGGAAAGTCCATTTCGAGCACACTCGCTCCGGCATGCAAAAGTAAAGCGGAGTCGCAAAAAAGTTGGTTTGGATATCGCAAAGGTTTTGGTGGACCATGCAGATATTGAAACCACATGGGGATATGCGAATATAGATCAAGAGGAACTTGAGGAAGCCGTTTTAGCTACCGGAATCAGTTTTGATATTTGGGAGAAATCAGTTGTAGCAAATGTTTTTTAAAAATGATATGATCGTTTTATAGAGTTCTCACGACTCTTTAAAAACCAGAATTTCAAGTTCCTTATTTCAGACTTGCGGGGCTGTTAACCGAAGGGTTGTTGGTTCGAGTCCGACCTGAGGAGCAAAAGGCGA
>JAHDEN010000251.1 GCA_020628815.1 Chloroflexota bacterium | reverse complement strand
TCTTAAAAGCCCACTATCAGGTTGAATATTTGACCGCCATGCTTAGCGTGGAGCGAAACAACACTGAAAAAGTTCAGCGGTACTTTGGCGAAGCTAAAAATTTAGGGATTGATATTGGCGCCCCCGACATCAACCGTTCAGAGATCGACTTTTCGATTGAAGACCCCGAGGAAGAGGGGGGACGGTCTCTGATTCGGTTTGGATTGGGTGCGATCAAAAACGCGGGGGATGCGGCTCTGGCGATGATGCTGGATGACCGAGAAGAAAACGGCCGCTTTAAATCGGTGCAGGATTTGTGCGAGCGGGTTGACCTGCGCAAAGTGGGCAAACGGACGCTCGAGTATGCGATTAAAGCAGGCGCGTTCCGAGAATATGGCACCGTCCCACAATTGATGGACGCCATCGACCGGATGGTTAACTACAGCGGCAGTCAGCACGATGCGGCCTCGGCCGGGCAAATGTCCCTATTTGGTGGGGCGATGGCTCCCGTGCAGATGAACGTGGATCTGATTATGGCGGAGTCGGATCTGAAAAAAGAGTTTAAAGAAGCGGACTACCGAGAAGTGCTCAGCTGGGAAAAAGAGGCGCTGGGTGTTTATGTTTCTGAACATCCGCTAGAACGGCCGTTGGCGACCCTGACAGGGCAAGTGAGCCTAACACTCAAAGAAATCGACGTACAGCACAACGCCAAACAGCTAAAAGTGGCCGGAATGGTCAGCTCGCTACGCACACTCACAACCAAAAAGGGTGATCCGATGGCGTTCGGTCGCCTAGAAGACCTCGATGGGGACATCGAGCTGGTCTTCTTCCCCCGCACGTGGGAAGCGCATCGGGATGAGATTCAGGTTGACCAAGTGATGCTGGTTTACGGCAAAGGTCAAGTGGATGAAGGCAGACGTTCGATTTTAGTGGATCGGGTGCAAACGAAGTTTGAGCGCAACATGTCGGCTGACGAAGCCTCGACTCCACCACAGGCTCAATCGCAAACCTCACTCAATATCGAGGTTCAGGAACGGAGCTTTATTGATCCTAAACCGCCCGCCAAAGAGCCACCGCCGTTTGAAGAAAAAGACGATGCGTCTGACGACGATACAGAGTTAGGCGTTCGTGAGTTACCCGACAGTGCCCAACGGATTGATTTTAGCAATCGGCCGGCCGTGCCTGTTCATAGTGGAGAGCTTTCAACAGGGCCAGGAAACTTTTCGGTAGATCATGAGGCGCAACCGGAAGATCAACCTGAGGTAGAAAGTAAGAAGTATGAAGTAGAAAGTGAGAAGCCGGAGCCTACCACCGATTCATCAAGCCCGGCACAAGCGGCAGATGATAGCTCATCACTTGAGACTTCAAACTTACCACTTAACTCTCCGCCTGAGCCGGAATGGGACGATGGCTTTTTTGATCCCGGACCACCGCCAGATTCGCCCCCTCCTCCCCCTTCATTTGGAGAATATCCGGCCGATCCTGAACTATTTTCATCACCGCCTTCCTCAGCCTTCCCTTCGACAGGCTCAGGGCAAGCGCCAAGCTCTAAGCCAAATGGGAATGGCCACTCTAAAAAAATAGCTGAGCCACAGCCGGTTTATGAGCGGCCACAGACATCAGCCGCAGTGGCTCAAACCACCATTTCAGTGGCGATCTCAAGCTCGGCCAATTGGATGGCGATTATTAGGCAGGCGGTAGAACTTGCCAGCCGGTATGCGGGCAAAGATTGTTTGGTGATTGAGATTCCTGATCAGAATCAGACGATAGACTTCCCCAACTGCAAGACTCGTGCCAGCGATGAGATGTTGAACCTGCTACGCGACATCCCCGGAATTATTGAGATTACACTGTTGGAACAGGCGCCGGTCTAATTGGAGCTTAGCAAGTCGTCTTTAATTCAGCTAATTCTCAATTTTTACCCGCTGCAATTTGCCACGGATATCCCCAAAGAACGTTTGCCCCTTGGTGTGCAGGTTGAAATAGAGTTCCCCCTCTTCAGCAATTGAATGCATACCAGCCACAGTTGTCGCTTTGTCTAGCGGAACTGCCAGCGTAATGGGGCATCCGGCCGTAAATGCGCCGACAACTCCCTCACCGTGGTCGATGTTCGCTTCCAGATCTTCGTTGGTAATCTTCATCGAGAAGACGCCATCCTCAAAATATTGAGCCGGGTTCCCTTTCAGCCCAAAGTCTACAATGATGGGGCCAAGCTGACCCGGTTTACCGCAGTGAATGTGCCACATCACAATGTCATCGGGATTCACACCCTCAATCGCAACATGCACATATGCCTCGCTTAAGTCATTGGTGAATGACAAAACACCGTGCCCGTGTGACGGCCGGAGCGCGCGTGGCACAGATGGGGCCGTTGACTTAAAGACATCAGGGGCTATTTCGGGAGTATTTTCCTCATCATCCCCCTCCTGGTGCGGACTCATGTACGACTCGTAAACAAAGCCGATCTCTTTCCCTTTGCCCGGGTTTAGCGGGATTGGGCTTTCCATTTCAATCTCGGGGGTATGTTCATCCGCCATCGCCATAGAATGGTCAGTATGTGCGGCTGATTCAGATGCTGAATCAGCATTAGCCGAATCGCATCCGCTTAACAACAATCCAAAAATAAAAAAGCTGCAGATTACAGCACCAAATCTCAACCGTTCACTTTGTAGATTCATTTTGATTTTCTCACTCAATTCAACATATTTACGACACACACTGTGTCTTATTTATAACACACAGTGTATCTTAAGTGGAATTGTGTGTCAAAGTCTAGTATCATTTTGACCATGAACGAAAATGATTTACGGGTTCAGCGTACCCGTGCGCTACTGCGCCAAGCATTAATTGATCTTGTTAAAAGTGATGGGTATGAAAACATCTCGATCCGAGATATCACGAAAAAGGCACAGGTAGGCTATAAGACGTTTTATCGTCACTATGAAGGGAAAGATGACCTACTGCAGGCGCTGGCTGACGAGTTGGTTGATGAGATTAAGCAGGTGCTCGCCCCCCCTTCAGATATCGAGGCTCCTGATAAAAACCCGCTTGCAACCCTGACTTACATGGAGGCCAATGCAGATCTAATTTTGACACTGCTCAACAGCACGGCCGCAGATCAGGTGCTAAACAAGGCTGTTGAATTTGCACTCGAAGAAGGCAGGCTAACATTTAAGAGTGAATTGATTCCAGATGAGCTGATGGCACATCATTTTGCCTCATCTATGATAAGTTTGCTTCGGTGGTGGCTAGAAAGCGATATGCAGGTCTCGAAATTAGAAATGGCCCTTTACATCGATCAGTTGGTTATCCGGCCGATGAAGCAGTTGAGTGGCTTAAAATAGCGAATTAACATGTCGGGGTCGACGCCGTCGGTGTGTATCTAACGTTCTTCGATCCATTTGTG
This sequence comes from Chloroflexota bacterium, assembly GCA_020628815.1. Lineage (GTDB taxonomy): Bacteria > Chloroflexota > Anaerolineae > Promineifilales > Promineifilaceae > WTJY01. The sequence goes on along the minus strand of JAHDEN010000251.1, from coordinate 4,168 downwards.
CTCCGACGGCGTCGACCCCTACGGGAATATTTTCTTAAACGAGTTCCGCTTGGCCTACAGCATTGATCACCGCATCAATAGACTCAGCATCAAATGTCACTTCCCACAAACTGTCAATCTTTTCGATTTCCAGCCCTGCCATCTTTTGAGAAAGTTCGGCCGGGATATGTTCGAAACGATGTCCCAATGCGGTAATAATTGATTCAATTGCGTCTTGTTTTTCTACGTCCATTTTTGGTACTCCTGTGCCTGCTCCCTATGTAAAAATCGGCTATCACTAGTGCTACGTCAAGGCTGAATTGATGGAAATTGTTATCGGAAAGGACGTAGCTTTAAGTGTTTTGACCCATTCAAAATTCCATCAAATGAGGATTGACAAAACACTAGTTAAGAATGTAGAAATCTTAACGTGTATTCAAAAAGAAACTGGAGCCTATTTTACAATCTTAACGTCTTTTAAGGTTATAGCGCCGTGGTACAAAATGTGGGGGATATTGCCAAACATGACAGGGTTGCGGCCGTCCTGCTTTGAACGCTCGATATGCCGCTGTAGTTTGTCTCCCAGAATCGTCAGCGCTTCAAAATCAACATCAGCCAGCATGACAAAATCATCAGGATCTTTTTGGAAATCACCAAACGCACGCTGCTTTGCATAGAGATAAACGGCCGTTTTCTCGGGCTCAAATAGAGATAGAGGGATTTCAAAAAATGGCTTATTTTCGACATCATAGCCAGCATCACGAAACGTCTGAAAAATCTCGGCCGGATGCACGGGTGAAAACATCAGCACATCGTTCCACAAGCAATCAAGAGGCGGGATCCTCTGCTCGGGAAGGGGTTGACGGTTTTTGTATTTTTTGGCGTGTTCGGCCGCAATCTCCGGCCGGATCTTTTTTAGCTCGTTTAGCGGGTAAAGCGTGTCCCCCTCAAACCGGTTGGGAACCATGTGATATACAAATTGATCTTTTTTCATTAGATAGTGCCTCCTCTTCTTTGCCTGAATTCACCCAAATTTCTATACTTCATCCAACTTCACAGGACTCACAAAATATTATATGCAACAACTCGAAACAGACTACCTTGTAATCGGAACCGGTGCCATCGGCATGACCTTCGTAGATACGATGCTGGATGAAACAGACGCCACCTTTATCATGGTTGACCGCCACCATATGCCGGGCGGCCACTGGAACGATGCCTATCCGTTTGTGCGGCTGCATCAGCCATCAGCCTTTTACGGGGTTGCCTCGACAGAGCTGGGTAGCAATCGGATCGACGAAACCGGATCAAACCAAGGTTATTACGAGTTAGCATCTGGCCCTGAAATCTCTGCTTATTTTGAAAAGCTAATGCGCGAGCGATTTCTGCCTACCGGCCGGGTTCAATATTTTCCCATGTGTAATTACGAAGGGAATAAAACCTTTCAATCCCTACTTTCAGGCAAACAATACACGGTTAAAGTCAACAAAAAAATTGTAGACGCGACCTTCTTCAACACCACAGTCCCATCGATGCATAAACGTAGCTTTGAAGTCGCCACAGAAATAACCTGCATTCCACCCAATGATCTGCCACGGATTGCGGTCAACCACAAACGGTTCACCGTTCTGGGGGGTGGCAAGACGTCGATGGACACGTGCGTATGGCTGCTCGACAACGGAGCTGATCCTGATTCGATTACGTGGGTTTGCCCGCGCGATTCTTGGGTAATGAACCGCAAATCGACCCAACCTGGCGTAGATTTTTTTGAAACTACCGTGGGCGGCTTTGCGGACAATCTAGATGCGATGCGAGATGCGGCTTCTGTGGAAGATTTGTTCTTACGCATGGAAGCGTCTGAAACGATGTTGCGGGTTGACCAGACTGTAACCCCCACCATGTTCCACTATGCGACTTTGTCGGCCGGTGAACTTGAGCAGCTGCGCCGCATAAAAAATGTGGTTCGTGGCCAGCGGGTTGAGCGGATTGAAGCGGGCCAAATGGTGATGACCAATGGTGAGGCGGTCCCCGCCAATGAACAAACGTTATACATCGACTGTACGGCGCGGGCGGTTGTACTTGAAGAAGATGAACCAACAAAAACGGTGTTTCAAGGTGACCTGATCACGCTCCAAGTTGTTTTTGCCCCTCTGCTGACGTACAGCGCGGCCGTGATCGCTTATGTTGAAGCGAATTTTGAAACGGACAAAGAGAAAAACAGTTTGTGTACGCCTGTGCAATTGGCCGATACCCCGGCCGAATGGATGCCATCAACCTTGGGCAACATGTGGAACTCGTTTAACTGGTCGCAGAACAAAGAGCTGCGCCGGTGGACGGACCAATGTCGGCTAAACCCCAACGCGGCCGCGATTCGTGAAGGGGCGGGCAAAGAGCCAGCGCATAAAGAGCTAATCGGCCGGATACGACAAAACTCAATGCCAGCGATGATGAACGTGCAAAAGCTGATTGCTGAATCGAATTCGAGCTAGCGGCACAGGTTACTTTCTGATGTAAATCGACCCTCCCGGGGGGAGGTTAGGTGGGGGCCTGAAGGCATGAATATACCTATGTTAGCTCTGATAAACCTTATCTAAAACAGACGGAGCCCGAATAACCAAAGCCTCGATCGGTGGATGCACTTTTAGTACCGCGTGTGACACCCCTTTTGGAAAACAGCAGAATTCTCTGGCTCGGATCTCAAAGATCTCCCCTTCCACCTCAACCGTCATTTGCCCCTGCAACACGATAAACGCTTCATCACTTTCAGTGTGATAGTGCGATTCTTCCCCATCACCAACCCAATTGTGGTTTTTAAAATTGTAGATAATTTGCAGCTGGTCTGATTGAAAGCCAAGCTCCGTTGGAGGGCTGTGGCCGGACAAAATATTGGGCAGCGTTTTTTGATTAGGATCAGAATTATATTCGGGTAGTTTTTGATGATGAAACTTTGGCATCCTGCATTATAGCTTTTCTAACCTCCCCCATCGTCTACGAAAGTCATACGCTATCCGGCCGAGAAATTGCCATTCAACTAAATAGTACTTTTGGGTAACAGAGATTTTCGGTTAACTGTGTCAAAATGGGGCCTAATTAAGATGGAAACTGACCATCGCAAATCTTTGAGCACACTATGTTTTACCTATCCCAAACACTTGATATCGTCATCCCTACACGCAACAGAAAAGAGATGATCCTTGAAACGCTTGAAAGCCTGCTGACCAATCAGCATGCCGACTTCGCAATTTGGGTCATTGACCAATCTGACAATCGGGAGACTGACAAAGCGATTCACACCCATTTGTCAGACGAACGCTTAAACTATGTGCGTTCTGACAAACAGGGGTCAAATTTGGCGCGCAATTTGGGCATCTCGTTGGGGCAAGCCCCATTGATTGCGTTTACAGATGACGATTGTATTTTGGCAGAAAATTGGGTGGAGGAAACGGTTCAAGCGTTTGAACAAAGCACTTTCGATGCGGTTTTCGGCCGTGTGATCGACCAATCAATTGGCCTGCCCGGGGACAATGTCACGGCCGGGATTAAAGTCGCGGTCAAAAATGATCCTGAGCGGCGAGAGTATAAAGACAATCGTTTTCGATTAGATTTTGGGCATGGGGCCTGCATGGCTTTTCGGCGTAAAACGCTTGAACGATTAGGCGGTTTCGATCCGTTACTAGGGAACGGCGGCCCACTACGATCATGGCCGGAACGAGACATGGGGTATCGCATTTTGCACAGCGGTGGCACCATTGTGTACGAGCCAAACGTGGTCGTGCATCACAAACAGTGGCGCAGTTGGCATGGGGTCAAATCAACGATGCGCAACTATGGATTTGGAGCAGGGGCGGTTGCGGCCCGCTATCTAAAAAAGGGAGACTTGGGAGGACTATATTTGATGCTCGAATGGCAGTTAGATCAAGGGGTGCGTCAGGTGCTTTCGGGTGTGCTTAAGTGGCGCAGTTGGCAGAAAATTCTGGCAGGATTAATTCAGATTGTTTACCCGCTTTATGGGTTCTGCGTGGCGTTAACCTATCCGGCCGATTTTGCTAAAACACGGAGCTTTGAATCGGTAACCCCATGGAAACAACGTGCTTCTGTCAGTCAGCCTTAACCCATCGCTAAAAAGCGGGCTTTTGCCTAGGTAGTGTGGACATTTGAAAAGTGAGATACTTCAAAGATGTCTCACGAA
>JAHDEN010000250.1 GCA_020628815.1 Chloroflexota bacterium | reverse complement strand
GGGATACTACAAAACCACGCTGGCCTCGCTGGCAAAAGAGCTACATGTTACCAAGCCGACGCTTTACTACTACGTCAAAAACAAAGATGATATTTTGGATGGAATTCTGGCGATTGCGATTGAGCAGTTTCGGGAGCTGATCCAATCCTCGGCCGAGCTTGATGCCAGCGGGCTCGAAAAGCTGCGCTCGTTTGTGCTCAAATATGGGGAAATGGTGACCGATGATTTTGGTATCTGTTTGATCATGATGCGGATCAACGCGCCGGAAGATAAATTTCGTGAGCCGTACCATGCACTATCACGCGAGGTTTATGTGGGGCTCCAAGCCATCATTCAAAGCGGTTTAAAAGATGGGTCGGTAGCTAATGTAGAACCTAAATACGTGGCATCTGCTCTGATGGCGACGTTGAATGAGGCGGCTTATTGGTATTTGGTGCAGGGGCGAGAATCACCGAAAGAGGCGGCCGGAAAATTTTTACAGGTGTTTGAAAGAGGGTTGCACCCTTAACTTTGTTTCCCTTTTTGCACGACTTCCTGTCGGGTCGAAACTTCTAGCTTCTTTAAGATTTGAGAGACATAGTTTCGTACCGTTTTTTCGCTTAGAAATAGTTTTTCTGCAATTTGAGTATTGTCTAAACCGGCCTCAATTTCAGCCAAAACTTCTTGCTCACGGCCGCTCAAAACCGGCTTCCCCCCCTCGGTCGTGGTTGCTGCTGCCCCGTTTATCTGCTGAAAATAACTCATGATGCGTGATGCGATTCCTGGCCCAAAAACGGTGCCACCGCTAGCAACGGTGCGGATTGTAGACAACATCTCCCGATGATTAATCCCTTTTAACACATAGCCACATGCTCCGGCCTGCATAGAATTAAACACCGACTGATCATCTTCGAACATGGTGAGCATTAAAACATTGATCTCAGGGTGAGCTTGCTTGACCTGACGGGTGAGTTCTATCCCGTTTTCACCGGGCATTTGGATATCCATAAGCAGCACATCGGGCTGTGCCTCTTTCATCTTGGCTAAAATGTTTTCGCCGTTTTCCGCTTCCCCAACTACTTCAAAATCAGGTGTTGCTTCAAGCAAAATGCGTAAGCCGTCGCGAAAAATTTGATGGTCATCTATAAAAAAGACTTTGATTTGATCAGACATGGTTTTGCTCTTATTGTTTTAGGTTCGGCGGTAATGGAAGCGTGATACGGATTGAAGTTCCGGTCGGCCGTAGATCGATTATCGTTAGCTCTCCGCCCAGCTCTTCAGCTCGTTCACGAATGGAGGTGAGTCCAACACCCAACTGGTTTTTGTTGCTCACTCCAATCCCATTGTCATCGATTTTAATTGTCAGGTTTCTACCGGCAGTGAGTGTGACCTTGCCCTGTGTCGCTTGGGAGTGTTTGATAACGTTATCAACGGCCGTTTGTATGATCCGGTAGGCTGCAACCTCTGTGGCTGCGTTCAGGTGGGGTAGTTGCTCGGGTAGCTCCAGCTCAATGGGGCAGCTTGACTTATTGTGTGTGATAAAACTTTGGATCGCTCCGATCAACCCCAATTGGTCGAGCGCTAGCGGCCGGAGACCATAAACCAAACGACGAATGTCCATCATTGTTGCTTCTAGCCCTTTCTCAAGGTCGCCAAGCAAATTGTCGGCCGCTTGTGGATCGGTTGCGAGCAGACCACGGGCCGCTCCCAGCCGAAAAATTTGTGCTGCCAATGCGGGGCCAAGTCCATCGTGCAAATCTCGCTGGAGCCGTTTTCGCTCTTCTTCGCGCGTTGTCACAATCCGCTGGCGCGAATCTTGGAGTGCATCGGTTAGTTGCACCGCATGCACGGCCGTACCCGCCTGTGAAGCGATGGTGTTGAGCAACTGTTCATCCTGCTGGTTGAATGGATCGGCCGACGTGCGTGGAGATACCCACAGCTGGCCGACCTCATCCCCCTGATAGCTCAGCGGGAGGCGAAGTAAGTTGCCGAATGTGGTTTCTTCAAGCTCACCTATTTCTGACTGCATTTTATACCCATCTTGCTGTTTGATCGTAATCGCCGCATACGGCACACGCAGGGCTGAATGAACCGTTTCAACAATGGCTGGCAGCACATCCTCAGGCGAGAGTGCTCGCTCAAGCCGATCCCCAATCATTCCCAAAACTTCAATCGGATTGTCACGGTCCCCGAAGAAAAACTGGCTAATCGCTTTGTCTAAACGTTGATAAAGCGGTTGGAGCAATAGGGCGACTAAAATCGTTGCCACAAAATTGATGACGAGGTTGCTGCTCCCTAATAGATATTGAGACCCAACAATCACCAACAAATAAATCCCTAATAAGATGGAGATCAGCGTGGTGTACGCGATTGCGTGGGAGAGAATGCGATCGATTTGCCAGAGCCGATAGCGAAATAGGGCAATAGTAATTGAAATCGGCATCAACAATGTCGCATACGAAGTAATCCAGACAAGGGCCAGCCCCCACATTTCTGGGACCCCATCGACGACGGTGCCGATTGCGAAGCGTATGCCTGAACATGTACAAAAAAAGAAGATGCCTAATACAACCCATTTTGTCTGCTGTTTTTCCTCTAAAGTCGCCACTTTAAAGTAACGGTAGAGCTGAGACGCTAAGCCAGATTGGAACATGAGTGTGATGAGGGCCAGCGAAAAAACAGGGGTGCGCCATGCAACATCTTCGTACAACATGTTTCCGATCATGTTGGGAAAGATAAACCATGCAACGGTTAAAATGGCCCAGCCAAGAGCGAAATACTTTGACCAAGCTGAGACAAATTTGCCGTTGGGGAAGAGAAAGAAGAAAAGAGGCAAACTGATAATGGTCATGGTCTGGATCAGATTTTCAATGGTTCCAAACGCCGGATGGATGTCTGCAAGCGGATTAAGCAGATAGGTGCTCCCGGCCGCGTATCCCATAAATACAGCCGAGGTAAACAGGGGAAAAATTTGGTTGGGTAGTTTGAAAAATATCAGCCCCCCAAGGCCGATAAAAAAGGCGAGCTGTATGCCTTCTGTCAAGACAGTAAAGATGGCCAAACTGCGCTGAGAGATTCCTAACGCTTCAAAGCTGGGGATGGAGGCCCGAAAAAAATCAAGTGTTTCCTCTGCATAGGGGGTCATCATATTTTGATAGCGGGGGCCGATCGCAAGGCAGAGCAAGATGCTCATCAGCACGGCTATCCCGAGCCAAGTGATCCGGCTGAGGCGTAACAGTGTTGAGAATCTAACCTCTGTTAGTGTGGTGATTCGGGCGCTAACCATAAACTGAATCATACCGAAAAAAGAGGGGTGTGTCCCTGAATTTGAGCCGTCCTGAAAGGATTAAGGACATTTTCAGGACAATTTAGGACATTTGGGATCGGTAATTTTGATAGATTAGGACTGTCGCCCAACTTCTCTCTTTCATGTTCTACGGGCGTTGATGGTATCGATCATTTTTTAGGAATTTCGCTTGCAAGGAGCCCTGAGCTTGTCGAAGGGTGATCTCGCAGTTACTGAACACGTATGAAGCGAAAGACCTGATTTTTTAGGAAGCAGTGGAACCAATGAACCAAAACTCTTTAATGAAATTTACTTCTGTCATTATCTTTTGCTTGATGGCGTTTGTTTTAACAACTGGACAGTCTGATATAACGAGTGCCGCAGCTACTGAGCCAAGCACCAACCAACTCAACAGAGAGCTTGATGCGCATGGCCCTTCGGCCGAAAACGCCTTAGACTGCACCGCCAACCCTTTTACCGGGGTTATTGAGCTGGGTGGCGAAAAGGAAGTTTTTATCGCTTACCCTACTCAAACTGCACCAGGGCCATCTCTGGATTTGTTGAAATTTGATTACCCTTTTGACGAGCCAGATAACAAAACAACAGTAGATACAGGTTGGCTACGGAAGGACAACGAAGATTCTGGGGCATTGACTGCGGCCGATTTGAACGCTGATGGGGATAGCGAAATTGTACAAGTTTTTCGGGGGGCGAGTGGTTGGATGCAAGTGGCTGCTTATAACCAAGATCCAACTCAACCATTTGCCAACGATGATGTTTTAGATGGGTGGGCAGGGACAAATAACATCTACGTGAATCACTCTGATTTTAATATCGCTGCAGGTGATTTGGCACAAGATAATCCCGGTGACCAAGAAATTATTATCGCCAGCCTTGCAAGTGATGGGAAGTTGCATATCACTATGTTAAATGGGACCGCCTCTGGAGGTATTTCAACAGGTGATAATTCTGTTGTTGGTTATTGGCGCACGGCCGATGCTGAATTTGACCCTGATCCGGAATTTGGTGCGAACTTGGCACTTGATATCGGTAATATCGATGGGATTCATGATCATGATGAAATTGTGGTTGGGCATATTAATGATGATAACCAACTTGAACTCCTGATCTTAGCGTATGATTTTTCCCACCAGCCTGGGGATGGCTTGCGCTTTGCAATTAAAAAAATCGGTGGCGTTGAGTTCAATCCTCAAGGAACCCCTCGTGACTTACGCTTGGTGGTCGCAGACATTGATGGTGATCTGCAAGATGAGATTGTTGTGGCAATCGGCCGAGATTCAAATGATTCAAATGACAGCACAAGCATTGGTTTTTATGTGTTTGATGCCAAACGTGCGGATGGGACAAACAGTAGCGACATCGTCTTAACAGAGCGGACCCAATGGAACTATGGAGGAGACCGAACTTCTTTTGTAGATATTGACATGGTGGCTGATGATGTGGATGCGGATGGCAAAGCTGAAGTGGTGTTTAGCTTTTTTGGAGAAAGACGCACGACAAACGAGGGGGGTGGTTTGGCTGTAGAACTCTTTGATGCTGAAGCGCAAAACCAACCATTTGCACGGCATGCCTCTTGGTACAACGGGGATGGGTTGCTGCAAGGCAACAGTAACCCGGCCGTGCAGATCGCAACCGGCGACTTGAACAAAGATGGTCAAGCTGATATCGCAGTTGTGCTGCGCAACCGTGATGATAATCTGCATCTGTTAAATTTCACCAGCAGCAAGCTAGCCAATGATTTTGATCCGGACACTGATATTGAGCTAGATGATCAAGGTGGCGGCCGGTTAAGCTCATATAATTATGGATTTATTAGCGTCGAAAGTTTGCCCCAACTAGACAAACCGCTGGGCAGCTCAAAGAATGAACCACAAATCGCCATAGGTGACTGGGACAAAGATTCACTTTTAGCCGAATACGATGCCAGCGATACAAACAGCGTTTCCTGTGTCACAGTCATTGAGCCGATCGTCAAAAGTGCAGTCTTTGTGCCTCCATATTGGCAAAACATCTATTCGCAGGATGGATCAGAGGCATCACCCTCAACAGGCAGCATCGGCGAGTCTGTTTCCGCAGAAGCGAGCAGTGAAAATTCAATGACTACATTTTCAAGTCATTCAGGCAATGTCTATGTCGGTGCGGGCGTTGATACACCGGTAGCGGACATTTCGTTGAAAGTACGGTACGGGTGGCAAAGTCGCACCGCAACAACCGATGCAGTTACGAATAGCCAAGGGCAACAGCAACAGACCGCTTGGAGCAACACATCAGACTTTGCGGTGGTCCACAACTCTGAGTACGACTGTTATCAATATGCATTAAAAGAGGCTGGCCAAGAACTTGATGGTGTTGTACGCCTTTGTGAGTTTCAGAAGTTAACTGAAGAAGCGCCTAATTTAGACACATGGGACCGGCTAAATAGCCCACTGGCAGATCAACACCAAGATCAGTGGGTCCCCTTGGTTCGAGATTGGACCAACTTGGCCCTTTTCAAGGAGGCAAAAACATCTCAATCATCTACCCATGAGGATTGGAGTGCCGATCGAGCTGTCGATAATAATTTAGACGGGAATCAATCGGCCGATTCTATGACACACACAATCCGAGATGCAGATAGCCAACCTTGGTGGCAGATTGATCTTGGTGCAGTTGAAGAGATCGGGAAAGTGCGTATATGGAATCGAACAGAGCTTGATTGCTTTGACACACACGCTGACGGTGTGTGTGCCAAGCGATTGCACGATTTTTACCTCTTTATTTCAGAAACTGATTTTGCTGATCTACCGTCCGATGTAGATTCACTGAAGAGTGATGCGCGGGTTCACAGCTTCTCTTTTTCCGGTGAGGCGCTGCGCCAAACAACGATTCAAACAATGTTAGATGGAAAGGAGGTTAGCGGCCGGTATGTGCGTATTCAACTAGATGTCCCCGGAACGTTGACATTAGCCGAAGTGCAGATATTCGGCCCCAATCACACAGAGCCAGATCGGTATCCCCGTGCGGTGCGTGACCTGGATAAGAATGATGATTACTTTGAAGTTGAACTGTTTAACCGTGAGTTGGATCCCCCCGCTTGGGAATGGGTTCGTGTGCCAGGCACGATCTCGTGGGATGGTGCTAAGAACATATCGGCTGGCACTCCTCCTGTCTTGAGCGAAAAGACGATTGGACCCGGAGAAGGGACATTGACATGGGGGTTGAGCCAATATCAAAACGCAAGTAACAGCCGTGGAGATACCTCATCTAGCTCATCTAGCATCGGTGTAGAGCTTGATGCCGAAGCTGGATTCGTGGGTAAAGTACAAGCGGGTGGTGGATATGAGCATAGTTGGGGGCTTGAAACAGCCACATCTCACACAACCACGTTAGGGCAAAGTTTTGAGATAGGCGGCTCTGTCACTGGCTTCCCCAATGGTGTCGATCATGTTGAATGTAAATATTCAATGATTCCATATTATTATTGGGTTTCAACTAAATCTGACAGTGATTTTGAACATCGTTATTTGGTAGTTGATTATGTTGTTCCAGACACGTTGGACCGGACAATCGACCTGAGCGAATGTCGTAAAGATCGCAGCGAGACGAATAATCCTAATATATCGCCGACAGCAAATGCTCAAACGGTCACAACTGGAAAAGGGGAAGCCAAGGCGATTACGCTAACCGGGTCTGATCCCGATAATGGAGACACATTGAGCTACATTATTTCTAGCCAGCCCAGCAACGGTACGTTAAGTGGCACGGCTCCTAATGTGATTTATACGCCAAATGCAGGCTTTGTCGGAAATGATAGTTTTACCTTTAAGGTGAATGATGGGTTGGTTGATTCCGCTGTTGAGACTGTATCAATTGTGGTTACGGCCGGGCCGGGTAATCCAACTGAAACACCAGCTCAGATTTATCTGCCAATTGTGACCCGATAAGGTCTTTGAAGATAGACAAAAAGGGTGATTTATAACCAGAAATGGCTGTGAATCACCCTTTTTTGCTGTGTGCTAAAGTCGGCCGAGCATCTTCTTGCAGAGGTTTGAAACAGGTCTACAATCCTGACAAACTTCCGACAAATCCCAATCAGACAAAGGAACCCCCGATGACAACCCCAATCATTCCTATTGAAGAGATTTATGCCGCTCAGAGACGAATCAAAGACTCAGTGATTCGCACCCCGCTCATTCGGCTAAATGTAACCGAGGCCCCGGCCGAAATTTATCTCAAACTCGAGAACCTCCAGCCGATCGGCTCGTTTAAACTGCGCGGGGCTGGAAACGCAATTGGGGCCGCAACCGAGGCTGAGTTAGCCAAAGGCGTTTATACCGCCAGCGCAGGGAACATGGCGCAAGGGGTCGCGTGGAAC
>JAHDEN010000040.1 GCA_020628815.1 Chloroflexota bacterium | reverse complement strand
GGAGCGCCATCGAACCAAAAGAGCGGGAAGAGATGCAGGTGCAGGGGCGTGACCAGGTTACTGGATTGCCTCGCACGATTACGTTTAACTCGTACGAAACATGGGAAGCGATTACTGAGCCGTTGGTTGCGATTACCAATATGACCAAAGCTGTGTTGGCCAAGACCCCGCCAGAACTTGCGGCCGATATTATTGACCGTGGCATGGCTTTGTGTGGCGGCACAGCGTTGCTGCGTGACATTGATACATTGCTGACCCAAGTCACCGGCGTGCCAGCTTATATCGCGGATAACCCCATCGCTTGTACCGCCTTAGGCGCTGGGCGAGCATTGGCCGATTGGCACATTTTAGAGCGGACACAGACGTTGGCATAAGGGGAAGGGCAACGCTGCAACCCAATCTATTTATCTTGCGTAGATAGATATAATTCAAGAGTAAAAGTTTGAGCAGGTCACCAATTTTGGGGCCTGCTCTTTTTAATTAGGGCAGATAGCCATTGCATTGCGAAAATTTTCTTTACAAAATAATGAGCAATGGGTGATGTCTGATAAAGTAGATGTATGGGAAAACATGAATTTGCGGTAATCGGCTTGGGGCGTTTCGGCCGAAATGTGGCGAAAACCCTAGAACAAAACGGACATCATGTCTTGGGCATTGATGAGAATGAAGAATTGGTGCAAGAAATCGCCCCTTTTTTGACACAGGCTGTCATTCTTGATTCAACCAACATGGAAGCCTTAAAAGCGGTTGATATCATGTCGTTCGATACGGTCATCGTGGCGATTGGGACAGACTTTGAAGCCAATATTATGACCACTGTCTCTTTAAAAGAGCTGGGGGTAAAACGGGTGATTTGCAAGGCTCCGACTGTACAGCAAGAGAAAATTCTGTTACGCGTGGGTGCTGACGAAGTTGTTATGCCCGAGCGAGAGTCGGCCGTGCGGCTGGCTGAAACTTTGCATACTCCCGGCATGTTAGAACAGTTTAAGCTCGGGGCTGATACCGATTACACCGTTGCAGAATTTACCGTTCCGCCTGGATTGTGTAACCAGTCAATGGGTCAAGCTAATATTCGCGGCCGGTTGGGGATCAATGTTTTGGTGATTAAACGGGGTGAAGATGTGATTGTGAACCCCGGTGCCGACGTGATCTTGAAAGCGGGCGATGTGCTTGTGATGTTGGGCCACGCAGATGAAATTGAGGAATTCTCTGCTTTAAAGTAGATTCAAGCTTACAAATAATTGAGTTGAAACCCTAGGGGTCCACGATGAAGCTGTGGGAAAAAATCAATCCATATAAATCAAGCCCTGTCAAACGAGTCGGCGATCAGCCAAATAAGCCTTACCGGCTTCCAGCCTCAGCCCGGATCGTATTGGGTCTGATTGGCCTGATTGCGATAGGCACACTGCTGTTGATGATTCCGGCGATGTCTACGGGATCACCACTTACATTTCGGGAAGCGGTATTTACATCGATTTCAGCGCTGACCGTGACGGGACTCAGCATCATTACGGCTGGGACCGACTTAACCCGTGCTGGGCAAATTACGCTGCTTTTATTAATTCAGTTTGGCGGGGTTGGCTACATGGTGATCGCCACACTCGTTATGCGTTTTATCGGCCGCAGGGTGTTTGTACTTGACCGCCTTGCGCTTTCAAACTCAATCGGCCTCGACAGTCCAGAAGATATTTTGCATGTGCTACGCCATGTGATTCGTGGGATTGTCATCATAGAAATTATTGGGGCGCTCGCCCTTTATCTTCACTGGTCATTCAACAGCATTGTTCCGCAGAGCGATGTGATATTTTTAGCCATCTTTCATTCGATTTCAGCGTTTTGCAATGCTGGCTTTGATCTGTTTGGCAACGCAAGCTTGTTCCCCACCGGAATGCCAAAAGATAATTTAACGTTGCTTATTTTAGGAACGATCATCTTTATCGGGGGATTGGGTATCCCTGTGCTGTCTGAGTTTTTCGCCAATCACCATTTTAAACGCTGGTCGTTGCACACCAGGGTAACCATGTTGGTGGTTACTAGCTTGGTATTATTTGGATGGGTGTTTACCTTTTGGGCGGAGGCTGGTGAATTTGGTGTTTTGCAAGAGGCTGGTTTAGGCAAGCAGCTGGTGCAATCTTGGTTCCACAGCATTTCCTCACGTACGGCCGGTTTTGCTGCCTTTGACAGCTTTGCTCAAATCCGCCCTGCAACTCAAATCTTAACGATCTCTCTGATGTTTATTGGCTGTGCGCCAGCATCTATGGGCGGTGGGCTAACGACAGGCACCTTTGCCGTTTTATGGGCGGCCGTTTTTAATTACACGCGCGGCCATTCAGAAGTACAGGTAATGGAAAGGCGGGTATCGAGAGGGACGGTTCGTCGAGCCGGTTCTGTTTTAACAATATCGATCGGCTTGGTCATGGGGGCTACCTTTTTCATCTTACTAACCCATCCCAATGCAACAGTTGGTGAAGTGCTATTCGAGGTTGTTTCTGCCTTTGCAACGTGCGGGCTTTCTCTTGATTTTACGAGCCAGCTCAACAATTTTGGATTGGGGGTTATCTCTGTGATGATGATTTGGGGACGATTAGGGGCCTTAACAATTGTGACCGCCATCTTGCAGACGAACAGGCATGATACCGGTGTACGCTACCCCGAAGAAACATTACTGATCGGGTAATCCCGCTGGCAAGATTTAGGCAAAAAAAAGAGCAAGCTTCTGTGAAAACTTGCTCTCCGACCTTGCGGCCATTCCTAGGTGTGGCGCTAAATTATTAGTCCACGGTGTAGAAATGATTGTAAGGTTAGTCGTAAGATTGCGCTATAGAAACTTAGTACTTGTTCACATTGATTTCACGAAATCGCCAATAGAATCAATGATGTAGTCGAGCATTTGCGTGCTCAGCCCCGGATAAACCCCCACCCAAAACGAATTAGTCATGGCAAAGTCTGTGCGTTCTAACGAACCAACTACCCGATACGGCCGATCTGCGTAGGCCGGTTGGCGAATCAAGTTGCCACCAAAAAGCAGACGCGTCCCGATTTTGCGTTCAGTTAGGCTGGCGATGAGCTGATTGCGATTAAACGGAGCATCTTCACGCACGCTAAGCAGAAAGCCAAACCAGCTAGGTTCACTATTTTCGGCCGGAATCGGTAGATGAAAATAGGTTTCGTATGGCTGTAAACCGGCTCGCAAATATTCCCAATTCTTGCGCCGTGTTTCAATAAAGCCGTCTAATCGCTCAAGCTGAGCCACCCCAACAGACGCTTGCATGTCGGTCAGTTTTAAGTTGTAACCGATGTGGGAATAGGTGTACTTATGGTCGTAACCATAAGGCAAATCGCCCAGCTGCCAATCAAACCGTTTGCCACAGGTGTTGTCTACCCCAGGCGGGCACCAGCAGTCGCGTCCCCAATCCCTAAATGATTCAATTAGCTTTTTGAGCGCCGGTTTGTTGGTTAGTACACAACCCCCTTCACCCATGGTGATGTGGTGAGCGGGGTAAAAGCTGATTGTAGAGCAGTCGCCAAATGTGCCGGTAAGCTGGCCATTGTAGCGGGCGCCCAAAGCATCACAATTGTCTTCGATCAGAAACAAATGGTGTTTTTTGCAGAAGGCGATAACCGCATCCAAGTTAAACGGATTGCCCAATGTGTGGGCGATCATAATGGCGCGTGTTTTTTCTGAATACGCTTCTTCCAAATACGAAACGTCGATATTGTGAGTGTCTGTTTCGATGTCAACAAATACAGGTACAAGCCCGTTTTGCAAAATTGGATTAACGGTTGTGGGGAATCCGGCCGCTACTGTGATCACTTCATCCCCTGGTTTTAAACGCTGCTCGCCCAGTTTGGGGGATGTGAAGGCTGAAAGAGCTAATAAGTTGGCCGATGAGCCGGAGTTGCATAGAAGCGCGTGGCGCAATCCCATGTAGCTCGCAAATTTTTGTTCAAATTGGTCTGAATACCGGCCGGTTGTTAGCCAAAAATCGAGAGATGAATCAACCAGCAGGCTGATCTCGTTGGCGCCAAACACCCGACCAGAGACAGGCACGGCCGACTCGCCGGGAACAAACGGCTGTTCCGCAAAGGCGGCTGCATGATAATCTTGAACAAGATTGAGAATTTGTTGTCGTAGTTGATCAGCCTGAGACACAGATTTCTCCAAATTTAAGGTCAGCTTTCGCGTCTGACCTGCGGTATTTTACCACGATTGGAACAGTAGGCTGTCTGTGTGTCACACGATTGATATACGGTTCATGTGCAGTGTTAATTGTGGCTGTTCAGCAGACGAATTTGATTGCTTGTTCCGTGGTGCGTATTGCGTGTTTGGCTATTACGCAATACGTATCAAGCTGAAAAAAACAGATTGAATAAACCTGAAAGTAGGTTTGCTTGATCTAACTCAAACACGTTGCCCAGCACCAAGAGGGGTCATGGGCATTTCGGCCGGTCTGCGCCCTTGCTCAATCGGCATCGAGATGGTGTTTAGTTTGGGCAAAACGTATTTGGCAAACAGCCGTGATTCGTCGAGATGTGGATAGCCGGAGAAGATGAATGAGCGCATCCCCATATCGATGTATCCTTGGATTTTTGCCGCGACTTGGTCAGGGTCTCCGACAAGCGCCATGCCACAGCCGGAGCGAGCCCGGCCGACACCGGTCCACAAGTTGTCTTCGATAAAGCCATCATCATCTGCCTGCTCACGCGCTTGTGACTGTAGCGCCACACCCAATGTTTTGGCATCTAGGGCACGATTTCGAATTTCTTCGCCAAACTGGTCGTCGAGACGAGACACGAGTTTATTGGCGGCCGCAATCGCCTCATCTTCTGTTTCACGCACGATCATGTGAACCCGTAGACCGTAATCGATTTTTCGGCCGTACCCTGCGGCACGGGCGGTTAAGTCTTCCATGTGGCCACGCAGATTTTCGATTTTGTCGGGCCACATCAAATAGACATCACAGTGCTCGGCGCATAAATCTTTACCCGGAGGCGAGTAGCCACCAAAGTAGAGCAACGGGCCACCGTTTTGTTGATACGGTTTTACAGGATCGGTTGTGTCTAGTTTTAGATTGTAGAAGTCACCTTGGAAATCGATGTGATCCTGCGTCCATGCCTGCTTTAAAATTTCGATTACCTCGCGTGAGCGTTGGTAGCGTGGCCCCGATTCTAAATTCTCGCCGGGCAGATTAGATGAGATGATATTGATTGTTAGGCGCCCTTCTAAAATATGGTCTAGTGTGGCAATGCCCCGGGCCAACATGGGGGGATGCACTTCGCCACAGCGGACGGCCGCCAGCAAATTAATGTTTTGCGTTTGTGGGGCAACGGCCGAGGCAAACGTCAGGGTGTCTTGCCCAACTTGATACGAAGAGGGGCAAAGGATATTGCGAAATCCCAAGCGATCTGCTTCTAAAAGTATTTCTGATGTGTTGGCATAATTGGCTTTGTATTTGTTTTCCGGGACGCCAAGATATTCGTAATCATCGCTACAAATGGGAGCGAACCACGAAACTTCTGAGCCTTTTAGATGAGGAGACCTGATTTCAATCATAAATTTGCCTGCTACTTGGGATTGAAGAAAAAATAGCTGTCTTATTTAAAGATAAATCGAGACTTTTATTTAAATTCCATTCCTTGGTTTAATTTCTTCGATTTTGCATTTTTGACCAGTGGATCATAGTTTACCCCGCTCATGACCGATAGGTTGATTAAAGGGATTAATAGATTGACTAAAAAACGCACGGGTATTTTCAGGGGTTTCTGCACACGGGTGCCTGACAACGACCCCTAATCTAGGAAATACTAGGTTAAAAGATCGACTTGTTGCAAAAATTAATACTAAAAGGGTGGGACCGTATGCGAACAACTCTAACTAAATTTTTGAACCTAATTATCATTTTTGCCTGTTTGGGATGTTTGATTCTCTCAATTGGAGGCTTCTTTCCAGAGCTAAATTGGCGCTTGGGCTGGTACAGTCATCCCCGGCCGCATTTTGTCTTATTTGGCATTGCTACAGCGGGATGGCTGATGTATCAGCGTGTTTGGTTTGGGGCAGGCGTGTCACTCTTCATCGTGATCATCAATGGGGCTGTGTTGGCACCATTTTTTATGGGCGGCCCAGGCAGCCCAACGGTGACGGATGATTTGTCGCTTCTGCATTTAAATACAAACAAGGGTGCGGCCGACATGGCGCCTTTAGCCGACTATCAGGCAGACATTTTGTTTTTGCAAGAGGTAACCCCAGAGCTTGAGGCGAATTTTGATCAGCTCTTTCCTAACTACCGTGTGGCTCTAAGCCATCCTTTAACCAACACCCAAGGGATTGCGATGTTGACCCACGAAGAGCTAGATTTGGAGACGAGGCTGCATACGATTCATCATATGCCTTGGTATAACTATCGGCCGTTGCTGACAACCCATCTGACATTAAACGAAACGCGAATACAAATCATGAGCCTGCACACCAGTCGGCCGCATCACGATGGTGCTGACGCATTTCAACAGTTAGAGCTTGATGCCGCAGCGGATTGGAGCCGAGAACAACAGTCATTTGGTTTTGAAACTATCATGATCGGGGATTTAAATGTAACTCCGTGGTCGGGGCGCTACAAATCTTTTTTGCATAATAGCCAAACAAAAGACTCGATGGTCGGCTTCGGGATTCAAAATAGCTGGACGGCCGTTGTGCCGATGTGGCTTGGCCTGCCGATCGATCATGCAACAGTTTCAGAAGGGCTGGTAATTGTGGAGCGTGAGACAATCCCCATTGATGAGTCTGATCACGGGGCTTTGTTTGTGCGGTTAACAACGGTTGAATAGTTGAAAAGCTGAGGACATCTGGCTGAAAGTCACCGAGTCGCACAGGGTGATAGATGCCAGACGCCTCAGGATAGTTAGCATAAGCGGCCGAGGATTGAGAACCAATCCCCTAAGCAGGTTAAATGGTGGGTGATTTTGGTGTTAACCCGCTGGGGTGAGAGAGGGAAACGGTTACGCACCACGCGCCACGTTAGGAGATACCTAATCGAAAAATAGCGCAGTTAGCCTGCATTTACCCGCGGCCAGCGGCCGGGAATATCGACAAAGGTTCTATCTTTTTCAGCGTAGTTTTCCATGTCGGGCGTTTGATAGATGTAGGTACGGCCGGTCATACTTGTTGCCGCTGCATGGTTGCCATCTTTGTCTAGAGCCACAAGGTTCATGCCACCGATATAGCCGCCACCCAGATCGCGCAAATCAACCATGGCACGTTCGGCCGCTTCGGCGACAGACATCCCCATTTTCATGTAAAACACAACGCTGTGGGCCGTATTGGCACGGATGGCCATCTCTCCCATGCCGGTGCAGGCACAGCCGCCGTATCGGTTGTCTGCATAATTTCCGGCACCGATTATCGGGCTGTCACCAACCCGGCCGGGGTATTTCCAAGCCCAGCCGCTGGTGCTGACACCGGTACACATATCGCCGTTTTTGTCGATGGCGATGAAGTTAACGGTGCTGTATGTCCGTTCTGGATCGGTTGCCAATTTGACCCATTCACGCAGTTCGGTGTCGTCGCCCAGCGATTCAACCACCTCGGCCGGCATATTGTCTTTGAGCTGTTTGCGCCAGCGTGCGATCACTTCGGGCGTTAGCAGCTCGTCCCACTGTTCCGCCTGCATTTCACGGGCGAAGCGCTCGGCCCCGTTGCCTGCTAGCAGCACGTGCGGCAGCTGGTCCATCACATGTCGCGCCACAGAAATCGCATACGGGAATCCTTTCATCGCCGCGACAGCACCGCTGGTTAGATCCCGGCCGTTCATGATGCTGGCATCCAGCTCCAGCTCTCCCATGATGTTGGGCCAGCTGTTGTACCCAACCGAATGGTCATCGGGATTGGCTTCTACCGGCCGGATACCCGCCTCAACTGCGTCTAGCGCGCTCCCACCGTTTTTCAAAACTTGCATCGCATCTTCGATGCCGACTTTTCCATTGCTACTTGCGATTATGATCATAATTTTAGTTAGAAGGATAGAGATTTGTGATAGGGATAGGGAGGGTTGAAGAGGTAAGAGCCTCAATTCTGTTTAAGAATTTAGCCGCAGATAAACGCTGATTTTTGCGGATATTTAAAACTAATCTGTGTGACAAATGTATTTTTAAAATCACCGATGAGAGCGTCCTTCCTGCCTACGCCGGTATGACCCGGCCCAATAAAAATCAGAAGTTGTAAAAGTTACAGAGCACTATCCCCTATTTTCAAAAGAATTATGCCCCACAACCTGAGAGGGTGTCGAATAAAGTTCGGGACCCGTGTAAAATTGCGTCATGCAAAGAAATTTGATCGTTTTAGGGTTTGGGCTGCTGGTCGGTGCGGCCATCGGCTTTTATATGGGATGGTTTGTGCTACCGGCCGAGCTTGTCGACGTGTCTCCGGCCGACCTTGAAACTGAATTTCAGGCTGATTATTTGCGCCTGATCGCTTCGACCTATGCGGCCGATCAAGATTTAAATGCGGCCGCCTCCCGTATTGGCAGCTTGGGTCGGCAGGATTGGCCCCAATGGTTGCGCGAAGAAGCGGTTAACCAAGTGATTGGTGATCCAACCGGGATAGAAACGGCCCACATGGTTGGTTTAGCTCGGGCGATGGGGATCGAATCCCCGGCATTTGATCAAGCCATCCCACCCACCCCGACGGCCGAACCGGAGGTGAGCCAGTGACCCAACAACCACCTGATATTGAACTGCGCCGATCACGCCGCCGTCGGGAGCGGCAGCAATTTTTTTCATACTCAAGCCTATTTGCCATCGGGTTAATCATCGGCATTGTCGGCTCGATTTGGCTGGCGTGGCGCGTCTTTCCGCTCGAAGAGTTGGTGGGGTCACCGGCCGTGTTTCAGCAAACCTATCGGGAAGAATATTTGTACATGGTGAGCGAGGCGCTGGCCCAAACGGGTGATTGGGATGCGGCACAGACCCG
Source organism: Chloroflexota bacterium (assembly GCA_020628815.1). GTDB lineage: Bacteria > Chloroflexota > Anaerolineae > Promineifilales > Promineifilaceae > WTJY01. The sequence continues at coordinate 31,810 of JAHDEN010000040.1, read as the reverse complement.
GTTGGGGGTGTTAGAAGATGACAATTTGCCTCAAACGGTTGTGCAAGAGTTAGAGCGTTACTTGCGCGAAGGGCGCTCGGCCGAGGATGTGCGGAATATGGCCCGCATGGCCCAAAGTTTGGGTGCAGAAGGGGCCGCACTGGATCTGTTTGCCCCCACACCCGGCGCAGGAGAAGCTTTAGAATCTGGTACGCCGACCCCGACTTTGATTGTGGTGGTGGGGCAGGCGGCCGAAAATCAGCAGGGGCTTCCTACCGCTACACCCACGTTATTGCCCACGCCAACACCCATCCCAGAAGAAGTGGTTGAGGCTGAGCCGACCGCCACACCGTTGACGGCCGGAGCCCAACTAGCTTATGAGCTACTTTCGCAAGAAAGTGTGTGCGTGGTGGATGAAGGCTCTGCTGAAATTGAGGTGTTTGTGCAAGATGCAGACGGAGACGGGATTGCGGGGGAAGAAATTTTGGTGAGTTGGGAGGGAGGAACTGATCGATTTGTGACCGGTTTAAAACGTGAGGTAGATGCAGGGTATGCAGACTTTACGCTCTCGGCCGGGGTGTCGTATTCGGCCGAACTGGTGGCGGGCAGTCCGCGGGTCAGCGGTTTAACGATCGGTGTGTGTGAAGATGGGAGTGCAGCAGGCTGGCGGCTCGTTTTTAAACGTGGTCAGTAACTCGTGAATAAATGATCAGTTGGCTATCAACCAAACTGATCACTGTTTACTGACCACTGATCACTTATGAAAAACTGAACTCTTCGCTTTTGCGTTTCCGGTAAAAACGGACCAGCAAGAAAATAAAGGCGACCATACAGAAGACTGCAAATAGTGGGACCAATATCGACAAAAACGAGACGAAGAACGCGATGATGTCTTCGACAATGCTGACGGCCCAATTGCCTGTGCCGACCGATGCGGTTGTGACAACCGGCCGAACTGTTGCTTTGGTAGCGTGTACGCCACCGGCAAGCAAAATGCCCAAAACAACTGCGATAAGCGGGTTTACGTCTGTGATAATGTTGGCTTGCGAGGCGAACATCAGCGCCCCAGCGGCCGGTCTTACCAGTGTTTGAACAGCGTCGTTGACACTGTCAACGGCCGGGATTTTGTCTACAAACACCTCGACCAACAGTAAAACTGAGAGGATGCCGATCACCCACCAGCTTTCCATAATTTGAAACTGCTCGCCCAAGTCTAACCAGCCCATCCGGCTGAGAATAGAGACCATGAGCATGGGGATGTATGCGTTTAGTCCGGCGCTGGTTGATAAACCAAATGCGCTACCAATTCCAAGTAATGCTTCCATTCATTTTCCTACCGTGAGTTCTGAAACGATTGATACCAATCAAAAAAGATCATCGTTGAGAACTCGATGACAATACCAATACGCAATTTAGCGGTTTAAGTATCAAGCAATAAGTATAAAGTGAAAGCCCTGCTTCATACTTATCATTTCTCTTTATCACTTATCAATACCGACTTGCATAAACCGATGCCCCATCGCTTCAATTTGATTCTTTAGCTCATCAAGCACCGCGGCCGAGGGGCCAGAGTCGTAGCCCAGATCAAAGCGCAATGTGCCGTCGATTAAGTGAGAGTCGATGGCGGTGATGTTGATGCCAAGCTCTTCAAACGGCCGCAAAATTTCTCGCAGCATCCCGACTTCATCTTTTTCTGTCAAGATTGAAATGGAGCGACGTTCTAGGTTTGCCAACCGTTCAAGCGTCACAATCCCCTGCATGTTCATTTTTTCCATGTAGGGTTCGCTGGGGGATGTGGTGTCGTAAAAGGTGCGGAACTGATCGGTGAGTGAGCCGATGTCGCTAAGCGGGACGTTAGACAGTGAGGCGGCGAAGCGATGATATATTTCTCGGCCGCGCGGTTGATCCATGAGCCGACCGATAATGGCGGCCGATAAATCTGGGCTTTGGACCAAAACGCGCCACAGACTGAGGTAAAAGAGCTTGAAGTTGGCTGTGGCGGCGCTGCTGAGCAAGTTTAGATCGGTGCCTAAATCTGCAAACAAGTTGGCGACCAAGCGCAAAATTAAATGGGGGACGAGTTGGAGTAAACACATCAGCTCGTCATGATCTTCAAGCGTGTCAACCTGGTGGATGTTCATCTCTGCATGGCCGTAAAGCTTGAGGGCTAAATCATGGGCGGCCGGGCCGTTTTGGCCATAGGGGATGATGAGCACGTTTTGGTTTTTCCACGGCTGGTCCGCTTTGCACAATGGATGGGTTGCGCATAGAGATGCGCCAGCCGTGTCCAATCCTTGAAAACTGTTGGCCAGCAGGTCTTTGATCGAACCGTTTTCTAAAATGACAAACTCGTTTGCGTCCGGCCGGGCGGCGATTTGATCAAGAATTTGCGGAATCAGCTCGAGCGGAAAGACGGAAATGTAGAGCGTTTTGCATTGGTCGAGCAGCTGCTCCAAAGACAAACTATCTGGCACAGATGGATCAGAGATGTGGACTGAATACCCCATCTCCCCAAAATAGCGGACAACCAAACGGCCGATGGCCCCGCCACCACCAATAACTCCGATTTGCTTAGGTTCACTCATTCTGTTTCAAGTTCATCGACCAATTCATCAAACGTTTCATTTTGTTCGATCGGTTCTGTCATGCTTAGATTTTCGTGCCGCATGATCAATTTACCATCAGGGCCATCAGGCGGTACCATCATGTCGACGAACTTTTCGCCAAAAATAATGTCATCTTTATGGTAGAAGTTGTTGGCTTGGACCGTTTGTAGAAAAGTTGAATCTATCCCTTCAAAAGAGGTCACAAAGAAGGTCACTTTTTCATGGAACTCTTCTGGCGTCATGGTGAAAAATGGACTGTCCTCATCGACAACATGCATGACAACCAAAGATAGTGCGAAGAATGGCATTTCATCCCGTTCAAGTTTGAGCGGAAAAAAGCGGCTTAATTCATGCCCTTCCTCCGAAACAACGCGCATCAGCACGCTTAGTTTCAGTTTGGCGTTGATAATTCGGTTACCCGCCCGCTCGTTCGCGATCCGGAAGTGGAGGGTCATTTTGCCGTTGCGAGGGTGTACGACCATATTGTTGCTGTAGTCGATGCGGGCTGACGGCCGGGAGAACTTCGAAAAGACAAGACCGGTTCCCATGGCAACCGCAACCAAGCCGATAAACGACTCAAAGGTAACAAGGATGTTGCCAAATGTAGATGTGGGGCTCATGGAGCCATACCCGATTGTCGAAAAGGTTTGTACCGAAAAATGAAAGCTTTGTAACCAAGTGCCGTCTGAATTAATTGCGCCAGGTGCAACCCAATACAGCGTACCGAATATGAGATTTAGCACAATATACGCCAAGAAACCATAGGCAAATAACTGCCACCACGAAGCGCCCAGCAATGTGTAATAAGCATCTGTTATAAATGGGAGGCCATAGAGGCCGGTAATTTCATAGTCTGGAATCAAGGAGTTGTCAGACTTGACCCGTCGAGTTTTTGATTTAGCCATAGCGTGATTTTACCCGATTTTTTGTATGAGAGGTTTGTCCTATCGAGTTTCAAATTGATTACAAAATTTTAACATCTTCCCGGCCGATTTTCGTCTATAATCTTGATCGGTTTTGTTGAACTGCTACAACAACGTTTGGCAAACCATACCACCAATATTTGGCAACGGAAGAGATTTGACCCAATTACGACAATGGCAACAAAACGCCCTAGCCCTGTATCGCAAACAGTGGCAGCAGGGGGAGAAATCAATCTTATGGGAAGCGACGCCGGGGGCAGGTAAGACGACGGCCGCTCTGCAACTGTGCCTGCATCAAATAGAAGAAGGTGGACAAAAAAATGTGGTCATTGTGGTGCCAACTACCCATCTAAAGCGACAATGGGCGGCTTCTGCAGCCCGAATCAATATCGATATTGACAATAATTTTAGAACAAAATGGGGGTTGGGCCGAGACTTTGACGGCCCCGCCGTGACCTATCAGCAGGTGGCCAACAGCCCGGCCGCCTTTCGCAAGCTGGCTAAAAATGCGGTGGTTGTGTTGGATGAGATCCATCATGCCGGAGTGGGGCGCGAATGGGGCGAGGGGCTTGAAAACGCATTTTCCCCTGCGCCGTTTGTGTTGGCGCTTTCAGGTACCGCGTTCCGCTCAGACAATTCAGCCATTCCTTTTGTGAGCTATAACCGTGATGGGGAAAGTCGGCCCGATTATGTGTACGGTTACAGCCAAGCGATTGAAGACAGTGTGTGTCGGCCGATCGCGTTTTTTACCTACGGTGGTGAAGTGGCTTGGATGGAAGCGGGCGAAACGATTGAAGCTGGCTTTGCTGAAGATTTGTTCGGCAGCATGGCGGCCCGCCGTTTGCGGGTGGCGCTTGAGCCAGATAGCGGTTGGGTTCGGCCGATGATCGAAGACGCCCACCAAATGTTGCTTGAAACGCGGCGAACGCACCCCGATGCGGGCGGATTGCTGGTGGCGGCCGATCAAGATCATGCGCGCAGTTTGGCCCAACTGGTTACGACGATCAGTGGTAAGCGGCCGACAGTGGTGCTGTCTGACGATCCAGAAGCCAGCACAAAAATTAAAGACTTTGGCAATTCGGACCAAGAGTGGATTGTGGCCTGTAACATGGTGAGTGAAGGGGTTGATATCCCTCGGTTGCGGGTGGGGGTTTACGCCACAACAATCTCTACAAAAATGTATTTCCGGCAGTTTTTGGGGCGCATGGTGCGGATGACGCCTGAGCCGGATGGGGTGCAGGTCGCTTATGTGTATCTGCCTGCTGATCCTCGTTTAAAAAGATTGGCGGAAGAAGTGGAGTCTGAGATTGCGCACGTGCTCAAACGTCGGCCGGATTTGGATTGGCGAGATGGAGAAGGTGGGGTTGAGGTGCCGGAAACGGACGGTGATCCGGCTTGGAGCGCGCTCTACTCAAGTAACAGCGGTCTAGACGCGGTGATTTTAGGCGGCCAACAGCTGGCTTTGTTTAGCGATCCTAATTTGCCTTCGGCGCAACCGCTGGAGATGATGCAGGCGAAGATTAGGCAGAAGGTAGAGGAGCGGGTGCAGCCGCTGACGCTGGCGGAGAAAAAGGAAAACCTGGCGAAGAAGATCGCCAATTTGGTCGGCCGGGTGCACCATCGCACGAAGCAGCCGTATCAAGAGATCCACGGCCGGTTGAACCGGGCGCAGAAGATCAAGAGCCAGGCGGTCTGTACGTTGGAGCAACTTGAGCGGCGGGTTGAGCTTTTACAACGGATGTTATAACGAGCCACAGTTTCTCGTGCAAACTGTTAAATCCGTTTTGGCAAATAAGATGTTGCAACTGCTGTTAAGAATTGAAGTAGAGCCAGAATAAAAAAGAAGACCCAGAATGGAGCGACTAGCAAGGTTAAAAATACGATTGCTTGCGTTATCAGAGAAGAGCTTTCACGCCATGTTGTAAAAACCATAGTCATTGCACTTCGTTCGCGTGGCTTTACCATTCGCATAAACGGGATATTCCCTAACACGTCAATGGTTGCCCCTCCTACCGCTCCGATGACAAAAAAGAGTAATCCGATCGGTTCTGCCTCTCCAATGATGCCTAAAACGGTCATGCTTAATCCAATTAAGACATAGCAGAAAATGATCACTTGGCGGGTGCCGTACCTATCTGCAAAATTGCGAATAATGGGACTCAAGAAGAGTAATCCACTTGCTCCAGATAACAACAAGCCACCTAACCAAGCAGGTAAGTCAGCTTCAATGACATAAATTGGCCCATAAACAAATAAGGCTACCCAAAAGCATGCTCGGCTAAGTGTGACAAGATAGGCAATTCTTAATTTGGGCTGTTTCCAAAATCGTGTAATTGATTGTATTGGATTGGCAGAAGGAGGCATAACAGCTGAAATGACTTCGTCATCACCAAAGCGTAGCCACCAAAAGTAGACGATCATTGCGGCCGCAGCTGAAAATGAGATGAGATAAATTAAGTTTCCCAGCCCCTTTTCAAATAGCCAGCCACCCAAAGTTGGGCCAATGACCCAAGCTGCACCCATGTAAAGCATGCGGTGTGATTCAGCTTTTGTGAAATCTGATTTGCCAATGTAATTCATCACATAAAGTGCGATACATACAGAAAACATTGAAGCGCCAGCCCCTTGCAAAGCGATTCCTGTCGCAAATAAGGTGTGATGTTGAGACCAGTAGAGAACGACGGCCGTGATTAAAAGCAATCCGCTCAATGTGACTAGGCCACGACGCTTTAAATATCCCTCTAGCATGGGTAAGTTAAGCGTCAACAACAGTGTAAATAAGGTGCTACAAAAATAAACAGTGGCAATGACATCTTTGCTCCCAAAAACGTCCAAAGCGACCAGTGGGACGATGCTAACTAACATTGCTCGTGCTAGCCCTTCAACTCCTGCCAAACGACCGAGTGAGGTGGTCACGTCGGGTCCAATTTGATTGATAAGAATGGGACGTTTGTGCAACATGAGTAAGCTAGGAGATTGGAATGCCCAAATGCAAAATCCGGCCGCCTGTGGGGTTGACCGGGTGAGTGCGCTTGCCAATGACGATGCCCGACTCTGGTGCTTCATAAGTCTCAAGTACATCCCCGAAGATATTTGAAATTTGTGCGATAACTTCTCCCTTTTCTACGAAGTCGGTCAACTTTGGATAAACCTCAAGTAGTCCCCCTCGATCCGTGTGTATCCAGTAAGAGCTTTCGCACTCGATAGCCGGTACCTCTGGATCATGAATCTTGCCCTCCAACATATTGAGACAGATTAAGGTGTTGATAATGCCGTCATAGGCGTTTGAAACTACTTGTTTCTCAAAGCGATTTGGGTTGCCGATTTCAACTGTAATCGGATGAATTCCCAGTCGTTCGGCCGCATATCTGAGCGTCCCAAAGCTCTCTTTGTGCACAATAATTTGAGCATTCTGTAACCAGGCTAATTGAACAATGTCTGGGATATGCATGTTTGCTCGCACATAGAAAGAGTTGATATTTCCAAAGCTGGCTGTATGCAGATCTATCAGGTAATCAAATTCATTAATTACCTTAGAAATAAGCCGATATGCATATACATCACTCTCGTTGCCTAACTGATTTCCTGGCATAATTCGATTTAGATCAACCCCGTTTGAAAAATCTCGTTGTTGCCGCAAAAAGGCGGGTACATTGCTCACAGGGATACAAATGAGGGTGCCAGATAATTGTTTTGGGTCAATATCTTTTATTAGCTTTTGAACTACTGAGATGCCGTTTAATTCATTGCCATGCATTACGGCAGTAATTCCAACAACGTGTTGATCTGATTTGCCCCGAATGATGATGACAGGGATATATAACGGGGTGCCTATCCTGTCAGAAGTGATATGTAACCAAAAACGCTGTTTCGATTGTCGCGGCACTGCTTCAAGATCGATCGCTTTGATCACAGGTATATCGTCAAAATTAGCAAACATATCTTTATAAAATTTCCTGAATTAGAGCTGGATCGTCATTAAGAGATTTAAAAAGTCGAGATTTGAGAGCCCCTTTCGAATTGATTAGGTTTTTTGCCATTTTGTCGATAGCCACGGTTGCCATCACACTTTGAATAAATCCATCGATTAAATCATCGAGCCCGATCCCTAATCTATTAAAATCACGCCGGTCAACCAGCAACAGTCGGCTGGTATCAGATTCCCAACTCCCGTCCTCTTTTTTTAGAGAAAGATTTGTTCCTAAAATTGACCATGAATCATCACCATTTTTTAGATTATCGACGAGCGGTTTTGCTGCCCGCCGCGCATACATCGACATCGGCCGGAACCCTTTTTTAGTTGATTGGATCATCATACGTAGATCGGCCGCATAGCTATGCCCTTTTAAATTAGGCACCGTGCCAACATGATAGAACTTTCCAGCCGCTCCGGTAGAACTCCATTGATAGTTTCCGATTAAGCTTTGCACGATAAATCGGTCATAGAAAAAAGACTGCTTCATAAAGTGATCAAGTTCTTCTTGGTTGACAATGGTGTAAACCCCTTGACCTGCGTTGCTATAGGGAACCTTAACCACAGCTTGGCCCCCAAGCCGGTTGACCCAAAGTGGAATTTCTGTTTTGCTAACATCCCAAATTGTTTCAGGGGTTAATATCTTAAGCTGCGAGTCTGCCATTTCCCCATTAAAAAAGTCGTATGCTTTGGCGGCCACCATTTTATTTCGACCACCTGCTAGGCAAGCAATTATCGGATTAAAGATATAAGTTTTAGTTTTGATTGGTATTTTGGCCCATGGTTGTTGGGTTACATAGCGAAATGCGGCACGAATGGGTATCCAATCACCTTTTTGATTTTCGATTTCGAGCAGTCGGCCGGACCAGCGAACATTTTTGTTGGTTCCATCAAAGTGGACCAAGTGAACCGGTTCTTCAAACACATCAGCCATGACAGACGCATAGCCGCTCGCTTCCATTTTGTTCTTGTCATAGAGCACGGCTAGCTCACCATCCGGTAGATTCCGTTTCGCCACTATTCGAGCTTTGAGGGTTTTTTCCATCAGGCTGCGATACCCGCCTTGTTCGGCCGCCTCATCCACTAAAGGCATAGATTTTTGCCCTGACGGACAGGAGTTTGTTTCAACAACAACCATCTGTCGCTTACCACTTGCCGAAGTAACATGAAGCAAGTCGCTTCCCGACCACGCAAAGTATGAAGGTTGATAAGCCAACAAGGCTTTGAGCCTATCTTTGTCTGCTAACGGGTGCAGATGACAATACCGGCTAATTATTCTTTCAGAAGATAGGTTGATGAAGAAATGAATCAAAGGATGGATTTGCGCATTTAGCGCTTTTTCATACCAGTGATTGGCCGGTTCGAATTGACCCGGAAAAATTAAGCTTTGTTCGTATGCTGGATTCATACTCTTTCAAAGTCCTCAAAATAATTCAATATAAAAAATTAATATATCTAGCGAATGGTGAAGTTTAATTTCTTCCTAATCAAGCTGACTCGGCTTTTTAACTCAAATGATCTACGTCATTTGACGTATTTGAGAATTAAGTCTTTTGTCTATTCAACCCGAATAGAGAGGCCGGTAGACTTTTGAAAGCATCGGCAAATTTTTGGTGCCGAACAATTGAACTATATGAACTAAAAAAGGTATGTCTAAAAAAAGTAAAACTACATTTTGCCCCTCTTGTGATCGCCCCATACATGTCACAACTTCTCCTCGTTTGAATCAAAGATTTCTGTGTAGAGAATGCCGGACTGAGCTTGAAGTTGTAGATCTTAATCCGCTTACGTTAGATTGGGCGTTTGATTTTGAAGATACTGCGGATAGCCCTTATTCCGATTACGAAGATGATTATCATGACGAAGATTTTTACAGGAATGGGCAATATTAGGTTGACTAGCCTGATCTTCATAACATTCAGGCTTTTGCTTGTATAGAGTGTCGAGGCCAATTTGTTGGCACAGTCGCTACGTTCACGAGCCAATCGTTGATTGGCCAGTTTGTTTAAGTTTGATCTTGCAATTGCTGATCACCAATATCCAGAAGTCCCAAAAAGCGTCTGTTTGAAAATTTCATATCGCCTAACTGTGTCAACCTGTTTGGCTTGCGATTTAGGGAAACAGATTCACTCGATAATTATTTTTCAAAATGGATTACTGCTTACGGCAGTTTATCTGTGCACCTTTTTTAGTTAAAAAGGCAATTTCAAAGCGTGTTCATCAAGTGCCGACGCTGGTTGAACGCGCTTTTGTATTTAAAAGATGTTCCCTTACGTACAAATAGTTGGTAGCTGCTTTGAACAAGGTTTCATCCATGGGCAGTCATTAGAAGCTGAGATAGCTAAAAACATAGACCTGTATTTTTATCGTTTTAAACATGAGTGTCGTCTTGAAAAAGATGAAGTTTTGATTCGCGCCGCCCGTTATTTGCCGGCTATTGAGCAACAAAATCAAAAGTATTTTGCTGGGATGCAGGGTATTGCTAAAGGATGCGGAGCTGATTTAATCGAAATCGCGGCTTTGAGTGTTCGTTATGAAATTCTTTACTATCAATATGCAATTAAGGGGGTAGCAGATGGCTGTACGTCTTTTGCCTTATCAAATACAAGATCCAGCGATAAACAAATGATATTGGCTCAAAACTGGGACTGGTTTCCAGAAACTGCTGGGGCAATTATTTACGCTGAAGATGAAACGGGCATTTCATCGTTAACATTTACGGAGGCTGGTATTTTTGGGGGCAAAATCGGATTAAACAGCAAAGGGATAGGATTGCTCATCAATGGACTTGTCGCGCTACAAGATGACTGGAGCACATTAAATAAGCCATTCCATTTAAGATGTTATGAAATCTTAAAACAAACATCATTGCAAGATGCGATTAGTGTCGTGACTGACGAACCTAGAGCTTGTTCAGCAAATTTTATTATCGGATCGAAGGAGGAGGGAGTTGTTAACATAGAAGCTGCCCCTCAAACATTTGGGGTTCAAACGCCAACAAACGGGGTTTTGATTCATACCAACCACTTTCTCGATCCGGATGATTTAGATGTGTCAGAACCGGCCGAAGAGCGGATTCATACAGAGCATCGATACCAACGTGCGGTTGATCTAATAGAGCAAAACGAGAGCCTCATTTCTCATGACCAAATTAAAGATTTATTAGGTGATCATGATGGGTATCCAAATAGCATTTGCCAACATCGTGACCCAGAACTGCCAGATTACGAGCAATATGAATCAGTCGCTTCAATATTGCTCAATCTTTCAACTCAGACGATGAGCGTGTCTCACGGCCCTCCTTGTTCAGCAGAGTTTCAAACATATAGCCTAAGGAAAAATAACAAGAATGTTTAACTACTTTGTAGATGAATTTTACCCCATGGTCGGGATGCCAGTGAGTGCCATAGATGGGTATGTAGGAACCATTGTTTCAACACATAAACCTCCGCTGTCACTTTTTACGGTGCTTATGGAATCAACAAATAATTTTGTTGACCTTAATTTGTTTTATGTCGATCGAATCAGTCAGGATCATATTTTGTTGAATATCAATAAGCATTCTTTGGAACATATCAACATTCAACAAACTTTAGGAGAATAATAATGGCTCGTTCTTTTATTTCGCCAAAATTAGAAGGGAAGTATTTGCCCGAGATTCAAGGATACGGTGTGTTTGCTCTCGAAGAGATTCAAAAAGGTGAGTTGCTATGTCTGTGGGGTGGAAACATCTGGACAAAAGCTGAGTTTGATCAACTCCCGTATGAAAATCGCTCGCATGGATTACAGGTTGATGAAGATCTTTATCAGACTTATGGAGTAGGTGAAATGGCTGAGGCGCCTGATTACGTTAACCATTCTTGCAGTCCAAATGCAGGTTTAAATGGGGCAATTAGACTTGTTGCGATGCGGGACATTACTATTGGAGAAGAAATCTGCTTTGATTATGCTATGAGTGATGGCACCTCATATGATGAATTTGAGTGTCAATGTGGTTCAGCTTATTGCCGTGGCATCATAACCGGTAACGATTGGATGGAAAGAAATTTACAAGAGAAATATGGAGAATATTTTTCCCCCTATCTGAAAAGACGAATCAATCAATTTGCTTTTGGTACTTTGATCTAAACCGAATTTGAAATTGTTTGAGAAACTGAAAAGAAGGCATGAGAATAGAGATCATACCTTCTTTTTTCTATCAAGGAGCTTAGTCATCCAATGAAGCCAGCCCTTCTCGTAACGCGTAAAGTGCGGCTTGTGTTCGATTGGCTAAATGGAGTTTTCCCAAGAAGTTGCTGACGTGAGTGCGTACAGTTCGTTCACTGACCACAAGCTGTTGTGCAATTTCTAGGTTGGTTGCCCCCTTTGCTACATGCTTTAAAATTTCTATTTCACGAGGCGTTAGCGGCTCTTGAGTCAGTGGTTTATCAGTTTTTGTCGATTTTGAGAGATGATCAAGTAATCGCTGAGCTATCTCTGGCTCGAGTGTTGCTTGCCCGGCCGCTGCATTTCGGATGACCTGTAAAATCTTTTGTGGCATCGTGTCTTTTAACAAATATCCAATTGCCCCAGACTGTATTGCCCGAAACACATGGTCGTCATCATTAAAGCTGGTGATCACAATAATTTTTGCATTTGGCGAAGCTTGCTGAATAAGTGGAATCGCCTCAAATCCATTCATTTTTGGCATCTGCAAATCGAGTAAGATGACATCTGGATGTAGTTCTTCGATTAGAGCTACGGCCGTTTTGCCATCTGCTGCTTCTCCTACCAGTTCTATATCATCCTCTCCTCTTAATAGCCAGCGCATCCCATCCCTGACAATTGCATGATCATCTGCCTGAAATACTCGAATCATATTTTAGCCCCCCAAATAATTTTAACGTTTGTCCCTTTATTTTGAGTTGAGGTAATAACAACTTCGCCGCCAATTTGATGCATTCGCTCTTGCATACTCACCAACCCTAACCCTCCATCTTCTAAAGATTCGGTGTCAAAGCCAGTACCATCATCCATCATATTAATGGTCAACAACATATCAGATTGCTTAAGTGTAACTAGAATATTAGAAGCATTGGCGTGTTTTAATGAGTTGTTCAGAGCCTCTTGCGTTACAAAATAGAGGGTTTCTTCAACATATTTGGGGAGATCGATTTGCCCGATAATGTTTAATTGATGCTTAATGCCTGCTCGTTCTTCAACCGCTTTGAGACGGTGGCGAATGGCCCGGGTTAGTCCAACAGATGAAAGGATGGACGGCCGGAGATTATGAATCAGCAAGCGCATTTCTTTTAAAGCTTGATGGGCATTCGATTGAAGCTGATCACTAATTTGTTCTACCCCAATTAAATTCTTTTTGTTTGCCTGAGTTTTAAGCGCTTCTGTTAACAGCACACTGCTATACAGAGATTGAGTAACCGCATCGTGTAGCTCCCTAGCCAAACGGTTTCGTTCCTCTAGTAGCATCAATCGATCATTTTCAGCGCGAAGGCGGTGGTTTGCGATGATCACACCTATTTGATCAGCAATTGAAGCCAAAATCGAAATATCATCAGAGCTAAACGCTCGCTTTTTCTCTCGGAAAATACTAAGCACGCCCACAAGCTCCCCTTCTGCGTTCATGGGGACCCCTGCATACACATTTACATCGCTATTGCGTATGACTTCACTCGTCCGCCAATCACTCATTAAGTCTGGCAGAATTAATTTTTCTTGATGGGATGCCGTCCATCCAAATAACCCGCTTTCTGCTGAACTTTCTTGCATCTCTGATACGATCTCATTTTCTAGCCCAGCATGTGCTTGTAACTCTAAAAATTCTTCGTCAGAATCTAATAATTGAATTGCGCCGCCGCTTGCATAGGTTGAATCGATTACTTGTTCAAGGCATCCCTGTAAGACAGTTCCCAAATCTTTTTCATGAGCTTCAGTTGCTACAGCGATGACATCAAAAATCGCTTGGAGCTTATTGGTGCGATCTTCCATCCGTAGCTCAAGTTTTTGATTTGATATAGATAAACTGGGATATGATTCAGCCACTAAAACAATCGATACCAGATGATTTTCTTCAAAAATCGGCTCAAATGATAACTGACAATTGCTCAGAATATCGTTTTGGAATATGTCGGCCGCAAACTGCTTGCTCGATCTAGAGTCAAGAATTTGTTCAATAAGCACGTCCCATTCAAATTTGGGGGAAATATCTGTTATACAGATGGAACTGTTTTTTTCTGGGTAATGGCCAAACACTTTTTGCCAATAAGCATTTGTGCGGAGTAGGTGTCCTTCCGGGGAGAGCCAAGCAAGGGCAAGGGGTAATGATAGGTCAAATAGATTGGGTATGGATGACCATGAAGCAGGATTCATATTGGGCCATTCCTCGCTGTTTATTTTAGTGTTTGCTAATAGTATAAATTGCTCACCTTAAATTGCATAGGATCTAAGTGGGAAAAGATGTATTACTTTATATAGAAGAATTTGTAGCACCAAGCCGCCGCTAACTCGCCCGATTTGTCAAACCCAACAATTTTGATGGCTATAAACAAGCTTTTGCTTTTTCCATCAATGGTCGAATCAAATCAACCATCGGGCGAGTTAATCGCTGAAACAACTGCAAAGACAAAGAATTTTCAAGCGATTATCTGCGCCCCTACCAACCATGTTCCCAATAGCCATTACCCCCAGCCGTGGCTGTTTCAAGCGCCTGCCGCACGTATGGAATGACATTTTCAGGCAGGTTGTCTAACTCAGCCCACAAGATTTGATCACACTTTTCAGGCTCTGCATTGTGTGGCTCCCCATCCCAAACAGTGCATTTAAAGAAGAAGTCCAGGTAGATGCGCCTCCCTTTTGTGTTCCGGTGCAGGACGCTCACAAACTCTAAATCGTCACGCTTAACCCGAATGCCAGCCTCTTCTTCAGCTTCGCGCACCAGTGCATCAAGCACCGTTTCATCAGCCTCAACGTGGCCCGCTACAAGACTATAGTTCCCATCTTCGTAGCCGGTGTTGTAGCGGCGTGATAGCAAAGTTTGATTCTCTTTTAGCAGAATAAGGTAGCAGGCGACATGGAATGGCTTTTCTCGTTTACTCATAGATTTAATCCCCAATTCGATTTGAAAATTTGTATGGAATCCCCTGTTCGTCTAAAAACGACTTGATTTTGGTCGTGTTCTGATCACTAAACCGGGTTATTAAGCTGGTAAGAATAGGTGCTTCCGACTCAAGTGCAGACTGAAAAGCGGGAATATGGTTCGCTTTGACGATTATGATCCACTCGACCTCAGTTGTGCCAAACAGGTTTTTTCCTTGAGACGTGAGGTCATGGCCATCGATGCGTAAATCACCCGTATCGGTAATTTTTGCGGTGACGGTTATAGATCCTTTTTTTGATGTGCTGCGCTGTAAAACAACTTCGTTTTTTTTGAACATGATCGGTTGTAACTAATAGGCCAGCAAAACGGTGCGCCGGCCGCAGGTTGGGTCTTGGAACACAATTTCAGTTTGTTGTAGCCCGGCCGTTTTTAAGATCGATGTGTATTCTTCGGGGGCTAAGCTTGAATGGTAAACACGTTCTCCTGCAACCGCACCCAGCACTTCGCCCGCCTCATGCCCAATGGTGAGCAACAGCGGCCCGCCGGGGGCAAGATGGGTTGCAAAGCGCTGTAACGTTTGGCGCTGTTCATCTTGATTTAGATGGAAAAAACTGTCCCATGCGATGATCCCATCTACCTGACGGCCGAGATCAAGCTGACGCATGTCGGCTGTTATCCACTTGTGAAGCGGATATCGACGGGTGCAAATCTCAATCATCGCTTCGGCCGCATCGATGCCGATGACAGAGAAGTTTTGATCGATGAGATATTTGGCGATTGGTTCGCCCGAGCCGCACCCGACGTCAAGAACGGTGGCTCCGGCCGGGAGCAAGCTGATAAATTTATCGAGCCAGCTTTTTTCTACAAGCGAGCGGTTCCGCTGAGCGTCCCAAGTTTGGGCGTTGCGTTCGTAAACGCCCCGCATGGTTTGTTGGTGGATGGCTTTAAAATCTGACATTTGCGTGTTGATGCGTAACACGTTCTACGCATCACGTACCAAGTTAATCTAGATGCGGCGCAAGGATTTTTTGAATGTGGGCAATCGAATCTTTATCACCCATCTTGCCAAAAAAACGCAGCCCGTCTAACCCTTGATAAAGGGTACAGCAAGAAAATCGCTTATCAAAGTGTGACACGTCCATCCCATTTTGGGCATAGAAGTCATGGAACGGGGTCGCTAGATCAAGGTTTGCGCGCCAAAAATCAAGATAGGCGATGTCGTAAACAAAGTCGCCGTAGCTGGCCATGCCCCAGTCGAGCACGGCCGTCACTTTCTGGTTTTCGGCCAGCACATTGTTGTACTCATAGTCTCTATGAATCAGATAGCGATCTTTGGCACAAAACGGGAGCAAACTTTGCATCTTTTGGAAAACAGCTTCAAAGTAATCACGCTCTAAAATCGTCTCGAACAAGGCGTGCCAACGGCCGTGAAAATCCTCTGGATTCTCTAGCATCACGCTGCTCAATGTCTCGCTCCACGACCCCATCGCCCCGTTGCCAGCCTCATCTAGCCAGCTATAGCCGGTAAAGGGGGTCACATCTGTCTGGTGGATGGCGAGCAATGTCTCCATATTGCTGGGCAATGTTTGCACGTATTCATCTTTTGAAAGGGAGTGGAGTTCCCGGCCGGCCATTTTTTGTGAAATGGCGTAATACAACCCATCGACCTCACCTAGCTCCAAAACGGGTGAGATGGGGATTTTTGGGGAAGCAAAGGTGTCGTAGATAAATTTGTCTTTTTGGAAACTGCCCATCAGCTCTTTGCTGAAATGCAGGATGTATGCGTTGTTTCCGCTGCGAAACGAAAAGACTTGGGAGATGTGGCCGCTCTGAATCGAGGTTAGCTCTGTAATCGGTTGGTCAAAGGTATTGGCCAGAAGATCGTAAATCACAGATTCTGCGATGATCGGTTTTATATCGGTCATGGTTTGTTCAGGTTTGGCTGGCTTTGAGCAAGCCGATTCCGTATCCAATTAGGCCAGCAACAAAGGGCCAAATGAAAAATTGGTTGGTTACCCAGCTAATTTCGGCCGGGGTGAATTCTGGGCCGTGTGCGTGAACGCCGGTTTTCAAGACCATGAGCGCCAGAACCACGGCCGGGGCTGCGAGCCCTGCCATCCCCCCCAATGCGGCCAAGCGGGCGTTCAAGCCCCAACCTTGTAGAAACGTGGATTGGTATACAACTGATCCCCACACAAGTGTGAGCAAAACGCCGACGCTGAGCACAAGCCAAAATATCCCTTCAAACGGCATCCAGACCATGATGATCAGGAAGGTCAAAATAAGAGGCCAGGCGAGGTTGCGCGTGCTATTCATCGGCCGGGGTGGCGGGCATGACACAGCGGAAGCCGATCGTCTCTTGTGATGATCCTTCTGGTAACCCACCTCGATCTGTTACTTTCAGAACATCGGATGAATCAAAGAAGCTGCCCCCTTTGAGAACACGGGAAATGGGTGGGGATAGAGCGCTGCCAAGCTGAGACTCCTCTTCCACGCCAGGTGCCGGATAGCCTGAGCTGGGAGCAAGATTTGATGGAATGAAGACAAAGTCTTGAATTCCTTTTGTCCATTCATAGACATTGCCTGCCATATCAAATACTCCTTGCTGGGTAATTCCTTTGGTTTTTCGGCCGACAAAAATGGGAGAAGGAACAACGTTGTTTTTGTTATCAACCGGGCAACCGTCGTAATGCGCAAAGTCGCAAAGATCGTCAGATTCGTCTACTTCTCCCTCCCACAAAAATGCCCCTAAGGTGTTGTCTGGGCGAGAACCGGCCGCAAATTCCCACTGAGCTTCTGTCGGGAGGTCTCCACCGGCCCATTGGCAGTAATTTTGTGCCTGATACCAGTTAACATGGATGATGGGATAGCTAAATGGAGAATCAAGCGACTCATTTTTGAGCATGGTTTGGAGTTCAGACGTTCTTTCTGACTCACAGGCACCGCTGCGAACACAGATGTCATACATTTCGAACGTCACTTCTGTTTGATCGATCCAAAAATCGTTCAAAGAGGTTGAGACGGTTTCAGTTCCCTTTTGCCCGTTTGTGAAGTCCTTGATCAAGAAAGTGCCACCTGGAATGAAGATCGTGTTCATTCCGTCTCGCGGCCGTTCCCATTGATCCCCTTCTGTCTGTGTAAACGGGGGCGTTGCAAGTTGAGCGATTGGTGTGGCCGTACCGGTTGGAGTTGGCGTGGCTGTGTTAGTTGGGGTTGCAGTCGAGGTTGGCGTACCAGTTTGAGTCGGTGTGCCGGTCTGCGTGGGAGTGGGGGTGATCGTTGGCGTTCCAGTTTCTGTCGGGGTTGAGGTGATGGTCGCTGTCGGTTCGGCCGTTGGCGAGCTTGTTGGCTCGGCCGTTTCTGTGGGTGTTGGGGTTTGTGTTTTTGTCGGGGTTGCGGTGGGTGTAGCTGTTGGTGATGGGGTGTTTGTGGCTGTTTGGGTCGGCGTGGGGGTGTTGGTCGGGGTTGATGTTACCGTCACAAACACATTGGGGAACTCTCGGCTTGATTGTGTGCCAAGCCCGATATAGACGATGAGGAACCCGATCCCAAGCAGCGCTAAAAGAGAAACAATCCCAAAATTAACCGAACAGCCGCTCCGGCCGCCAGAAATGCTAAATTCAGTTGGGTCTTCTTTTTTCTCATCCGGTTCAACTGGAGCGAAGCGATCGGCCGGATTGTACTCAGGTGGAATGTAGTTTGATTTGGGGAGGTCTAGAACCTCGGTAAGATCGATGTCCGGCCGCTCTTCGGTCAACCACAGGATTAGATCGTTTAGCTGCTGTCGCTTGTCTAAATGGTTGATCAGATCGCGGAATCGATCAGAAAGTCCACCGGGAAAATCATCGGCCGGAATGTCCAGAGCGAAGCAGGCGTCTTTAAATTCTTCTAATGAGAGTCGGTCTCGACAAATTTCGAGGAGCTTCAGTTTATCCATCGAGTAATACAGAAAGAGATTGGTGATTTATTGTGGGCGATTTCCCAAGGAGAATAGTACTTGTAAAGCCTTTATTTTCCAATGAAAGATATTTTAAGCCCTTGTTAAACATTGCACCTTTTTAGATACTAGAACCACGTCAAGTATGACGCAGCATGATGTGTGTTGGACTGTTGAAGTTTTTGATAAACGACAATTGTCAAAACATGCGTGCATTGCCACCCATGCGCGCCTGGACACTCATCTTTACCGAAAGGTGAATTTAAATGGTGGTTTCTTAAACGTTTCTTTAGATATTCACCTGGTTAATCTTTGTTTGTTCAAACACCGGATGCTGAAATTTAGAGAACATTTTCATAAAACACTAACGATCAAAGAATCAGGAGAGTTCCCATGTCAGCCATTCGCCAAGAATTAGAAGAACGGTTTTTACGCTATGTCAAAATCGACACAACCAGTGATGAGTTTTCAACCGAAGTGCCTAGCACCGCGTGTCAATATGATTTGCTCAATTTGTTGGTTGATGAGCTAAAAGAGATGGGGGCGAGTGATGTGAAACTGACTGATTATGCCACTGTGTTTGCCACGATTCCGGCAACGGATCCGAACCCCAATATTCCGGCCGTGGCGTATTTTGCACACGTTGACACATCGCCCGCGTATGCTGGGGCCAACGTAAAACCGATTGTGCATCGCAATTACGATGGCTCAGAAATCACCCTGCCGGGCAACAGCGAAATGGTGCTGACGGCCGAGAATTCGCCGTACCTGATGCAAAAAGTTGGGGAGGATGTGGTCACCAGTGATGGGACAACCCTGTTGGGTGCAGACGACAAAGCGGGTGTGGCGATCTGTATGGCCTTGGGAACCTATCTTTTAAATAACCCAGACATACCGCATGGCAAAATTGTGCTGGCGTTTACCCCCGACGAAGAAATCGGCAAAGGGGTGAGCAATTTTAAACTTGAAGATGCTGGGGTTGATTTTGCGTATACGCTCGATGGGTCTGAACGTGGAGAAATTATCTACGAAACATTTTCGGCCGATGGGGCCAAGGTCAAGATCGAAGGGGTTTCGATCCATCCAGGCTACTCAAAAGGAAAAATGGTTAACGCCATGCATCTTGCTGCAAAATTTGTAGATGCGTTGCCGCAAGAAGAGATGTCGCCCGAAACAACGGAAGGTCGTGAAGGGTTTATCCATGTGTATCAAATTGACGGTGGGGCAGCGGCGGCCGAGGTTCACCTGATCATTCGTGATTTTGAGCGGGATGGGTTGGCCATGCTGGGTCAAATCGTTCAGGATAAAGCGACGGCCGTGCAAAAGCTTGAGCCACGGGCCAAAGTAACGGTGGACATCAAACCCCAATATCGCAATATGCGATACTGGCTTGAAAACGATATGCGGCCGGTTGATTTGGCCCGCCAAGCGTGTGAAAACATCGGCGTGGAAGTGATTAGTAAACCGATTCGGGGTGGCACAGACGGCTCTCGGTTAACGGAGATGGGATTGCCAACCCCTAATCTGTTTACAGGGATGCAAAATTTTCATGGGCCGTTGGAATGGGTGAGCCTGCACGACATGGAAAAAGCGACAGAGCTGTGCATTGAGCTGACTAAGCTGTGGCAACAATCGGCCGATTAATCGAAATGTGGGGTGTCTACAGACACCTTAGCCAGAACTCGATGGCTGTGTAATTGAGCCTTGAGACCCATCAAGAACTAAACCCTGGGTTCTTGATGGGACGGTTGACGTCTGTAAACTATTCTCTAGCGATCGCCGATGCGGTTGCAGGAGACATTTTATGCATTCATCAGTACCAAACTCATCTACAGATAATGAACCACGGGCGGCCGACAAACCTGAATTTACATTTAACCCAAGACTCCAACACTTCTTCAGAGTGCTGGCCGTGTGGTTTGTTTTCATGGTTGTTTCGTTTGTTCCATTTTTTTTCGCATCAACACAGGCTGCTCCGTACAATGAGATTTATGGGGTTAAGGTTATTGGCGCAGATATCTATTTTCACGGCCGAGCTTTAGACTGTGTTCAAGGAGGTTCTACTGGTGGACTCCGAGACTGCTCAATGATGATTGATGGCAAACTTCTGGAAATTAGCGCACCGATTGTTGCTTACGAACTCGCATGGGATAGATCGACCAAAGTTTGCTTTGCTACATATGGTGAAGAAAAAATTCGTTGCCGATTAGGTGCGATAACAGGGCCTCAAGACGGCCCATATTCGATATTTTCCGGTGTCCATCTCTCAGGAGGCGAATTGGCGGAAAGTGTTTTAGCTGATCGAGCCAGCTGGCGTAACTGGCGCAATCTCTTCTTGGGCTATCAGCCGGAAGAAAAGCTAACCGGTTATCTGAGTTATTGGAGCATGGCGGGCCTAGTTTTGCTTTATACGCTCATTCCGCTACTTGTGACTCGGTCTCGTAATAGATTTTTTGTTAGGTTGCCTTCGGCCCGGATGATCGTCGTCTCATTCGTTGGGTTGGCCGTCGGGCTTGGTATTTTCGGGTTGTTTTTTGGCCTCTGGTTCGTTCTAAGCGTTTTACTAGGGATGTTTGTGGTTGGTGTGTTCGTTGGTGCACTTGCCCTAACCATCTTTAAGATCAATCAGGTTGAAGTGGATGTTAAGGTTGTGGCCTCCAACTTGTCGATGCGATTGATCCATCTGACTGCAATGGTCCCTTTCATTTATGCTTTTGCGCTTATCGTGATGATCATAATGGGTTACGACGACTAAGCCTTAAGACCTAAAGTAGCTAATTGTCGCCCCAATCAGGCAGATAAAAAATCCGATCACAAAGGGAGCCATAAAAATATATAACCCAATCCCATTCCAGTTTTCAACTTCGTCAGCTAGTTTTGCATCTCGAGGATCACTGGGCAAAAAGAGAATGTTTACGGTGTCTCCGGTCTCTGCCTGATTATAATTTCTTCTTTTAACCTTGATCGTTGCGGTTTGATATGTGCCTACATCAACGATCTTGGTTTCATCAGTTTCTGATTTGTTGAAATATGAGACATTAAATTCATGCACCGTTTGGCTGTTTCCCTGTGATGTTCGTTCCCGCCGTTCCCGTTTTTCTAAAATAGTAGCCTCGGCCGGAAATCCATCGGTTCTGAATTCTTGGATCTCACTCTGCGTTAGGGCCAAAATTCCGAAAAGCATCCCGAAAAAGAGCAGACATACCCCCGCCCACATGAGCCAGTTTTTTGCATCTCTCATCTTATCCCGCCTTTATTTGATAAATTTATGCCGTTTTAAACAAACAATTTAGATTTGAAATTTAAACTGATTGGTGCATATTCTTTCAAATTTGGCGTTACATCGGCGTTACATCAATTGGACTATTTTCTCTGGAAGATGTCGGTGTTTCTTTTTATAATGTGACTGCGTAGTCCAGATGTAATATTTAAGGTTCAAATGTTACAGAGAGATTACGGAGACCTCAACACCGGCTTAAATCAGGACAAATTGGAAAGATTTCACCATAAAATCTAGTCATGAAATACAAGCGCCCCAACTGGTACGTTTTACAGGCTAGATTGGGACGATAAATTAATTGCTTGAAGAAAAGCGATAAAGAGCAGAGAGAATTATTATGTTGATCAAAAGAAAATCAGGGATTGAAATTCCATCATCAGAAATCACATCAGAGAGTTTATATAAAACTCGCCGTCAATTTATCCGTGGCGCAGGTGCAATTGCGGCCGGATCGATTATGGCAGCTTGCCGGCCGGAGCGGGTTCCACCCGAAAGCGCGGCCGAACCAACAGCAACAGCAGCGACCAGTGGCGAAGCTGTGGCAGAGACAGAAACAGACATGGTAGAAGTGGTCGCCGGTCAAACGGACGAGCTAGGCGATCCGTTGAATTCATTTGAAGACATCACCAGCTACAACAACTACTATGAGTTCACCACCGACAAAGAAGGCGTAAAAGGGCTATCGCAAAACTTTAAAACCGATCCATGGTCAATTGAAGTTACCGGTATGGTTAACAACCCCGGCACCTATGGGATGGAGGATCTGCTCTCAAAATATGATCAAGAAGAGCGCATTTACCGTCTTCGCTGTGTAGAAGCATGGTCGATGGTAATCCCATGGCAAGGGTTCCAGCTCTCAAAATTATTAAAAGAGGTTGATCCAACTTCAAACGCCAAATATGTGCGCTTTGAAACATTGGCCGACCCAGAACAGATGCCGGGGCTTTCAAGCCCGTGGTACAACTGGCCCTATGTTGAAGGGTTGACGGTTGAAGAAGCGATGCATGACTTGACCCTGATGGCAACCGGAATTTATGGACAAAGTTTGCTCCCACAAAATGGCGCACCTGTCCGTTTGGTTGTCCCTTGGAAATATGGTTTCAAGAGCATTAAGTCGATTGTCAAAATTGAACTGACAGACGAACAACCCACATCTTTGTGGATGGCGGCCGCACCTAACGAATACGGATTTTATTCAAACGTTAATCCTGATGTATCTCACCCACGCTGGTCACAGGCGAGCGAGCGCCGTATTGGTGAATTTAGCCGTCGTGAAACGCTAAAATTTAATGGATATGAAGAGCAAGTCGCAAGCTTGTATTCAGGATTAGATTTACGCGAAAACTTCTAATTTAGACTTATCCCGTTCAGGTCGCCAAAGCCTGAACGGTTAAAAATTTCGGCCGGGAGGTCAAGATTATGGCAGCAGTAGCAACTAAAAAATCAGCAAACAAATTTAGCAAAAAGCAGCAGCTTCAAGTGCTCAAAGCAATCACCCATGTTGGGTCCTTGATTCCGTTGGTATGGCTGTACATTGATTACTACACCTATAACTTGGGTGTCGAAGAAGTGAATGCTGCGATTTTGCGCACAGGCTTTCCGGCCGTTATTTTGCTTGTTTTGTCTCTGGCAATTACACCGCTCAACATTGTGTTTGGCTGGAGCATTTTAGGCCCACTGCGCAAACCGCTTGGTTTATACGCCTTTCTGTATGCGGCCCTTCACCTTACCATTTTTGTGGTGCTGGACTTCGGCTTAGATTTAGGTGCGGTTCTGACTGAAATTGTTCAGCGACGCTACGCAACTGTGGGCTTTGTCAGTATCCTGATTATGCTCCCGCTCGCGATTACCTCTAACAAGTGGTCGATGCGCAAGCTGGGCAAGCGCTGGAAGTCGTTGCACCGTTGGGTCTATCTGTCAGCCATTTTGGCCGTGATCCACTACATTTTGCAAGCACGGAACGACTATAACTGGCCGTTCGCCCTTGTTGCGATTTTGACCATCTTTTTGATCATCCGCATAGAACCTGTGAAAGCTAAAATCGTGGCTTTTCGTAAAGAGCGCGCGAAACAGGCGAAGCTTAAAGCCAAAGCAATGTAACACCGGCCGAAGAACAACTTAAATTTCTCTTTCATTTCATTCTCTCTTTTGAACGTCTTGTAAACGCCCTGAACTCAGGTGCTGATTTGCAAGGCGTTTTTTATTCCCCAACGTTCTGTTTGGGAATGGGGTAAAATATCGGACATCTTATCAAGGCGAACCATTTATGTCCGAAACAGCCATTCGGTTTTCGAATGTCACGAAAAACTTTCAGCTCAATGCTGAAACAAAACAATCTATTTCTGAGCGTGTTGCGAGCTTGTTCGGGCGCAATGGGGCCGCGGCCGAAGATCGTTATTTTTCCGCCATCAAAAATATCGACTTTGATATTAAAAAGGGGGAGACGGTTGGATTTGTGGGGACAAATGGGAGCGGTAAAAGCACTTTGCTTAAACTGGCGGCCGGAATCATCCAGCCAACCGAAGGTGAGATCGAAGTCAACGGCCGCTTAAGCGCCTTGCTCGAACTGGGTGCCGGGTTCCATCTGGACCTGACCGGCCGGGAAAATATCAACTTGGGTGGGTCGCTGCTCGGCTTAACGGCCGAAGAAGTGGCTGACATTGCGGAAGATGTGATCGCCTTTTCAGAATTGGGCGGCTTTATCGAGATTCCGGTTAAGCATTACTCATCCGGCATGTTTATGCGCTTGGCCTTTAGCGTGGCGATTCATGTGCTGCCTGAAATTTTGTTTATCGATGAGATTTTGGCGGTGGGAGATCAGGCGTTTCAGGATAAATGTTTTCAACGGCTACACGATTTTAAACGCAGTAACGTGACGATGATTATCGTGAGCCATGACCTGCGCAGTTTGCAAAATATTTGCGAACGGCTGATCTGGATCCATTTAGGCGAAGTTAAAATGAGCGGTGACCCACGTAAAGTGCTGGCCGCCTATACTGAATTTATGCGTCGCCAAAATGTTGAAAAAATGATCAACCAATCTTTGGACCAAGATGGGATGCGTTGGGGATCGGGTGAAATAAAATATAAGTCGGTGCGGCTCAAAAATTCTGAAGGGGAGTACACCAACATTCTAAAATCGAATGAGGCGGTTGAGGTTGAGATGGAATGGGAGGCGACGGCCGAGATCGATAATCCGCAGTTTGGCCTTTCGATTTATCGACAGGGGGATCAGATTCAGCTTAACAGTCCGAACACGTTTGGGGCTGGGGTAGATTTAGGGCTAGTGAGTGGCGGCGGCCGGATGAGCTACCACATTGAAAACTTGCCTTTGTTGCCGGGCGCCTACTATATAAATGTCTCAATCTATGACAAACAAGGTGTTCATGCATTTGATTTTGTTGATCAATGTTTGAAGTTTGAAATCACATTTACCGAAAAGCCGGAAAACTATGGCTTTTTGTCGCTGCCCGCCCACTGGGAGTTTAAACAAAATGAGTAGCCCCCACGAGCAAAAGCCAACCGCTGAGATCCACGAATTTGAGTTCCCGAACACGCTAACCGGCCGTGTGCGGGGCTGGATTCATGGCTTAGCAGGCAAATGGTCGCTCAGACACACCATCCAACAACAAAATGAAATTAACCGGGCGCAGCAGGTGGGGCAAGATTTGATCAAACAATCTGTGCAGCAAATTGACAAAGATGGGGTTGAAACCCGGCGACAAGTGGGAGAGCTGACCGCATTGGTGGCCCAATTAAACCGAAAAATTGACGAATTAGAGTCTGAGCTAAACGCCAAAGAATAGAGATGATACGTTTGGCGTGGGTTAGCCCTTTTCCCCCAGAACGCAGCGGCATCGCGGACCATAGTGTGGAGCTGGTAACCGCCCTGTTGCCGTTGGCCGATGTGACGCTGTTTGTAAATGACCCGGCGGCGTTTGATGTGCCATCATTGAATCATTTGCCCCGCTGGCCAATTGAACGTTTGGGAGAAATGCGGTTTGAGTTTGATGTGCCGATTTATCAGATGGGAAACCATATCCTACATAAAAAGATCTATCAGCAGGCTGTTCGGTATCCTGGCTTTTTAATTCTGCACGAACGGTCGTTGCAACTGCTGTACCATGTCTTGGTTTTATTGGATGAGGATTCATCGTTGCTGCGTGAGCTGATTTATGAACGGCCGGAACTGGCCCAAGGGATGATCGCTCAACCGGCCGATCTTTTGCTTAATCCCGAGCTAGATTTTTTCCGCCGTATCGTTGATGGATCGTTGGGGGTGGCGGTGCATAGCCAGCTGCTGCAAAAACAGATTGAAGCAAAAAACAGTGTGCGACTGCCGCTGGTGACGGCAGAACCGGCCGCAGAATACGAGTGGCCCGCTGCTGAAAATGGTGAGATTGTTTTTGCCTGTGGCGGGCTGATCACCCCATCTAAACAGATTGATCAAGTTTTAGACGCATTGCAACAGTTGGTGGCAGAAGGTGTTAATTGTCGGTTGCTGCTGGTGGGTGATGTTGCGGCCGATGTGCCGCTGGCCGAATGGGTCGAAGCACGCGATTTAACAGATCGAGTTGAGCCGATCGGCTTTGTCGATTCGATCCCTGAATTTGAAGAAAAACTGGCGCAAGCCCACGTGGTGATTAATTTGCGCCAGCCGACGATAGGGGAAACGTCGGCCGTGGTGGTGCGTAGCATGGGGCTGGGACGCACGGTAATTGTGTATGATCACGGATGGTATGAGGAATTACCCGACTGTTGCGTTAAAATCGAGCCTGACTCACAGGCGGCTTTGGTTGGTGCGATGCGGTCGGCCGCGGCTGACTTGCCCGGTTTAAAAAGGATGGGGCAAGAATGCCGAGCTGTTTTTGCCCAGAATCATCGGCCGGAAGCGGTGGCGGGTCAGTTGCTCGCTTGGATTGAAAAAAGTTTAGACGATATTATGTAGGTGGCGTCGACCCCTACGGCTAACAGCTAAAACAATGACAGAAAATCAAAATGGATCGGCCGAAATCGAAGTTGAAAAAATCATCAACGACATTCGTATGCAGATTTTGGCGCAAAAAATAAAAGAAACCGGTCAGCAAACATCGGCCGTGCTTGAAGGGAACTACTTTTCATCTGATTTCTACGAGCGGATTTATCAGGCGAGCGTGACGAAACAGGAACTGCTGCTGCAAGTTAACCAGTCAACTGTGCCGCTAATCGGCGGCTTAATTGATCGTCTGCGCACGATGGTGCACCAGCTGATTGTCTTTTACCTGAACCAGTTTGTTGCAGAGCAAGCACGGGTAAATGATTTGACCATCAATCTGATCAAAGAAATGAGTGCTGAAATTGAAAAGCTGGGCAAGCAAGTGGCTGAGCAAAATGGGGAATCAACGGCCGAATGAAGCTTGCATTTGTAGTGCCGTGGTTTGGCAAAGGGATCTCTGGCGGGGCTGAGTCTGAAACGATCCAGACGATTGAACATTTGGTGGCGGCCGGTTATGCGGTCGAGGTGTTTACAACCTGCATCAAAGATTTTCATGCCGATTGGGGGCAGAATTTTCATAAATCGGGCACAACGGTTGAAGCGGGGATCACGGTGCATCGGTATCCGGTTTTGCCACGCAATAAAGCGGATTATGACCTAATCAATCAAAAAATTATCGGCCGCATGCGGGTTACGCCTGAAGAAGAAGTGACCTTCGCTAACGAATTTTTAAAAAGCCCCGAGTTGTTGCAGGCGCTTTATCGCGAAAAAGACAACTACCTGTTTTTCTTCATCCCGTATCTGTTTCCCAGCACGTATGATGGGGTCAACATTGTCGGCCGGAACAGCGTGGTGATCCCCTGTTTACATGACGAGGGGTATGCGTTCTTAAGCACAACCAAACAGATGATGGAGCAGGCTGGCGGACTGGTTTACCATACCCACAGCGAACAGTTGCTGGCGGAACAGAGCTATAACTTGTCGGCTGATCAATTCCAGACGGTGCTCGGGGTTGGCGTGGGGGCCAGTGCACCGGGAGACCCCGATGCGTTTGCAAAAAAATATGGGATAGATACCCAATATGTTTTGTACGCAGGGCGAAAAGCACCGGGCAAAAATACGCCTCAGCTCGTTTCGTACTGGAACGATTTTCAATGGCGCAGCGGTAATGCGGACCATTTAAAATTGGTGATGATCGGCCCTGGCCGGAATACGGCCCATCTGTTAAACGAGAACAGCCTGATCGATCTAGATTATCTGTCTGAAGCTGATAAGCGGAACGCTTTTGCAGGGGCGATGGCGTTTTGTCACCCATCTGCTAAAGAAAGCTTTTCGCTGGTGCTGATGGAGAGCTGGTTGGCACGCAAACCGGTATTGGTGAATGGCTTTAGCCCCGTTTTGGTTGAACATGTCAAACTTTCGAACGGGGGGCTGTATTATGCCAATGTTGAAGAATTTATCGGGATGTTGGACTGGCTTATCGACCATCCTGAAGAGGCTGGGATGATGGGGGAAAACGGCCGGCAGTATGTAAAAAGTCGTTTTAGCTGGGATGTTATAATTAGAAAATATGTTGAGCTGATCGATCAAATGGCGGCGAAACATGGGTTTGAAATTGAGCGAAACCGGTAGCCAGTGCCCGGTTTGCTGTAAAAAGCATAAATCATGAACACACAAAAAGGGTCACAGACGAATCTAGATATTGAACTCAACGATGAGGTCTATTCGGCCGCTGATCTTGAAACGTCTATCGGGTCTGGCTTGTCTGCTGAAAAGGCGGCCGAAATTAATCAAACGGTCAACGAAATCCCCCGTTTTGTAAAAGATAACAACCGGCCGACAATCGGATCAAAAGCGATCGCCCATCATTTAAAAGCGGCCCGCAGTGCGTTGGCGAATGTTGAAACAAAGCCAAATTTAGCCAGCTCGCCAGCTACAGCTACGCCGGTGCTGGGCAAGCTGTGGGGGCGGATTAGGGGGCAAATGCACGATCTTGTTTTGTTTTATGTGAATCGATTAGGGGGGACGAGCGGCCGGATAGACGGCCAGCTAATCGAAGCGATTGAGGAGCTAACGGCGCTGGTGGAGCAACAGCAAGCGGAGATTGAAGCGTTGAAAAAGGGGAGAGTCGAGAGTAAAGAGTAGAGAGGGGGTGGTTCGCTACAACCTTTTTACGTCTCACTTAAAACGATGGTTCAGCTCACTATTCATCAACTTATCAACGGCGCCAGCCAGCGAGATGCGATTACGCAAAACGCGCTGTTGTGGCAACGTTGGTTAGTCGAGGCCGGACACACCAGCGAAATTTTTGCCCTTTCGATTGAGCCTGATTGTGAGGGGCAGGTTCGGCCGTGGCGCAGCTATCGATCAAACGCGGATAAACTTTTGTATCATCACAGTTTGGGCAGTCCGGTTGTGGCTGATCTGATCCAGAACCATGCTGATGGGCTGGTGCCGGTGTATCACAATGTGACCCCGCCCCGCTGGTTTGCGGGTTATCAGCCAGATCTGGCGCAACGGGCGGCCGACGGCATTGTGCAGCTCAAACAGTTGGGGCAAGCGGTTTCGGTGGGATGGGGAGACTCTGCGTTTAACTGTGCAGATATGGAGCTAGTCGGATTCAAAAAGACCCATGTGGTTCCCATCACGTTTGATGAAACACGGTATGGCAATGTGGTTCCCATCCCGCCAAAAGCAGGTGCAAACGGGCCGCTGTTGCTGTTTACCGGCCGGATTGCGCCTCACAAATGTCAGGCCGATTTGGTCCGATTGTTATATGCGTGTCGCCAAATTGAGCCGGAAACTGAATTGATTTTGATCGGCTCTGAGTGGGCGAAGGAATATGCGGATTGGGTGTGCTATGTGGCGGCCGAACTGGGTGTGATTGATGGGTTGCACATGCTCGGGAGCGTGCCGCTGGAAGAGATGGTGGGTGCGTATCAGGCGGCCGATTGCTATGTGAGCCTGAGCGAGCATGAGGGATTTGGGATGCCTTTGATTGAAAGTATGTTCTTTGATTTGCCGGTGGTGGCGTATCGTTCCACGGCCGTGACAGACACGTTGGGCGGGGTGGGTGTCACGGTCGGCCGGAAAGATTTTGCGGCGCTGGCTCAGTTGATTATTAAACTTTGGCAAGATGGGGAATGGCAACGGCGCATTGTGGCGCAACAGCACGGCCGTTTGCATGATTTTCTGGAATCGCAGGTGAAGGAACGTTTTTTTGAAGTAATCAGTGGTCGGTAAACGGTAGCCTTCGGCTCGGTATTCGGTAGGTCGGTCACACCGATTCACCGAATAGCGAAGCGGACTGAATACCGTTTACTGATTAGGCCCCTGTTAGCATCTCGTCGATCGCCCCAGCAAACACCATGCCCGCATGTAGCTCTTTGGCAAAAGCCGCCTCGTCCCGTACGTCTAACGTTTCGACCAAAGCCAAACTTTCTGTCCCTAACGTAACCGGAATCTCTTTCAAGAGCATGCGACGCAGTAAGGCTGGCCCATTCTTTAGCACTGCACTGGACCTGGGGCAATGCACAATCACGGAGCCGGTTTGTTTAACGATGTCCAAATCGTCTTTGCTGGCATGGTTCATGTGAATCAGCAGTGGTTTGAGGCTGAGCACGCCTAAATCGTTCAGCGTAGCTACGGCCGATTTTTCACTCACGTCTGGTCTTAGCTCCGATCCCAAGCGGCCGGGCAGATCGGCCAAATGGCCGGTTCCCAACTCTAGCGCTTCGTTTTCTGCCGCAGATTCGGCCGCATGAACGCAGAGCGGAACCAATTCTTTTTCGCAAAAGGCAACTATTTTCTCAACTGTTTTAAAGGATGTGTTGTAGAGGGCGTTTAGGCTGAGCCCGATTTGGAGATTGTGAGTGAGCTGCGGCCGGTAATTATCGATCAATTGAATGGCCCGATTGAGCAGGAATTCGCCAACGGCCGGTTCAAGCCCCAAAATATCGATGTAAACCACACCTGATAGACCACTGTTGATAAGCGGCTCTACGCTTAAACCGGTGCGGGTCACATCCCCGACATGTGTTGTGCCGGCCGCCAACAGCTGTTCAATACCAGCCTGAATCCCGGCAAGCACTTTTGCTTCGCCTGTGTCTGATTCAAGTATTTTTTGATCACGGCGGGTTTGGCGCAATAGCCAATTGTGAAATGGGATGGGGGTTTTGGGCCTGAACGGGGCGGCCCAGCATTGATCTAGGTGGGTGTGGGCGTTTACAAGCAAGGGTCTTTAGCTTTCTTCTACGTGTTTCCAGCGGTTTTTGTCGGTGCGCAAATCATCTGGGTTTACTTCGGCCGATTGTACTTCGATCATATGGACAAAGTCTCGGGTGGCGATCCAAGCGGCTAAAATTCCGGCCAGCAGACCCCCAATCGCCCCCACTAATGGGATTTGCTGAAAAAGATAGTAGCCGACGATGGCCCAAATAATCATGAGTGATGGATACCAGACGGCCGAAATGCGACTCATATCTGGTTCCGCTTCTGCCACGCCGCTGAGCATGCCGTTGATCCAGCCCATCGCATATCCGATCAAAGCGCCGGTCATCATGCCGCTTGTTAAACCCATCAACAGTGACAAAACCACAAAGCCGAAACCAACTTGATCAGACAAGCTGGCTAGTCCGGTGAGCACCATTAAGGTTCCGCCGCCAATGGCCCCGGCCGCAGAACAGCCTTTTACTCCGCTGACACCACCGATTGATCCTGCACGAATATTATTAATGATATTGTTTGACATAGTTTTTGCTTTTGGGTTTGCCAAGATGTTGCAAACGCACGTTTTGTTCTGAGTTAGGTGTGATTATAGCCAAAGCAGCAACATGGGTGGCTCGATTTACACAATTCTGCTTGTTTTCACACTTGGTTGTGCAAAAACAGGGTGGTATTCCGCTTTAGACTCCCATCTTTATCCAATCTCTGTATGGCAAAAGTTACAAAGGTGTTTAATTTGTAAATGGTTGTTGATTTAGGATATTACGGTTGCTATAATTCTCGTCCGTTGCCCTCATCGTCTAGGGGACTAGGACGTAGC
>JAHDEN010000249.1 GCA_020628815.1 Chloroflexota bacterium | reverse complement strand
CGCGGCCGCCCCTTTTTGAATCAGCTCAATGGCTGTTTCGATATCTGAGTTATCTGGCTCAAGTCGTTGAGCCGCCGCACAGATTTTTAGGGCACTGTCTTTTTTGCCTTGGGCATTTAATATTCTGGCAATCGCCAAATATTCACGAACCGCAGCGCCGCGCCGATCTAAGCGTTGAAATGCGAGGGCCAATCGTTGGTGGGCGCCCAAAAGATCAGCGTCTAGCCGAATGGCCCGCTCCCAATGATCAATCGCATCGTCTGTCGCGTGGTTTTTAAAATGTAGCTCGCCTATGGCCATGTAGGTTCGAGCCGCATCATGCAACTGCCCCATCCGTTCTTGCAGATCGGTGATTTTGGCCAAATATTCGATTTTTGAATCAGACGTCCGGGTGGCTAACTTATAACAATCGAGCGCTCGATCATACTGTTTACGGCCGATACAGGCTGCAGCCAGCCCAGCATAAACCTCCGGCCGATTTTTAAATTCGCCTAAGGCGATACGAAACGAAGCGATCGCTTCACTCCATTTTTCTTCGGAGTTGAATTTTTCGCCCAGCTTAACCGCTTCTTGATATTTTTGAATATTCTGCGCCATTAACTTCTCTTGGTCCTGAACAGAGTCAATCAAATAGATAATAAGATTGGATGTGTTTTGAGGTAAAGGTAAACATATAACAATGTATTAGGCAAGGCAAGTATACGTCAACCTGTTTCCAATTATATTTGAATTGTTCTAGTTTTTAAATGTTATCTGAAATCAGAGGGCATTTTCTCACTTAACCGTTGTCACAAGCGTTTCACCCCCCACAGTTAAATAAAATGATTTTTGATACCGGTTTATAACTTGTGGCGGTTTGTAACCAGTTAAAATACAATTTAATGTAGAACACTCTATCGAAATAAGCCTTGAGATTCGCCTTGAATGTGCCACATTATAATTGCGCGAATCTGACCTTAAGAAAAAATGTCTTCCGTTTCTGATACCTACCAAATTTACAATATTAATCCCACCCAACTGTGGGAGCGGTTAGAAGCGAAACCGAGCCTGCTTTTACCTGCATCGATCGAAAAACAGAGTTTTGGACATTACAACGAAATAACCGGAAAGCGACATGGGTTTCAATTTGAACCGATGTGGCAGCTGCTGCCTGCTGGCCCTTGGAACGTATTGGTCGAGCTGACCGATAAAGTACCGGCCGAGCGTGTTGACTACAAAATAACGGTTGATCAGGAATCCGGACTCTTATACTCTGGCAAATTGTCGATCAACCTGTCTGAATTGCCAGCAGATGGAGAAGAAGATTGGGGGACAAACGTTCATGTGCACTTGGACGGCAAACGTCAAGCTGGGTTGGCCGAATTTTCAGACGAGCTCGTCGGAACAATTTTGCATTCGCTCGTGCGTGAGGGATGGGAGACTACCCATCAGCAGATAACGGGGCAGACCCCAAATAGTGCGCTTGTAACCGCTTACGAAGATGATGAAGATCATATGGCCCCCTTGGCAGTTGCGGCCGGTGTTTTTTCGGCCGGGATGGCGCTGAGCTTGTGGATGTGGCGGCGTAAAAAGCGCAAACAATCAGTCTGATTCAAGTTTACGGATGAGTTCCTGCACGTTTTGCCTAGCCTGCTTTTCATACCGATCATAAAACCAAACTGTCTGATAAATTTGATCTCGATCTAAAAAGCCCTGCATGATTTTGGCTCGGCCGCTGCGATAGCCGTTTTCTTCCACCCAACTATATTCGTCACGAATCTGTTGCTCATACCGCCAAAAGCGCTCACTCTCTCTGCCTAAAATCGACAAGTCGATATCAACCAGCAGACGACCATCGGCCGACTCTGCAACATGCTGATGCCGTGTGTCTAAAATAAGCTGGGCGACCTGACCCACTTCGCTCATTGGCATTCCGGCCTGGCTCAAAACCTGCTCAGCAAGCTCAGCGCTTTTTTCTTCATTTTCAAACGGCACTTTGGTTTGCGGGTTGTAAACAACATCGTGAAAAAAGATGGCGAGTTCCAACGCCAACCGGTTGTTGGCTTGATCAATAACCT
This sequence comes from Chloroflexota bacterium, assembly GCA_020628815.1. GTDB lineage: Bacteria > Chloroflexota > Anaerolineae > Promineifilales > Promineifilaceae > WTJY01. Next base: position 5,670 of record JAHDEN010000249.1, on the reverse strand, counting down.
GATCAAACTGCGTAAAGCAGTCAGAAATATGATCAAGATTGTGATAGGCCCGGCCGGGTGGTTGCGCATATTGCGACTCGAGCTGTTCCCAAATCCCAGCTACTTTTTCAGGATGAAAGAAATGGCTGGTCAGATCGTGCCAGCGAGTTCTAAGCGTTTGAATATTCATCTGTGGTGTTGGTTGGGGAGAGATAAATGGCGATGCTGCCAATAATCAGCAGGACGGTAACAATCACCCCACCTTCAAGGCCAAACGGACCACCGGTTAACCAGTCGGGGCCGGTTTCCATTAGGTCAAATAAAATTGAGTTTGGGCCGCCAAACGATCCCCCGCTCACGTTAAAGCCAAAGATATGCCCCATCGTCCAGTTCCACGTGGTGTGGAATCCACACGCCCCCCAGATGCTTCCTTCTTTAAGCGCATACAGTGCAAAAATAATACCGGCTAGGAAAATGTTGAGTGTTCCAATGGCGCTCAGATTGGGGTTTAGCAAATGCAATGCCGCAAAAATAAGAGAGGTAAGCAAAATGCTGGTCCAAACGGAGTAGCGGCGGGCAAAAATCGGTAGCAAAAACCCCCGCACCAAGACTTCTTCGGCCGCCCCTTGAATCACAAACCCAACAAACAGCATGCCGACCCCGGCCAATATAGTGGGAGAAGGATTAAACGCTCGTTCCCAATCAACCAAGCCAAACGGGGCCAAAATGCCGACGATCAAAAACATAAAGCCCACACCAATCAGCAGGCCGCGCACATAGCGCCAAGCCGCCTGTTTGGGCTGAAAGCCAATCGTCACGTACGGCCGCCGTTCCATAAAACGGACCCACATCCAGACAACAAGATAGATGCCTATAAACGATGAAAACAGGAGGGCTAAAGCCAACTGTGGGGTCGGTGGTGCTTCTGTGATTTCTAGCGCGGCTTCTACCCCGGCCGTTGCCATCACATAAAAGACAACCGGTAGAGCAAACAGGCTTGAAACAATAAGCAAACTGCCGACCGCGTAGATAAACACAATCGGTTCATACAGCCATGTGAGTCGTGATGCCCCGCGCACATTTGCGGTCTGCGCCATTTGGATGAGGGTTGAATTTTGCATGGGGTAAGTGTACAGCAATATGACTGAGTGATGCGAGGTTACAAAGTCCCCACGCATCAAAAAGTTAAAGTCAATCTACACATCGTCTTAAAAAGTTCTTCACAACTTTTAATAAGATAAAAAGAGAGGTTCATTATTCCTTTTTATTTCGAACCGAGGATTTATTTTATGGAACAATCAACTACAACCAAGCCATCTTTAGATATAACAAACACACTGCGCACCGCATTCCATGTAGTCGCGCTTATTCCCCTGATTATTGTGATGCTGGCTGCGGCCGGTACAACCTTTGGCCTGTTGCCCGGCGGCATATTTTTGGGTGTCACCGCTAATTTGGCCAATGTTTCAACTTGGACGTTTACCCTGTTGCTGGCTTGTATGCCCCTACACATTGTGACCGGCTGGCGTTGGCCCCTTGAATACAAACGGCCGTTGGGCTTGTATACATTTTTGTATGCGGTCATGCACTATTTTGTCTTTACGTCAGCGTTTGGCTTTGCAATTGGCCCCGCAGCGGCTGCCACTGTTTCATCCTTCATGCTATTTAGCGGTTTTGTAGGATTGGCTCTCATGGCTCCACTGGCGCTCACATCCAACCGTTTTTCGATGAAGAAGTTGGGGCGTAACTGGAAGCGGCTTCACTATCTGACATATGCAGTTGCGATGTTTATCATTTTGCATCTGTTTGCATTGGGTCAAGGGTTTGCACTTGCGATGTTCTACACCGTGCTGTTAGCCGTCCGGATTCCCGCTGTGCGCAAGCAAATAGTGACGTGGCGAAAACGTGTTATTGGCTGGTGGCAATCTGCCCCATCTACACCCATGACGGAGGTTAATCATGCTTGATCAAATTAAGATCGGTGTCGCTACGCTCGCGATAGGCATTTTGATGACATTTGGTTTAATCGCAACTGCGGCCGAGAATTTGCCCGCTAATGCAGAGACGATCGTAACCACTGAGCAGCAAGGGCCGCGAGACGGGAACGGCCGTGATCGTGACGGCGGCCGACGGGGCAACCGTGGTCCCCGCGCAGATCGCGCGCCAGACATAGTCGATGAAATTCTCGACTTCTAGCCAGGCTTAACAGTGCCCACCATCTGATTAGATGGTGGGCATTTTTTATTACCTTGTCCCATATTTAAAATCAGGCAAAATATGATTTGGTAATCCTGATGAGTTTAAAAACGATAACGCCCCATGATCGATTAGAGCAGTTGCCGTTTGAGCCAACGGTGACAAGTTCCAACTTTGGCTGGTCGTCACTGCGACTTGAAGATTATCGGAACCTGCCTGAAAGCAATCTACAACTCCCTCCCATGAACCACCATATTGTCGCCTTTCACTACAAGCCCCCGGCCGGGGTGCTTAAACATAGCTGTGGGTCAAAACGTGGCGAAAGCATGATGGCGCTAAACGACATTACCTATGTTCCGGCTCATATGGACAACAGCTGGGAGTTTGGACAAAGCAACCCGCACTGCCTGCATATTTTGATTGAGGACAGCTTTTTTACCCAAACTGCGCTGACCGCAACCGATTCTGATCCGGCCGCTATCGAAGCGATTGGCTCTTTTCAACTACGGGATCAGCGGGCGCAAATGATGGCACAGCTATTTCATACGGAGCTGTACGAACAGGGGCAAACAGGGCCGCTCTACATCGAAAGTTTAACCACAGCGTTTACCATTTATCTGCTGAGCCAGCATACAAATCGGAGCAGTACCTATCGGCCGCAGACAAGCCATCTAAGCAAAGAGCAACTGCGCTGTGTGCATGATTTGATGGCGGCCAGCTTAGAAGATGGTGTCAGCTTGAACCAAATGGCGGCCGAGATTAACCTGAGCCCGTACCATTTTGCGCGGCAGTTTAAAGCCTGCATGGGGGTGGCTCCGCACCAATACTTTTTACGGATGCGGCTAGACGAGGCAAAGCGATTACTTGTTCAAGGCAAATCTCAATCGATTGCCGCTATCGCTCTACAAACCGGCTTTACGGATCAGGCTTACTTGACTCGCCAGTTCCGCAATCGATTTGGGCTAACACCGGCCAAGTTCCGCGCTAAATATTGTTAAACCGGCTCCATGCAAGCGAAAACCCTAATTTAGGAAGCGACGCGGCAAAGCAAGATCGTACAAAAAAATAGCAACATCATCCTATCAAGTAGCTGCTAAAGATGCTTTGATTGCCTGCAAACTGTCTGGAACAATTTAAATTAAAAGGAGAAATATTTTGAGCGATTTATTTGTTGAAAAAATCGGATCAGGGACGCCCGTTTTGGTCATGCACGGGGGCATCGGCTTGGATCACAGCTATTTCCGGCCGTCGCTTGATGCATTAGGCGATGTGGCAGAAATCATCTACTACGATCATCGTGGAAACGGCCGCTCACCGGCCATAGAAAACTACGACGACATGAGCTTTGAAACCCTAATCGACGATGCGGACGAGCTGCGCAATTCGTTGGGGTATGACAAAATTGTGTTGTACGGCCACTCATACGGTGGGTTTATTGCGCAAAACTATGCGCTCAAGTACCAAGAAAATTTGGCGGGGCTGATTTTGGCGAGCACGTCGTACAACATTCACTACGAACCGGCATTTCCAGACTGGCAGACGCCCGAAGCGATGGGGGCCATCGGCCGGATTTTTGGCGGCCCGTTTGAAAGCGATGAAGAGTTTGCAGAGACGTGGCGTACGGCTCTCCCCATCTACTGGAAAGATATAGACGCTGAGTTAGCGGCCGAAATTGATGCCAACACCGTTTACAAAGGGGCGGCTTGGAATCGTGGGTTTGCGATGCTGGGTGAGTTTGACTTAAAAGGGAAATTGTCTGCGATTAATGTGCCAACGCTGTTAATGAGCGGCAAGTACGACTTTATCACCGGCCGGCAGGCGCATGAAGACATGCACGCGGAGATTGCTGGCTCTACTCTAGCTAAGTTTGACAACAGCGCCCACTTCCCCATGCATTCTGAAACCGAGGCTTATTTAGCCGCGATCCGAGACTTTTTGAAGACGTTATAAGTTCTGTTGTAGAGACGCGCCACCGGCGCGTCTCTATGAAAATTGATCGATGACGGTGACGCCTACCCCATCAAATTTCGGCATGTTCATCAGCGCCTCAATCGATTCCTCAAGCGAGATCGTCCGGCCGATCAGTTTTTCCGGTGCCAGTTTGCCCGCTTCGATCATCGCCAACATTTCAGGGTAGCGATGCGCCTGCATCCCGTGACTGCCGAGCACCTCAAGCTCCCACGCGATCACTAGCCCCAATGGGATCGGTGCGTTGGCGTGATCACCCGCCATCAAGCCCACCTGAATATGTTTGCCCCGCCTGCGCAGGTTGGCAACAGAGTTGTAGCAGGTGGTTGGATGGCCCAGCGCATCAACTGAAACGTGCACACCTCCATCTGAAATCTCACGGACCGCTTCCACCACTTCGGCCGATGATTTGCCTGCCCCGTTTACCGTTGCCACCGCCCCAATTGTTTTAGCAAACGTCAGCTTGTCAGCGTCTATGTCGATGGCGATCACATTGGCCCCTAGCGCGTTGGCGATCATATTGGCTGAAAGCCCCACGCCACCGCATCCATGTACCGCCACCCATTGCCCGGCCGTCACTTTGCCCTGATCCACAACTGCTCGGAACGAGGTGACAAAGCGGCAGCCCAGACTGGCGGCCGGGACCATGTCAACGGCGTCTGGTAATTTGACCAGATTGGTATCTGCATACCCCAGTGCCACATACTCGGCGAAGCTGCCCCAGTGGGTAAAGCCGGGTTGAAATTGGGTCGGGCAAACCTGTTGGTTTCCAGAGGCGCATTCGCTACAGGAGCCACATCCACCGACAAACGGCACCGTGATCCGATCCCCTTTTTGGAAGCGAGATACATTTTTACCGGTCTCAACGACAACTCCTGCCAATTCGTGTCCGGGTACATGGGGCAGAGTCACGTCACTGTCGTGCCCCATCCAGCCGTGCCAGTCGCTGCGGCAAACGCCGGTTGCCTGCACCTGCACGACGACACCGTCGGCCGTCGGTTCTGGGTCTGGTAGAGTTTCAATAACAGGAGGTTTTTCAAATTCGGTGTAAAAAACGGCTTTCATGATAATTATCGTGTTTCGTGATACGTTGAATTACTCAATCTACGTTCTACGTAACACGGTATTTTTAAATAAACTTGCAATCCCCAAGAATTTACTTAAGCAATTCTTCCTCATACGGATAATTACTCAGCTTTTCATACCCCGTTTCCGTAATCAAAACCTGATCCTCAAGCTTCACACCTTCACCGCCGGTTTTGTACCCCACATAGCTCTCGACACAAATTACCATGCCCGGCTGTAAATGGCCGTCCCAGCCGTATGCGTCCCATGCGTCAGGAAAGTAGATGGCCGGAGCCTCATCACACATCCCAACGCCGTGATACTGCACCGTGTAGGTGTTAAACACGGCCGGATCATACTGCAACGTATTAAACGTCAAATCACGGTAACTTGTGCCCGGCAGCATCAGCTCCATGTTCCGCTGAATCTGCTCGTGGGCCCGTTTGTACACATCTTTTTGAT
>JAHDEN010000248.1 GCA_020628815.1 Chloroflexota bacterium | reverse complement strand
CGGTAATGACCACGCGCGGTTCCCCACGATGGTCTAAAAAGTTCTTCTCCATTGATCCTCAGCACGCTTACGATTTTTAAAACTACAAGACGTACGATCCAATCGTAAACTGAAAATCGTAAATCGCAAACTGAATGCAGGTAATTTAAGGAACGAGTATTAAAAATAAATATCCCAGCTAGTTGATCGATCCTTCAAAACTGAAAAGAAAATCATAATAAATCAACTTGCAGATGGAATAGTTATTTTCTATTCAGTCCCTAACCCGTTTCAATCCCTTTTTTGATCGCCTCTACAATACCAGAATCTACCGCCTGACGCGCTTGACCAATCGCATTGCGTACCGCTTTACTGCCAGAACTGCCATGCCCGATCATGACAACGCCGTTCACACCTAAGAGAGGGGCTCCACCAATTTCATCCGGGTCGAGCGATGCCCCTGCCCGACGCAAAGCTGGGCGGGCTAGCATACCACCAACTGTTGAAAGAACGGATGATTTAATTTCAGACCGAATTAAATCGGTTAAAGCTCGGGCGGTGGCTTCGGCCGTTTTAAGCATCACATTGCCAACAAACCCGTCCGCAATCGCAACATCTACTCGCCCCTGCATAAAATCTTTGGGTTCAACATTGCCGATAAAATTGATCGAGCTTTGTGCCAGTAGTTCACCCGCCTCTTGAACCAGCTTATTCCCTTTCCCTTCTTCTTCCCCGTTCGACAAAAGTCCAATTGTAGGATTAGGTTTACCGTTGACAACGGCCGCATAGATACTGCCCATGATGCCAAATTGCAGCAGGTTTTCCGCATCACAATCTGCATTGGCCCCATTGTCTAACAAAATCGGCCGGTGCGGCATCGGGAAAATCGCGCCGATCGCTGGCCGCTTAACTCCGGCGATTCGTTTGAGTGTCCCCAACATGGCTACAGCAAGCGTACAGCCGGTGTTCCCCATCGAAACAAATGCATCGGCCCGGCCGTCTTTGACCAAATTTAGCCCCACGTGCATAGATGAGTTCGGTTTACCCCGCACTACTTTACGTGGCTTATCAGTCATGTCGATAATCTCTTCAGCATGCACAACTGACAAATTTAGGCCGGAAAGATCATATTTAGCCAATTCACGGTTAATCAGCTCTTCTCGGCCGACTAAAATAATTTGATCTTGTTTATAAAGTTGAGCGGCTTGAACAGCCCCCTCAACATCGGCCGCAGGCATATTTTCGCTGCCCATTGCATCTAAAACGATTTTCATTTTGGGTTTCGCAACACGGTCAATGAATCATGATTCACTGGCCAATCATAATCAACTGCTAATTTCGCTCAATTGTCCTCTTTGGCAGATCAAAGGCAACAATCTATTACTTGATGGCTTAGGTAGCGGTGTCCCTTGTGGACACCGATTGATCGGGCTTCTTATTTTAATCGCAGGATTGATCCTGTGAGCAAGAACAACCGGTTTTAAATTAGGGCCAACAGGTCTGCATTTTCTTCGGCCACTGAGTTAAACTTAAGCCATATTAATTTACACGGTGGTGACCAAATGCAACTCTTTAACTTAAACCAAAAAACGCTTAGCTTACTCATCAGCCTGCTGCTATTAACAGCTTGCCAGGTTGGACCGTCTGAAACCTTGCCGACTTCGGCAATTGAGCCGACACAAGAACCAACGGGAAGTGAGCCAAAGGCAGAAGAACTAAAGATAGAAGAGCCTGAAATTGAAGAGGTTGCAAGCGCCACCCCCATCACGGAACCAGAGCCAACCACCACGCCAGAACCTGCGGCCGTTGTGCAAGCCACCTCTACCCCAGCCGAAACCTTCGTCCCCATCGCACAACAATCGGCCGAAAATAACCCATCTCCCTATTGGAGCTATTTTTCAAACCCGGGTGGTGGTGGGGCATTCCACACCATCGGCCAAAGCGCAAACGGGGTGGCCATCGCAGGCAGTGACTTGAGTGGGGCATACATCAATCGAGACGTGTGGAACAGCAACAGCAGGTGGGAAGTGATCGGGCTGGACCGTGGCTTAACCCAAACCCATATCAGCGCCATCGGGTTTCATCCAACCGATCCTGATATTATTTTGCTAGGCAGTGACAACGGTATTTTCCGCTCGGCCGACGGTGCAAACAGCTTTGAAAAAGTGTTTGAGGATGGTTACTTTCACGATTTTGCCTTTGGCCCAGACCCCCAAATTGTATTCGCCACCTATCATCCTGAATGGAACAACAATCAGGGTCAGCTTTTAAGGAGCAATGACGGCGGCCGAACTTGGACCGTCGTTAGCCAAAATCTTCCGGCCGGATTGCGCTTGATCAAACTGCTGTCTACCCCAGATTATCTGTTTGCCCTTTCGGGGGAAGCCCGTTTTGCCAGCGGACCGGCCGTCGTTTACCGTAGCGCCGATGCTGGGGCAACTTGGGAACAGGTGGGGCAATCTCTGGGCAATATCATGGACATCGCTCAAGATGCGCAAGGAGAGCTGTGGCTCACCACCTATCAAAACGATCCTGACTTATACGGGCAGCTTTACACCAGCTCAAACAATGGGTCTGAATGGCAACTTGTGGCTCAGCGGCACGGGGTCATTTGGCCTGCGGCAGACGGCCGTCTGCGTCTTATCGAACCGCGCTATCAGTTCCCGTGGGACGAACGGAACGGGGTGTGGGAATCGGCCGATAGCGGTGCCACATGGGAACAGATCAGCCAAGTGGATGACTATGATTTTGGCTGGTCCACCGCCTTTTTCGCCCATCTAGACAGTTTTGATGGTGCTGTGCGCACATTAGCCTTTAACGGCGACTCTGTTTTGTGGGCCAACAGTCAATTTGTGTTCGGCTCGGCCGATGGGGGGCGCACGTTCCAAAACCGATACACGCAAGAGACAGAGGCGGGCACCTTTACCTCAACCGGCATCGATAACATTGTTTTCTTCAATGCGGCGGCCAGTGAGCGTTCATCTACAGATGGAACATCAGCCATCTATATGGCCATGTACGACATGGGCTGTTTCCGCAGTTTAGACGGCGGCACAAGTTGGCAAAACTGCAACGTGCCGGACATAACGGTTGAGTGGAACGGCGCTGGTGGCAACGCTTTTACGGTTTTAGCCGAGCCTAATCCCGCTAGAGCCGGAACGGTGTGGATGGTGCAGACGGACAACATTGGAGCACCGGCCGTGCTGTTGCGCAGCGACAATTTTGGTGCAATCGATTCGTGGCAAGCGAGCAACGCGGGTCTGCCCGAAAGCCCGCATATCATGGACATCGCCATCGACCCCAACAGCCCGGCCGACAGCCGAACTCTGTTCACAACTGTTTCTGGGGATGTTTATCGCAGTGTGGATGATGGCTGGAACTGGGAGCCAGTTTTTGAGTGTGGCGGGTGTCATTTTGTAGCCGTAGATAACTTTGGGGAAGGGGTGATTTTGGCCGGTGGTGAAGCTGGGTTATTCCGTTCGGCCGCAAATGGTGACAGTGGCAGCTGGTCGGCCGTCGGTGGCTCTGACATGGCGGGGGATGTACCGGGAATCTTTTGGGAGTGGGGCTGGCGCGGCGTGCGTGACATCGAGTTTGATACACAAACAGCCGGCCGTGTTGTTGTGGGTGTGATGGGAACCGGCGGTGGTGTTTGGCTCAGCGAAGACAATGGGCTAACCTGGCAACAGCGTTTAGAAGATGGCTTTATCCGGGACGTCCATCTAACCCAGACCAGCATTTTTGCCGCATCATCATCTGCGTGGGAAGCGGGAGGCTATGACCCGGCCGGGCGCGGGGTGCTACGCAGCACCGATAATGGCGCAACGTGGGCAGAATACAACGACGGGCTACCGTGGCCGTTTCCGGCCAAGTTTGTTACGCTCAACAAATCTCAAGAAACCTTGCTCATGGCGGTTCAAGGACCCGGGTTTTATGTAACAGACTTTGGTAATCTGCTAAACCAATAACCGATTTTCCCAGAGGTAGGCGGCACGAATTTAACCAATTTCAAAACTGATTTTTAAACCCTGTCGATTTTCAACATTCTCGTTCGTCAATACAGTAACAGGCTGAAAATGATTCAGTCAAAGTTACTTTTAGACAGATAGGAGAATAAAATGAAAATCACCAAGACCGTATTACAAGTTTTACTCATCGCCCAATTTGGCTTTTTCGGAATTTCAAAAATAGTTGGAATGCCCGACATGGTTGAAACGTTTACGACGTTTGGCTTTCCGATGTGGTTTATGGTTCTAACCGGCCTGATCGAAGTCACGGCCGTGGGTAGTTTAATCACCGGCTTTTTTAATCCCAAAGCGATTTATCTGGGAGCCTTTTTAATCGCAGGATTAACGCTCGGTGCAACACTCTGTCATGCGGTTTTGGAAGGAAGTATCCCCAACGCCATCATCCCATTCGTGGTATTTTTACAAAACGGGTTGATGGTTTGGCTGCATACCCGCACCACGGCTGAACCGGTGTATCAAATTGGGTTAAGCAGTTAGAACGTGTTGAAAAGGTTACGCCCACCTAGCCTCCCCCGGGAGGGGTTAGGGGAGGGTTGATCCCTATTTACAGAACAGGGTTCCCTACAATTTTGAAAAGCAATTACAATTAAGATTAAGAGGACAATATCATGAAATACATTTGTTTAATTTACAGTTCAGAAGAAGGCATCGAGCATGCAACAGCGGAAGATATCCAAGCAGAGATTGGTGAATACATGGCTTATGGCCAAACCATCGAGCAAGCGGGTGTCGCGACCGGCTTGGGTGAAGCGTTACTGCCTTCAGCCACCGCAACCACCGTGCGTATGCGGGATGGGAAAACATTGACCACTGATGGCCCTTTTGCTGAAACCAAAGAACAGCTTGGCGGCTTCTATATCCTCGATTGCGAAGATATTGACCAAGCGATTAAATATGCGGCCCTGATCCCGGGGGCCAAGTATGGGTGTGTCGAAATCCGGCCGCTAATGGAAATCCCGGGCTAAGGTTTTTTAACCGAAAAATGTCTCGGCATGACGTGGTGCGTGATGCGTGGAACTTTATCCACGTGTCACGCACTACGCATAACTTTAATATCTATGACCCAATCTCCAGTACCAAACTCAGACATCGAGCAGCTGTTTCAACAAGTGTACGGCCGAGTATTAGCCAACCTGATCAGCCACTTGCGCGATTTTGAGCTGGCTGAAGATGTGCTGCAAGAGGCGTTTGTAACGGCGCTCCAAAAATGGCCCGAGTCAGGCGTTCCGAACTCACCGGCCGCTTGGCTGACAACGGTTGCCCGCAACAAAGCCACTGACCGCTTGCGGCGCAAAACCAAATGGGAAGATGGTGGAGATGCTGAAATTATTTTAGAAAAGCGCGGGGTTGAAATGACACCAGCAGATGAAATTCCAGATGAGAGGCTTAAACTCATATTTACCTGCTGCCATCCGGCCCTGAATTTAGACGCGCAAGTGTCGCTGACACTAAACACGTTGGGGGGGCTGACCACGGCCGAAGTTGCCAAAGCCCTGCTGGTGCCGAAAACCACCATGGCGCAGCGGCTGGTTCGGGCCAAACGGAAGATCAAACAGGCGGGCATCCCCTATCGTGTTCCTGCAACTGAAGAATTATCCGGCCGATTAAATGGGGTGCTACATGTCATCTATTTAATCTTCAACGAAGGGTATTCAGCCACCAGTGGGGAAAACTTAATTCGGGCAGATTTATGTACCGAAGCGATTCGATTAGCCACCGTTTTAACCCATCTGCTAGACCGTGAACCGGCCCTAAACAAAGATGCAGAAGCGTTGGGATTATTAGCTCTCATGTTGCTGCATGACGCCCGTCAGTCATCTCGTACTGCGGCCGATGGCACGTTGGTGTTGCTTGAAGAGCAGAACAGAAATCTGTGGAATCAAGACAAAATCGCGGCCGGGATCGCCATTCTTGATCAGGCGATGGCGCTACGCGATTCAGGACCGTATCAGATACAAGCTGCGATTAGCGCCTTGCATGCAGAAGCCAAAACAGCGGCCGACACAGACTGGCCTCAAATCGCCATGCTTTACACCGGGCTGATGCAACTGGAGCCGGAGAACCACATTATCCAGCTAAACCATGCGGTAGCTGTGGCGATGGCCGAAGGGCCGCTGGCCGGGCTAGCCCTGTTAGAGCCGCTGGCTGACAGCCTGCAGGATTACTATTTGTTCCATGCGGCCAAAGCGGATTTGAATCGAAGGGCGGGTTGGCACGAAGCGGCACTGTTAGCTTATCAGGCGGCCGTGGAGCTTACGCAGAACGAGGTTGAGCTTTCTTTTCTTGAGGGGAGAATTGCAGAGGTTAGAGGCTCACTCAATTAAATCGATCCCATTTTTATTGACTGTTTTGGATAAGGCGATAATGCTGGCCGTTTGCCCCTGCTGGTTCAGCTTGAGCAAAATCGGCTCTAAATCTTCTAAATCTGCCAGCTGAAGCTTTAAGATAAATGACAGATCACCTGCCACATGATGGGCTTCTAAAATTTCAGGGATAGCTTCCATCTCCGTTTTAACGGCATCGTACCGGTTTGGGGGGACGGTGAGCTGAATAAAAACGGTGGTTGGGAATCCCAACTTTTTTAGGCTAACTTGGGCCGAATACCCTTCGATAATTCCAGACTCTTCAAGACGACGCACCCGCTCAGACACGGCCGGAAGCGACAGCCCCACCTGACGGCCGAGTTCGGCAAACGACATCCGGCCGTCTTGCATCAAAAGCTTCAAAATTTTTCGATCTGTACTATCCAATTTAGATCCTAAACTATTTTCAATCGGGTTCTTTAGATTCTCTCGTCACGTTTGAATAATGGCTTAGATTTGTCATTCATCTTCGCCCGTTCAGTCGGTAAAGTAGTGTCATCATTACTTGATAGGAGAGACACTCAAATGATAACTGAAATCGACACCCATCGCATTATCAACGGTTTTCTGGACCACACACTTCCGGCCGATGAATGGACCCATCTGGCCCACTTAGTGGTGGGTTTACACATGGCGGAGCAATATGATCTTGACACCAGCATGCAGCTCTTGCGGGATGGGATTTGCCAATACAACGTAGCAACCGGCACGCAGAACACAGACACCGGCGGCTATCATGAAACCATCACCCTGTTTTTCGCCCATGCGATGCAAGCCTTTAATCAACAATGGGGGGCAGAGCTGAGTTTTGACGAAAAGGTAGGCAAAATCCCAACTAGTAAGTTGGTTGATCCAGGTCTGATGTTCAGTTTTTATTCAAAGGAGCTGTTGTTTTCTGTAGAGGCCAGGCGGGGATTGGTTGAGCCAGATTTACGGCCGTTAACCGATTTGGGCACAATTCGTTTTTGAGACGCGCCACCGGCACATCAATTCACAAAAATCGTAGATCCTGATTTTGTCTTCTCAACCTCGATCCGATTCGGGAACGCATCCCGCAATTCTTCCACATGGGTAATAATCAAAATCAACGCAAAATCTGGCTGGATGGCGTTGATCGCCTCGATCAGCTTTTGGCGCCCCTCAGGATCCTGGCTGCCAAACCCCTCATCAATCACCAGCGTTTGCAGCTTGGCCCCGGCCCGCCGCGACAACACCTGCGACAGCGCGATCCGAATGGCGAAATTCACCCGAAACTGCTCCCCACCAGAATAGTTTTCATACGGCCGCACCCCCGCCTCATCGCTGATGCGGATGTCGAGCGTTTCGGCCGATTCTCCCTTTTTGCTCTTCAGCTCCCGCTGGGTATCAAACTCAACCCGCATCCGGCCGC
>JAHDEN010000247.1 GCA_020628815.1 Chloroflexota bacterium | reverse complement strand
CGTTACTGCTGTAAATCTGGATGCCGTCTGAATGGGTACACCAGTTAAAACTTTCAACTCGGTTGGCCGGTGAAGATGGATAATATTGGTAATCCTTCGCCATGTGTGGCGCACCCAGCTCATCACAGCCACTCTGATTGCTCAGGGTACACTGCTCACCGGCCGGGCTGTTGTCTCGGCCGGAGTGGGGCCGCATGTTGTACAGCCATGAATCGGTCAACGTTAGGTCGTCCATGTTGTTGTACACGCCTCCCGAAGGATTGGTATAGCCGGACTGAATCGCGTCGCCACTGTTGTCATGGATTTCTAAAAACTGGAACACATGCCCCACACCAGACAGCTCGATGCCCGAATTTGCATGATTGGGGTAGTACAGATTTTGTACATTTCCATCGTTCTGACGCCGAATACCACCGTTGTTATAAATTTCCATGTAGCGCAAGGTGATATTCTTGGTGTTGTCATCCCGGCCGTTATTGATCCGGTCCGAAACAAACTTAACCCCATCACCTTTCCAGCCGTGGATCACAATGCCGTGCCGTTTACGGCCGTCAACAATAATGTTCGAAACACCTTTCTCAAACAAAATGCCGTTTTCCCCGGCCCGATTGAGCTGGCTTTCATCCCAGCTGCGCTGCCCGCATTCTGGGAGCAAGACATTGTTTCCGCCAAAGAAAATCGCTTTTCCGTTTCGGCCGTTTTCAGATGACAGCTGAACCAAGATCGGATTGTTGTTGTCTCCGCTTTTAGTTGGCTTAAGCGCCGTCTGATACGTCATCCCATTGCTGCCACCGTCAATGAAGATCGTGTCACCCGGTCGGATGACGCTCCAATTAATCCGATTCAGCTCATCCCAAGCACTGCCCCAAGACCGGCCGTCACCGTTGTTTCCATTCCGTGAAACATAGTAAACAGATCCCGAGCCACCTGAGATTGGCGTTGCGGTTGGTGCGGCTGGAGGTGCTGCTGTTGGTGGCGCACTAGTCGGAGCCGGATTGGTGGGTGCGGGATTGGTTGGTGTTGAAACGGGAGCACCATTACCAGAAAGTAAAACAAACTCAATCCGATCAAGCTGTGTGCCGCTTTCCCGTTGCAGTACCGACAAGGTGTGTTGACCGGCCGATAACGTTATTTTCTGCGGATCGGATTTACCTCGATCATTGATTAGATCCTCTGCAAATGGATTCCCTTTTCTGGTGTCCCACAGATATGCATTTGCCGGGGAACCATCTACCGTGATATAGAACGAATCTGAATGCTCATTTGTGGCTTTGACCCAAGCCTTAATCTGGTATTCCCCAGCGGTGGCCAAGTTGACACAGAAATCTGCTCGATGATTTCGATCAGGCGACCACTTGCTAGAAATTGAATTCGGTACATGAATAAATGCCCCTCCGCTTGCTGCACCATCATATCCAATTGCCAAATTCCCAAACAGCTGCGCTTGCTCAGCTTCTTGAGCCAATGGTCCGCATTGGCCATTTCCAGGATTCGCGTTGGGCGTGCTTGTGGGTGGTGGCTGAACGGGCGTCGTTGTGGGTGGGATGTTAGTCGCCGTAGGCGGAACGGCCGTAGCTGTAGGAGCCGGATTCCCACCGTTAGAGAGCGACTCAACCACAAACCGGTCAAGCTTTGTGCCG
Organism: Chloroflexota bacterium; assembly: GCA_020628815.1. GTDB lineage: Bacteria > Chloroflexota > Anaerolineae > Promineifilales > Promineifilaceae > WTJY01. The sequence continues at coordinate 6,156 of JAHDEN010000247.1, read as the reverse complement.
CTTTCACGATGAATGAAAGATAACGTGTGCTGTCCGGCCGTTAAGTAGATTTTTTGCGGATCAGTTTTGCCTCGGTCATTAACTAAATCTTCTGCAAACTGGCTCCCCTTGCGGGTGTCCCACAGATAACCGTTTGCAGGCCCATTATCGACCCGAACAAAAAACGAATCAGATTGGTGATCGGGTGATTTAACCCACCCCTTAATCTGATATTCTCCAGCGGCCGGAATCGTCACACAAAAATCTGCCCGATTGTTCCAGTTCAGATTGCCATTGCTTGATATGTTGTTGGGGACATGGATATAGCCATTGCCGCTGGCGCCCTCACCATTCCCGACCGCCAAGTTTCCAAACAACTGCCCTTGCTCCGCCTCTTGAGCCAGCGGCCCACATTGGCCGGTGCCAGGGTTTGTATTGGGTGTGCTTGTTGGTGGGATGTTGGTTGCCGTGGGCGCAACATTTGTCGGTGTTGGTGGTTGATTGCCAGCGGCCGATATTAAAACGAGTTCAAACCGATCAAGTTTTGTCCCGCTCTCACGATGCACGAACGACAGGGTATGTTGTCCGGCCGTCAGATAAAAAATCTGAGGATCTGTTTTGCCTCGGTCGTTAATCAAGTCTTCTACAAACTGCCCCCCCTTGCGCGTGTCCCATAAATAGCCAGCGGCCGGGGCACTATCCATCTGCACAAAATATGAATCAGATTCATGATCAAAAGATGTAACCCACCCTTTAATCTGATACTCCCCTTCAACCGCGACCGTCACGCAAAAATCAGCCCGGTTGTTCCGGTTTAGCGTTCCGTTGCTTGAAATGTTATTAGGCACATGGATATAAGCGCCCCCGCTCGATCTTTCTCCATTACCGATGGCCAAGTTGCCAAACAACTGCCCTTGTTCAGCCTCTTGCGCCAAGCCGCCACAGGCAGCCTGATTTGATAGATCTGTTGTTTCAGACGCCCATGTGGTCTGAAACATTAAAATGGCCAGGCAAGCGATTAATACGCTTGCCCAAAACTTCGATTTCTTGTTATTGATGTGATTGTTCTTCATTTTTCTTTCCCTTGGTTTAGGTGGGGTCTGTCTATTTACGACAGGCAGGACCCACGTAACCAAGTGCAGAGTCGCAGACGATTTGAAAAAGTTACACATCTAGATTTGAATTGGGGGAAAGTAGGCTTTAGCATTAAAAACGAATGATTTGCTGTCACATCCCGCTGGTTTGAGCGTCTCGTGCGCGCGCAGATTCATAGGCTTGAATCGTCATCAAAAAGGGAGGGCGATTCCCTACTAAACAAAAAAAGGCCGGGCTGCGGACGCTACATTTCGCGTACCACAACCCGGCCGGTCACTTCAATCACTATCTCAAATTTATCTATTTATCATTCATCAATCATGTGGACAAACCGTTCCATGATGCGACAAAAAGCAAACAGTCCAAGTGCACTTATTCCGCCTAAGGTTAGAAAATTACTGGAGTCTAAGCTGGACTCTGACTTAAATAACACCAGCACAATCATCACGATTCCGAATGCTAGCGCCCGATTAATAAAGCGGAGAATCTCGTTGCTCTCTGTCATCTTTAACCTTCTTTTGATTCACTCAAAATCGTTTCAGCTTGTAAAAAGTCAACGATGAATGCCGATGTTTCAGCGTGGTATTCTGCTCTTGATTGACCTTCTTCTGGCAAACATAGCAGTTCCCCATCTTTCTCAACTACACTCAGCAGGTAGTAACCAATCGGCTTGCATTCTGGCAAATAAGTAAAGTGATACGCACCACTCATTTCGATATAGTTCTCGCCTAACTGAGCTTGTTGGGCCAAATAATCAACTTTCAAATCACCAAAATCAAGCTCAGCACTTGGTGGTGCAATCAAAAGGGTTGGGGCGCGATTTTCTAAGCTTTCAGCTTTGAACGCCTTAGCATAAGCTGGATCAATAACTACCACGGCCGAAACTCGATCATCTTTATAGTTTTTCTCAAATTTGCTACGGTCAACCTGTGCAAAGTCAACTTCACCATTGCGATAAAAAGCGCAGTCTGGATTGTCAGGAAAATCTTGGCAATACTGAGTGAACTGATCGATGCTCAACTCGCCGCCCCCTATTGCAAACGATGTATAGCCGCCTAGTGAATGGCCAACAACGGCGATCCGTTCTGGGTCGATGAGCTGTGCTAATTCTCCATCCGCTAACACTGAATCGATAAGAAATGAAATGTCCTGCGGCCGGTTCCAAGCCAAAATGTTTGTGGCTGCGGCCGAATCTCGGGATGTGCTGCCAGGATGATTGGCGGCAACCACAATCGCACCCTGCCGGGCTAAATCAGGGGCTAGCCACCCTTGATTTCCTCGGTTTCCACCACTCCCGTGCGACATAATGATTAATGGATGCTTTTGATCTTTGAGTGGGGCGTTTTTGATGGCTGAAAACCCTTTGAAAACCGCATTGTCTTCATATACCTCAACGAGCCCAATCGCTTCTGTAGGATACCAAACGTACGTTTCTAATTGGCGATCACGGCCTGTATCTGTGTAACTTTTTTCTAGCAGCCCTACAGGGTTATTGATATCAACCGGTGTGTCCGGCGAGCCAATTCTAAAAGCGAGGGCAACCGCTGCAAAAAGTAGCAAAATAACTAAAGTCGATATTTTCACAAAGGTCGGTAAATTTCTGATTCGTTTCATCTGGTTTCTCCTGTAAAAACTTGATGGCAGAAGCTTACGACGAAATCGAAAATCAAAAATCGGCCGATAAGCTGATATTTGAGCGAATGGGGTCTATTCTTTAATCAACCACATGGTTGATTAAAGTTTGCCATTACGGCAAGCGGATTTGCACAATCAGGGGCGTCACTCGATAATCTCGAACCATGTTACTTGCGATAGATATCGGTAATACAAACGTTGTTTTAGGCGTCTGGGATGGAGACGAATGGCTCATCCAATGGCGGCTCCGCACAGTTCGGAATCGAACATCTGATGAGTTCGGAATTCAACTGCGAGGCTTAATTCGGGATACGATCCAAGTTTCTATGCTTGATCGCATTGTTTTATGCAGTGTGGTCCCTAAATTAACTGTTGCAGCCCAGCAGGCTTGTGCTCGGTACTTAAAAATCGAACCAATTATTATTACCAGTGATCTTGAACTGGGGATTGCCAACGAAACAGATGCCCCTGAATTAGTTGGAGCTGACCGTTTAGCCAACGCAGTTGCTGCGCACGCGGGCGCACCCGAAGACTCAGCTGTGATTGTGATTGATATGGGAACAGCGACTAAATTTGATGTGGTTACATCTGACGGCCGGTTTATGGGGGGAATTATTTCACCTGGTTTAGGCATTACGGCCGATGCGTTGTTTTCAAGAGCCGCCAAACTTAGCCAAGTTGATTTGGTCCCTCCTCCTAATGTGATTGGTAGCAATACGGTCCATGCGATTCAATCTGGATTAGTCAATGGGTATGTGGCTATGCTAGAAGGGCTTGTTCCCAAGCTAAAAAGTGAAATTGCTGAGATTGATCCGGCCGCAAAAAGGGTGCAAGTTATCGGGACTGGTGGGCTGATCCCGGTCATTGAAGAGGTTACCGATATTATCGAGCTGAATGATCCTTGGCTTACCCTTAAAGGATTGCAGATTATTGCGGATCGCAACTAAAATCCCATCTCTTATTCAAGCTGTCTCAAAAATCAAAAGGATATTCTGTATTGGTTAATTATCTAAAACGGCCGAAAAATATGATCAACCTGCTTGTGCTGTGTGCGCTTGCACTGGCTGGCTGCTCAGTTGTATCTTCTCCGCCACGGCTGTCTACAACGCGAGTCCCAGTAAACTCTGGCCAAACTGAAGAGCTGTTTTTGCCTGCACCAACGCCAACGGGGCAAGCCTTGTCACTGCCTAACCGAGATGGGCAGTCAACCGACGCATCCTTAAACCCGATATTGACCGTTTGGGTAAATGAGACTAGCGCTGAACACCAGGTTGTTCTTGAACAAATGACCCGCGCCTTAGATGCAAATTACGGGTTGCACATGGAATTTGTCTTGGTTGATCCCGATCGCTTGGTTGATTTAGTTGAAGGGGCCGCTTTGGTTAATCAGCTGCCTGATGTCATTATCCACCCTATCGAATATTCGGCCGGATGGGCCACGCGCGGCATATTAGATCAAACACTCTCGAGCTCTATTATTGAAGAATTGGGACATGAAACATTTAACCAGTCGGTCATAAACACCGCACTGGTCAATGGAGCCAATTCAGCTATTCCGGTTGATGGGTACAAACAGCTGCTTCTATATAGAAGCGATTGGTTTGATGATCTAAATCTATCAGCGCCAACCGATTACCGGTCGATATTGCAAGGTGCCAGACAAATTTACCGGTCCGAAACGCTTTCTGCCCAGAACGGAATTACAAACACATTGCTTTCCGGCCTAGTGATCCCCACAGAATCTGATCTTATTTCTACCCATCAGGTGTTCGAGCATTTTGCTAGCGCCAATGAGTGTGATTTGATTGCTGAAGATGGGGAAGTGACGATTTTGACTCCTGAGTGCATGGATACGTTTGAGTTTTATCGTGAGCTAATTAATCAGTATAGCCCCAGTGACATTCAAACGGATACAAGTGCGATCAATGCATTTTTGGCGGGCAGAACGGGGATGATTGTCGGTTCACCAGACTTTCTGCTCGATGTCGCAGGTCTGGCGGCCGAAAGAACCCCATCTTGCCCAGAGTGTTTAGAAGATCCAAACTTTTTGGCGCAAAATAGTGGTGTGCAGGTTGGGCTGTCAGGGCGTAGCCGCCAGCGAGAACCGGTTGAATTTGGCCACATTACGTTGATGGGGTTCACAACGGGGACTCAGCCAGAATTGGCTCAAAGCTTTGCTGAATATTGGTTTAATGATGGGTATGAGCTGTGGCTGGGCATTGAGCCTGCCCGCCGCGTGCCGATGCGCCAGGGGACACAAAGCGATCCGCAGCAATTTTTAGAGCTATGGGCCAGTTTGCCGCTGTCGGCCGATGGTCGGACAGTAACCGATATCTATGGTGCAGACGTAGCAGAAAAGCTGGCAAACAACTTATCGGCCAAATCCCGCTGGGGGATCGCCAGCGGGCAGGGTGATCTCATATCAGACGTGTACAGCCAGAATGTGGTTTCGATTGTGTTGCAAGAGATGCTGAGCGGATACTTTACCAGCAGCCAAGCTATTATTGCCGCTTGGGAACGGGTTATTGAACTTATCCCCGGCTATCGATTTGAAACTGAAATTCCTAACTTTATCCCTTCAAATGATTCAGGTTAATATAAATCGTGAATGATTATCGAAGTTATGCAAGAAAATTGCTCGTTGAAGGGGAGAACTGGCTACAGATCAATTGACGCGTAATTAACGGTGTGCTACTATTTCGACCTGTGACAAACCGTGTTACAGCCGTTTTACCCATCTTCCTGAACAACTTTAAGAGGTACAAAAAATAAGAAGAGCTAGAACAACCAATAAAAAACCTAGAGGACCACAGTATCGAATTAATGGTCGTATCCGCGCAAGAACAGTTCAACTGGTCAACAGCGAGAATGAGAACATAGGCGAAGTCCCAATTGGCGAGGCCCTGAATATGGCTCGCGATGCAGACTTAGATCTTGTCGAAGTGGCTCCAAATGCTAGACCGCCGGTCTGTAGAATTATGGACTATGGCAAGTTCGCCTACGAGAAAGCTCGAAAAGAGCGCGAAGCACGTAAAAATCAAAAGAAAGTCGAAATTAAAACGATTAAGCTCCGGCCAAAAGTTTCTACTTTCCACCGCGACATTAAAGTTAAAAATGCTCGCAAATGGTTGGAAGAAGGAAAAAAGGTTAAGGTCGCAGTTCGTTTTCAAGGACGTGAAATTCAATATACTGAAATCGGCCGTGAGCTGATCAAAGGTGTGGTTGAAGAGCTTTCTGAAATTTCGATTGTAGAAACTAAACCCAACATGGAAGGCTGGCAAATGACAGCTATGTTGGCACCTTTAGAATAATTTATAACCCTGTTTGCTCTTCTCCTGCTTTTTTTTGAACAGGAGATTTACAAAATATCTGAGTGGCACAAACCCCCATTTAATGGGGGTTTTCTGTGCGAGGTATCAATCACATGGCAAAAGCTAAAACAAAAAA
>JAHDEN010000246.1 GCA_020628815.1 Chloroflexota bacterium | reverse complement strand
TGTTGACGACCAGCAAAAAGCATTAGAATTTTATACTGAGAAGCTTGGCTTTATAAAAAAGCATGACATACCCATGGGGGAATTTCGATGGCTCACATTAACAGAGGCTGATAATCCGAATAGTGTTGAATTGCTCCTTGAACCTAGTAACCATCCAGCTGTTAAGCCGTTCAAAGAGGCGATAGTGGAAGATGGAATTCCTTTTAAATCCTTTCAGGTAGCAGATATTCAAGAGGAATATGAGCGGTTACTGTCTCTTGGTGTAGAGTTCTCTCAAGCTCCCACAGAAATGGGACCTGTAATAACGGCCGTACTGGACGATACATGCGGAAACTTTGTACAACTCCTTCAATTCAAAGAGTAGATTATCGTCGGCCGCGGCCCCGCCCTTTGCGTGGCTTGCCCCGATAGCTGGGGGCTTCAATCAAGAAAAAGGTACAGCGAGATTGATCTAGTAAACGGGATCGAATCCGGCCGTCCAGCTCTTCAATTGAAAGCGACGTGGTGATCACAGTTGGGAGCTTGGCGTTGTAGCGATAGTTGATCAGCTGATACAGCTTCTCTTTCGCCCAAGAGGTTGCGCTCTCCGTCCCTAAATCATCCAAAACCAGCAGAGGAGCCGTTTTAACCTCGTTAAAGCGTTTGTCTAGCGACACATTACTTTTGGGGTCAAACGTCGCCCGCAAATGGTCCAGCAGGTCAGGTACAACCACAAACAGGGCCGCATCCCCCTCACGGGCAAAATCATTGGCGATTGCGGCCGCCAGATGGGTTTTGCCGTTGGCATAATCTGTTCCAGAGTACACAAGCCATCCATTTGGATTTTGGGCAAATCCGGCCGCAGTTTCAAACGCCCTCTGCAAATTGTCTGATTGCGCTCTAGGCAGCTCTTGATCCCGCAGATCAAAACTCGCAAACGTTTTGTCATCGTGCAAATCTAAAGTTGATAGTTCAGACTGATCTTCTGCCCCGCCACGTCTAAAGTCCGGGGCAAGAATCACAATTTTGCGTGCGATCGAAACATCTTCGATTCGTGATCTGATCCGCATGTCCAAGCTGTCAGTGTCCTCGTTCGTAGTAATAATCGTCGGGAGCTTGGCGTTATAGCGATGATTGAAAATTTGATAAAGTTTTTCTTGAACCCAGTCGGTATTGTTTTGGCTTCCCAAATCGTCCAAAATGAGCAGTGGGGCATTTCGAACCTCTTCAAAGCGTTGATCGTAGCTTTGAGAGCTGTTGGGGGAGTAGGTGGCCCGCAAATGGTCTAGCAGGTCAGGCGTGTTGATAAACAGCGCAGGATGTCCTTGGGCGATCCGGTGGTTGGCTACAGCGGCCGCCAGATGGGTCTTGCCACATCCGTAGCCACCATACAGCACAATCCAGCCATTGGGATTTTCGGCGAACTCTTTTACAAAATTGTAGGCAAGGGTCAGATTGCGTTGCTCGCGCGGTTTCAAGCCCAATCCATCCGGCATAAACTTGTCAAACGTTAGCTCAGTAAGCAGCCCCAGTTGGCTGTAAAGCACAAGCCGATCCCCTTTGGTCGCTTCGATGTTGGCCTGACGGCAAACACACGTCACAGCTTTGCCAAAGCGAGGGTCATCTGTTGGCACGTTGGGAATCATGAAACCGGTTCCGCTACAGAATTCACAATCCTCATCGCCGCCGTGGGCACCTTTTAGTAAATTTGGATCCATAGTTGTTCCGGCCGCAGGGTCATTCACAGACTGCGGCTGATCTTTACCGTTGGATAAGGTCTTGGTATTCCTCTGGGATTTGGTTCCGTAACTTTTCTGGAGAATTTCGTCTATCGAGGCCATCCTGTTGTTTTCCTTCTTGCTGCCAGCGTTTCAAAATGCCAACAATATAACGCCACTTGCGCACATTGCTGGTCACGGCCAATTCAATCGCTTCTTCTATCCATGCCACCGGCCAAGTTTTCTCAGCATCCCGCAGTTCTTCGGTGATCATGGGGGTCAATTGCCCGATATTCTGTTCGTACAGCACAAAAATATTGGGGCGTTCTACCAAAATGTTCACGATTTCGGCCGCATCTAAATCGGGGCGCCATTCACCTCGAGACAACCCATCTACGGCCGCTCGCCCTTTTTGCGTATTCATCAAAAACAGGCTCAGATTACCATCTGACGTGCCGATTGTGATCTCGAGCAATGTGCCACGCGCCGTGGCCCGCTCGATTCCATCGATTAGCGCATCAGCCGCTTCAGATGGCTTGTCACCCAACGACTCCATAAAGGTTCTGTCGGTCAGGTAATCAGCCAGTCTTAAGTATCGAACCTTGCCTTCTTTTTTTGAAAGCGCGTAAAACGTGTAGATGGTAACCCGCAGTTCGCTAGGGGATTCGATGATCGGCAGGAGCTCCGTAAAAAAACGGTCAGGCACATAAGTGAAATCTGTTTTTCCGTCCGGGAATCCTGCAAAGCCTTTCATGTTCAGAAAAGAGAGCAGAGTGGAGAGAAAAGAGGCTGAGTTTGTGATCAACTCTTATCTCTTTTCTCTCCACTCTAATCTTTGTTAAAGCTGTACTTCTTGTCGTTTTAAGTTCGCGAAACTTGCGAGCGTTGAGTTCCAATACAAATCGATCGTGCTTGTTGGACCATTACGGTGTTTAGCCACGTTTAGTTCAGCGATATTGGGTCTTTCTGATGTTTCAGGATTGTAGTAATCATCCCGATAAATAAACATCACAATGTCAGCGTCCTGCTCAATCGAACCGGAGTCACGCAAGTCAGACAGCATCGGCCGTTTGTCTTGCCGGCTCTCAACACCACGGCTGAGCTGTGCAGCCGCCAGCACCGGCACATCAAGCTCACGAGCCAACTGCTTCAGTCCGCGCGAGATTTCGCCAATCTCTTGTACCCGGTTTCCACCAGATGCTTTGTCCGCCTGCATCAACTGCAAATAGTCGATCATAATCAGGTCAAGACCATGCTCTGCATACAAGCGGCGGCACTTTGTACGCAACTGCATCGGGCTGATCGATGGGGTGTCATCGATAAAAATATTTGTGTCGCTAAGCCGTTGAACCGCCTCATGGAAAATGGGCCATTCATGGTCAAGCAGATTGCCTCGGCGCAAGCGTTGCAAGTCGATCTGCGTTTCAGATGCGATCATACGCTGTACCAATTGCTCGCCGGACATCTCAAGATTGAAGATAGCAACTTTTTTGCTATACAGCTTGGCCGCTGTTAATCCAATCCCATTTTGCATCGATGTTTTACCCATACCCGGCCGAGCCGCCAGAATAATTAAGTCTGACCGATTTAAGCCGCCCGTTAGCTTGTCTAAGTCGGTAAAACCGGTAGGGACACCTACAATTTCCTCTTCTTGGGCGTACAGATCTTCGATCCGCTCTAAGTAGGATTCAGAAATCTGGCGAATGTGGACAAGGTCTGATGTGGTCCGTTGCTCGCTGATCGAAAAAAGAGCTTGCTCAGAGCGGTCTAAAACCACTCCAATGTCTTCTTCTTCGTCATATGCCATCGATGCGATGGTTCCGGCCGCGCTTAGCAAGTCACGCCGAACGGCCGCCGCTTCAACGATGCGGGCGTACGATTCCACGTTGATCGAGTTTGGTACAACTCCAACCAATCCCGCCAAATACGGTTCACCACCCACTTCGTCAAGCTGATCGTTCCGACGCAAATCTTCAAGCACGGTCAAGACATCGACGGGGTTGTTCCGGCCGTGGATGCGTACAATCGACTCATAGATCCAGCGATTTACAGTGACGTAGAACATCTCTGACCGCAAAAAGCCGGCAACATCAAATATAGCGTCCGGGTCAATCAAAAGAGAGCCTAAAACAGCCTCTTCTGCCTCGCGATTTTGGGGTGGTAGTCTTTCAGTGGTAGACATAGAGCAAATAAATTCTTTTTAGATTTCCCATAAAAAAAGGAGTGCTGTGAGTTTATCACTGCACTCCTTTTTTGAGTAATTTTTAGTGTTAGGCTTTAAGTTTGGCCCAGCTTATTCTTCGTCGAAATCATCAAAATCAAGAGTGTCTAAGAAGTCAGAAAACGCATCTAGCTTTTTGTCGTCCGCTTTTTCTTCAATCTTGCCTTCAGCTTCAACCTCAAACTGATCTTCGATTTCCCGCATTTCAGCATCGGTCAAATCTGGTTCTGGCAAAATCCCAACTTCTTCCATCACATCTTCTTCAATAAATACTGGGACTTTGGCTCGCACTGCCACGGCAATCGCGTCCGACGGCCGGCAATCAACGTCGATTAGCTTACCGCCAACATCAACGTACAAACGGGCGTAAAACACAGAATCCTGTAGTTCATTGATCAAAATGTGGGAAATTTTGCCATTCATCGTCTCGATGACATTTTTTAGCAAATCATGCGCCAGTGGGCGGGCAACTTCTGTATCTTGCAATTCAAGCGTAATCGCTTCTGCTTCACAGGGGCCAATCCAGATAGGCAGTTGGCGTTCTCCATCAACATCGCGCAACATAACAATGCGATGCTGTGAAATCAAACTGATTCGTATGCTGTCTATGACGACTTCAACCATAAATAACTCTCTTTCAAAAAAATCTTTAGCTTTTCTACTTAATCAGGACCGATTTTAACATAAAGTTATTTAGAACTTCAATGGATGGCAATGTGATTTTTAGGTGATTGGACTGATAAATTTATATTTCAGCCCAATCACACATAAATCTTACTGATCAGCGGCCGTATCTGGGGTTAAATAGATCAAAGGCAAGCTAATTAGAGTCATTCCATATTTCACCGCAAGGTTAAACAGGAAGATTTCCCATACCACGGGCCAAGGAACAGACAAAAAGTGATCTTGGAATCCAAGAATTGGTGCAAATGCGATCAAAACAAAGATTAAATTATCAATTGGAACCGAGACCGAGTTGCTAACCAACACGCGCAACCACTGATAACTGCGGGTAATTTTTGTAATGAACCAGTGATAGACCTCTGTATCCACCAACTCGCTGACCACCTCGGCCAAAATTGAGGCGATGGTGATGCGCCAAAGCGGTCCAAACACCATGGCATAGGAACTGAAGAAAGCTCCATCGGGATCAGACAGCGAATCGGCCGGAATGGTGCTGGCCCACCACGTATACAGCACCATAAACAGATTCACCACAGCCGCCATGATGATGAGCACCCGCGTGTTCCGTTTGCCCAGCACCTTGTGGACTAAGTCGCGCAACGTAAACGTGATCGGGTAGATAAATGTACCCATGTCAACGGCTAAGCCACCGACCACACCGATTTTTACGCTGGTAATATCCGATATCATTTGCGCCGCGATATACGCGGCCACAACGACCACGGCCACGGCCGGGATCACAGTTGCACCAGACACGGCCGGTGCATTAGAACGATTAGTTTGTGTCAAAATTGACCTCCCTTGGGCGGGGAACCGCCGCAGTTTTGTTCAACCCATCTGCATTAAAAGAATTTACACATGGGCCTGCCGGGTATTCGAAAGCAAGGAGGGCGCTCTCTTCTCTGCGACCGGCAAGTTTTTTTTGCGGCGGGCATTATAGCCAACCGATCTCTATCTATCCCAAGACCTTTCAGTATGCACACAAAGCACGATGCCTGACTCAACCTCTATCGTTGATTGAGATGCAGTCATAACATTGCTAACCCCGCGTGCAGGGCCAAACTTCAAAGTCGAATCAATGAGCTCCCACTTTAAATTGACCGTCCGCTTAATAACCGAGTCTCCATTTAATGGAATAAGAGAGACAGTGTCGCCCGCTCGGCCGTTGACTTCAGCCTTGTCTGTAATTAAAAAGCTGGTTTGATGCGGAGCCTTTAGACGAATGTCTCTTTCTAGTAGGGCAGGATGGGTCAAGAGCATTAGATTTGCGATTTCATGATCAAACCGACCGCCATGTGCCCCATACACTTCGACCATAGACCCATCCCATTGCTGATTCTCAGCCACATAAAGTAGAGCTAGCTCCAAATCAGTCTCATCTTTCTCCGGATCAAACTGAAAAATGTTGACCCAATTCTGTTCTAAAAGTCGTTTATGCTCTGAAGACATCGAATCAAGGTCTCCTAATACAATGTCAGGGATTACATCCAACTCCAGAATGTAATTGGCCCCGCCATCCACCCCTATGATCGCCATAGGCTCCCGCAGAAGCACGGACTTGAGCCAAGTTTGGTCTGCAATGTCTCCATTGGCAACTAGAATAATCGGTTTTTGCATTACTTACTTCGTGTTTTTGAACACTCGTTCAGAAAAAAGAGGTCGAGCTTGACACAACTAGAACAAATGTGCATAATTCAAATCAAGAACAAGCGTTCTGTTGAAATTGATTTATTTACTGTTGACACACAAGGAGTCACAATAATGTCTAAAGAAAAAGAACTTTTAAGCACCCTCGATAATATCACAAAGCGTTTTGGCGAAGGGGCCATTATGCGTTTGGGTGAAGCCAGGGACTTAGTTGTTGAAACCACACCGACAGGTTGCCTATCTCTTGATATCGCATTGGGAGTAGGGGGACTGCCTCGTGGTCGCATCATTGAAATTTATGGGCCTGAATCATCCGGAAAAACCACGCTGTGTCAACACATCATTGCCGAAGCACAGCAGCTAGGCGGTATTTGCGCCTTCATTGATATGGAACATGCTCTCGACCCGGTTTACGCTGAAGTTTGCGGGGTTGATATCGAGAATCTCTACATCTCTCAACCAGATACCGGTGAGCAAGCGCTCGAAATCACCGAAGCACTCATCCGCTCAGGAACCATGGACATCGTTGTCATCGACTCTGTTGCTGCACTTGTCCCTCGCGCTGAAATTGAAGGTGAGATGGGAGACAGCCACGTCGGTTTGCAGGCAAGGTTGATGTCACAGGCGCTACGGAAGTTAGCCGGTATCATCAAACAGACCAATACTACTGTCATTTTTACCAATCAAATCCGCTCAAAAATCGGCGTTATGTTTGGTAGCCCGGAAACCACAACGGGTGGTAACGCACTCAAATTCTATGCGTCAGTCCGTCTCGACATTCGTCGGATCCAATCGATCAAATCTGGCACAGACGTTGTTGGCAACCGCACAAGGGTAAAAGTTAAAAAGAATAAAGTCGCCTCGCCATTTACTGAAGCTGAGTTTGATATTATGTTTAACGTAGGCATTTCGCACAGTGGAGAGGTTCTGGATCTGGCCACTGCTTACGAAATTGTTGATAAACGGGGTGCTTACTTCCGCTATGGCGATTTGTTGATTGGGCAAGGGCGCGAAAAAGCGAAGATTCATCTCGATGAAAATCCTGGATTAATGGAAGAGTTGGACGGATTGATTCGAGAAGCGGCCGGGCTGCCGGTTGTATATGAGGAAGCGGTAGCTGCTTAAAAAGATCCTCTCAAAAATTAGATTACCTCTTCTTTTAATAACGGTTGGCGACAATTTGGTCGTCAACCGTTTTTTTGTTATTTAAGTTTAGAATCTAATTAAGAGAGAGCCTTTTGTATGGCCTTTGTATAATTTTCGATTAATCAACTATTTTCTAACCGCATGGGGGCAAAAATTTTTGACTCAGCCCTTTATCTTGTTATAATTTTTTACGTTAAACGCCCCCATGAATGCTGTAGTATTAAAAAGCTATACGCGGAGACTGTGCCACATTCTGTGTAATGTCGTGTCAGATGCGTTTTAACGACTTCACTTGAAATAAGGACTAAGGAAAAGGTGAACCATGAGCGATGAAGTAGTAGAAGCTGTTGAAGAAGCTGAAGCGGTAACAACTGAAGAAACCGTAGAAGCGGAAGAAGCGGCTGTAAATTTGGATGAGGTGGTTGCTGTTAGCAGCATCGACGAACTCCAAAGAAAAATGAAGCTCAAAGGCACCG
>JAHDEN010000245.1 GCA_020628815.1 Chloroflexota bacterium | reverse complement strand
CCCCAAAAACAGGGAGCGCCGAATGTCTTGGGCCTGCTGGCTGCGGAGCCACTGCCAAAACTCAAGCTCGGTATAAATCCCGTCGTCATCGGCCGTGCGGTATTGGCGCACCAGCCAAACGATACCTGCCACCACAGAGACGACGGCCATCACACCCACGTTAACGCGGGATGCAGCCGCCATTCCCAGCCATATGCCAAACATCACCCAATCGATCCAGCTACGGCCGTTTTCAGAGATTAGAATGGCTGAATAGAGGGTGAGTGCGATGAAAAATACCGACCAATTGTCGCTCGTGTAAAAGTGAGACTGTTGAATCGCCATGGCGGCTGTTGCCATGAAAAAAGCGGCGAGTAACCCGATGCGGCGGCCGTACAGGCGAGCGCCGATCAAGAAGGTAAACAGGATCGTGCCCACGTCGAGCAGGGCGGATAAGAACCGGCCGACAATATGGACCCCGTCATACGTGGTTAAATCAACTTTGCAGAACGGACCGTCGGCCCCTTCGCCACAAAACATCGGCCGGAGCCTTTCAAACTGCTGGGCGGCAAAATAGGTGCCGGTCATCGGCAAATTGCCGTACACGTAAAAAACGTCTCGCAAGTTATATACGTTTAACGGTGATTCAGACGTTGTTAGGTATTGCCTAAAGCTTTCAGGGGTTGAAATTTCGGCCGTTAGCCCGGTCAAAAAACGCTCGTCTGGATGGATGTGTGTGTAGTCGTCCCAGTTGATCCCAACAAACCGGAGATAGCCGCCCCAGATCAAAATCACGGCTAAAAGTAAAAGAATAACCCGACTTTGAGTCTGCTTGTCCTGTAGGTTGGTTTTGATGTTATCTAAATAAGCCATATGTTAGGTGTTAGTCGCCATAATCAGACTGTTGGCAGGCTGTTATCAAGACGGCTAACGCTTACTGCAAAGTGACTGCGTCACCTGAGATTATTTTATAAATTGAGGTCCCATTATCTGAATAAACTTGCTCAAGGTAACCGTCTGTCACCATCTGGTCAAATTTATCTACGCTGCTTTCACCATAATATATTTTTTCTAACTCGCCATAGTAGATATAGGATACATCGTACTGGTTGATTAATCGCATAGTCACATCAATGCTTTGGTGAGTGTAAAGGGATCGCACGTCGCTAATTCGACTGCGCACAATGGTTGCCGGCACCGTCGGCCGTTGCTGCCGCTGGTGCCAGTCCCAGCCGATAATGGTTGGCAAGCCGGTGTACATCGCCACCCGATTTGCAACCGAGCGATACGGATTGTTGCCGTGCGCCTCGGCGATAATGGGGGAGCCGGAAATGTTTTGCTGTATCCAGCGAATCGCTTCGTAGTCGTTACGGAGTACAACGGGGGTTCCCCGGTCTTCGTATGTCACATACTCCATAAACTTAGTTCCGTCTAAGGTTAGCGGGATGATGTCTTTGCCCGTGCGCACCGTTCGTTTGGCAAATGTGGCTGACAGCGGATACAGGGCCGCCAACACAACCAAGCCTGCAAAGCTGGCCCGCCACAGCGTTTGGCCGGTTGCCGACCAGTTTTGTTGGATGTGGTTGAGCACCCAAATTAAGCTGACTCCGGCCACAATGCTGAGCATGATCCAGACCTGCATGTAAAACTTAAAGACGGTGTTCATCCGGCCGATGTCCCCATCGAGCACAAAAATCTCTACAAAAAGGACCAGCCCCATTGAAGAGGCGAGGAGGGTGTTGATGATGCATCGTTCTGCGGAAATCGACGGCCGTAGGGCCATTAATCCCGCAAAAACGATGAGCGTAGCGACCAACGGCAGCAGGGCGTAGCCAAGCAAATACCCGACGAGTAAAAGCACAACGAGTGCAAATGCAAACAGAACGGCCGGAAGCATCCAAAAGCCCGCTTCTTCAAGCGTGTCTTTCGACAAATTAATCGCCCAAGTGCGCAGGTCGGCAAACAACCATGTGACCGCCACAGTTAAAAACAGCCCATAAATGACTAAGAAATCTGAGACCGGTGTGTAAGAACCTGGCCAAAGTTTAATGCTGGAGTAAGCGGTGCCAAAGTTGCTCCAGAACGGTTGGAATGCCAAGCGGCTAAGGCCGAACAAAAACAGAGCTTGTACGATTAGTCGGCCGACCATTGTTAGGGTAAAGCCGTGTCGTTTTATATTCACGTAGGTGAGCGACAAAATGCCGATAACGATGTAGGTTGGGTAATCCCAGCTGTTGGTCGGGTAAAGCACCCCGATGGCGACCGCACCTGTTAACCAACTTTCCCAACGGATCGTATGGTTCGGCCGTAGCACCAGCGAAATGGCCCAAGCGATCGCCAGAACCGAAAGGGGCAGGGCGATCATGTGGGCGTGTAAATCGCCGTATAAAAATGTGAAATAGGGGAATTCGGTAATCGGCTGAACCTCACCCTCGTTAAACGAGATGAGTCGGGTTGCGTTCCAGAACCAGTGATCCGGCCGCATGGTCGGGGTGTTCCCCAGTAACATGCGGAAAAGCCCGTCTCCAAGCCTAATCAGCGGATTTGTTGTCGCATCAAAACGGCTGGTTGAAATGGCAGCCACCGTCACAACTTCGAGCTGGCTCAGGTTGCCCAGAATTAGGGCGGTGAGTGTGGCAAACGTCCCGCCCACTGTTGCGGCTGACAGACGGCCGTTTAAAAGCCGGTTTTTACCGGCCGCAGAAACGTGTATGAGCGAATGTGTGACCGAGAAGATCGCTAAGCCGGTAAAGCTAAACAGCATCGGCAGAATGAGGTTGTAAGCGACTCCCGGCACGATGCGCAGCAGTTTGGTGATCGCTCCGGTGTAGACAAACCCGTAGTAATAATAGTTAATAAACCCGCCCGCATGCCACGGATCATAAGGGGGAAAGCTGGTTGATTTCAGGACGGCCGTAAAGTAAGACATGTCCATTGGCTTTTCGCCCCCCCAAATAATGTGCCAGACATCTGGGTTCATGAGCCGCACACCGAGCATAAAGGTGTAAAGGGCTAGACCGATTAGCTCTAATTTGAGCAGATGCTTATTATTGTCTTGAACAAAAGAGCGCAGTTCGGTCCAATGTGTGACCATGAAATAAAAATTCGCCAGCCAGATGACGATGAGCATCAAAAAGTAACTGCTGCGGTCGTTGGGCAAAATTTGGAACGATGCGGCCAGCCAAACGAGCCAGCTGAGCAAGAGGACAGACAAAATGCGCGAGACGGCGTATCCCCGGCCGCTGAGCCCTTTGAAAACGACAAACGAAAGGGGAAAGTTGAGCAATCCGAGCAGGATCACCACGATCCACCAGACCACGGCGGCTACAAAGCCGTTGGTGGACAACAATCCGGCCGGATTAAAGACTTCCCACCAGGTTCCACCAGCCTGCTGACTTTCTTTGGCATCGGGGGCCAATTGCAACCCGTTGGGGGATTGGGTAGCTTCAAGCGGGTTTTGGAAGGTGGCGGTGGAAAGATTGACGGCCGCTAAATATTGCGCCGCTTTTACATCGTCGTAGGCATCGGTTTTTTTGAAAACCCAAACCGGCGGGTGATCATAAACGCTAAAGGCTTCTTCGGCCGCTAAAAAGCCGGGTGGTGGCCAGGCTTTAACCGGCACGTCGCCCCAGCCAAACTGCCCCGTGGTGTCATTGATATCGATGGGGCCGATTCCCATATCCCCGTGAAACTCTGCCACCAGTTCAAATCCCAAATCGCCGTTAAACAACCCATCGTAATAATGGATCATAAGCGGATAGGTAATTGGAAGGCGGGGTAGGGACCACAGCGACCGTTGGCTACTGAGCACAATATAGTCAGATTCCCGAATCCAAGAGTAGAGGCGTATCTTTTTGTCATCGCTGTCAGGATGGGTTGTTTCCATCGGCCCATCTGCCAGCCCTCTGAAATATTGCCCATACGGATCCCGGCCGGGCACACGAGTGGGGAGCGGGTCGTCCCAATGCTCGCTCGAAATGATGCTTGTTTCTAAGCGCAGCGGCTGATCTCCGGTAAGCTGCATGTAGAGCTGATGCCGCTGGTCGGCTTCTAGTCGTGCGGTTGGCACGTCGAGCCGGATCGATTCTCGCGTTGGTCGGCCGGTGATGATCGCCTCGCCGCCGGTGGCAAATGATTCGTCAAAACGGCCGTTGATCGAAAGCTGAATCGCGACTCGATCTAACTCACCTTCGGCCGTGACGTAGTTCATCGTCATCGATTGCACTGTGCCCGTTTCCGGCATTTCAAACGGAATGATAAACCCGCTCTCACCCGGGAAAAGGGTGGTGTCCCGTAGGGGCAAATTCAGACTTTTTTCCGAGTCACTCCCTTCTGGCAAATAGCCGATCGTGAGCGCGGTTGGCACATTGTCATAGATCCAATCAGACGCAGCGACCCGGGTCATTGGCTCACGGTAAATGTTGGTAAAGCCGTTGGCCCACAAAAAACTGCTCAAAACGGCCAAAGCTGCAAGCGTGCCAAATGCCCCCAAGGCGATCCCGTTGCGGGTCTTGTTTTTCGGCCGATGCTGATACCGCACGTAAAGTCTCTGGATTGCCCAAACAGTGAACCAGCCTGCCAATACAAACAGGGTGGGGTAGATGGGTAAAAAATATCTGATCGATTTGACCCAGCGGGTGCCGATGAATAAAAAGTAGAAAAGGGTCCAGAAAAGTGGAATGGCGTGTAAAAGCCAATCCCGCTTGCCGGAAACGGTGCGCCACAGGGCGAAACAGACGCCGAGCCAGGCTAGCAGCGCAGCAAGCGGCCCCATCCCGTATAAAAACATGTTGGTGAGCGGGAACAAAATCGCTGGCCGGTCGGTCCATTGCAGCGCTGGTGGGAATGCGGCCTCGGGTGCTTGGAGCCGCTGAATTTCTTGCATGTTGCCGCGCCACTGCGGGTTGAGCCCAAATACACTTTGGATTAAAAGCTCTGCTGTGCCGACCCCTCGACCCCGTTCTAGCGCGATATCTTGAACCATTTGGGCATCAGCAAAGGCGTAGGGCATCGCCAAGCGGAATACGATCATCGAAACAAGGGCTGCGATCATTCCGCCGATAAAAATCGTTTGGAGATCAAACCAGCCTGTTCTGGACCAGAAAAAGTCACCAAAATTATCGAGAAGGTAGATTCGTTTGTTGGTGTGGTAGCGGCGGGTGAACCAGACGATGCCTGCAATCCCGGCCGACAATGCTACAGGTGCCACGTTAATCCGGCTGGATACGGCCAGTCCCAACGAAAGTCCCAACAGGGTCCACCAGCCTAAGTTGACGCTGTTTTCAGACGCACGAACGGCGAAGTAGATGCTGACGGCCGTGAATAGTGTGGCCCAATTGTCCATCGTGTAAAAATGGGATTGTTGGATCGCCATGACGGCGGTGGCCATAAAAAATGCACCAACTAGTCCGGCCCATTTGCCATACAAACGGCGGCCGATCATGAACGTGAACAGCACCGCGAGCAAATCGACGGAGGCGGACATGATCCGGCCGATAAAATGGATCCCATCGTACGCTGTTAAATTGCTGGTGCACAAAACCGATTCAGCATTGATCAACCCGCCTTCACACAGCCTGGGTTGGAGCTTGTTGGCCCATTCGCTCACGTAAAACGTAACCGTCATGGGAAAATTGCCGTAAACAAACAGCCCTTCTCCATGGTTATAAGGATTTAGTTGAGACGTTGATGTGCGTAGGTATCCTAAAAAGCTGGTTTCTGGTTCAAGTTTGGCGGTGACAAGGGTTAAAAATCGCTCGTCCGGGTGCAGGTGGGTAAAGGCGTCCCAATTGAGACCAACAAATCGGAAGTAGCCACCCATGAGCAAAATGCCCAACAGGATCAACAAAACAGGCATATTGCGCCATATTTTTTGGACTCGGCTCGGGGGTAAATCTGTTTGAGTTTGCTGGGTGTTGTTTTCGCTTGAAATAGTCTCGTACCCTTGGGAATGGATAGATTAATTCTAAAGTTTTTAGAGGTGGGCTATTTTAGCATGATCGGCCGATGTAGGGCAGGATTGTCACCATTTTTTTAGGGTGGAATCAAAAAGGGTCACCAATTCCTCAGAATCGATGACCCGAAAATCGTTTTGATACGGTTTTTAGCGTTATAAACGGTTACGGATTAAAGAAAACCGTTTCGTTTTCTCCCTGCATATTCAGATCAAGGCGATAAGTTGGAATCAGCTCGGCCGGGTCTAGCTTTGCTACCAGCGTATCTCTTCGCTCGGCCGGAACACTGTTCAAAACCGCATCGCTTTTATTTGTAGTTTCGTCTGAAAAGTAGATGCGGCTGATCGCATGGATCAACATCCCACGCGCAAAAACCCGCAGGTTGATGTAGGGGGTAGCTTCACCCGCAATAATGCCGGGCTTGACTGTGGTGAACGAAAATCGACCGGCATCGACCGCTTGTGAACGGCCGTGCCCCATAAATTCTGGATCAGATTTGGCTTGATTTGGATCAGCCGGATGGTTGAAATATCCGTTGGCGTCAGCTTGCCAAATTTCAACCATCGAATCTTCGACCGGTTGTCCGTCACCGTCCAAAACCAATCCGGTGATGATGATTTTTTGACCGGCCGTTTTTTCATTGACCAACACATTTTGACCATCTGTCATTTGTATCAGCGCATTGTGGAAAAATGGACCTATCGTTTGGCTAGGGGATTGTTCAAATTGACTCATCGTTACGCCTCCTTGGTTTCAAACGGGGTTTCTTTGGGGCCGTTAACCACAATGTTAAACCGGTAGCCGAGTGCATATTCAGGGGTTGTAATGTCGTGTGCATAGTCAGATATGAGCCGCCGCTTCCCGTTTTCGTCTGGTAACCCGTTAAAAATCGGGTCGAGCGGCATGAGCGGGTCGCCGGGGAAATACATTTGGGTGACAAGCCGTTGCAGAAAGTTGGTGCCGAACACTGAAAAGTGAATGTGGGCCGGTCGCCAAGCGTTTTCGTGGTTTCCCCATGGATAAGCACCAGGCTTAATCGTCATAAATCGATACTCACCGTTGGCATCGGTCATGACCCGGCCGCAACCGGTAAAGTTTGGATCAAGTGGGGCATCGTGCTGATCTACTTTGTGAATGTATCGGCCGCAGGCGTTGGCTTGCCAAACTTCTAAAAGCGCATTTGGGATGGCGTTTCCACTCTCGTCCAGCAATTTGCCAACTACGATAATCCGTTCGCCAATTGGCTCCCCGTTGACGCGGGCATTGCGGGTCAGGTCGCTATCAAATTCACCCAACATGTCTTCGCCAAAAACGGGGCCGGTTAGCTCGCTTAGTTTTTGGGGCAGTGGCAACAGCTTTTTTTGCGGACCACGTTTTTCAGTCGATCGATAGGGGGGATGGCTATAAGGTGGATGGGTTTTCCAGTTTATGGGGTTAAATTCAGTCATAGCTTACTCCTCAGCGTATATTTTTTTCGCGATTCCGATGGCGGAATTGGCGGCCGGAACGCCTGCATAAATCGCCACGTGCATAAACACTTCAGACAGTTGCTCGGCCGTGACGCCAGTATTTCGTGTGGCGCGGATGTGCATCTCTAGCTCTTTTTCTTTGCCAAGTCCGGCAAGCAAAGCGATAGTGATCATGTGGCGGGTCGGGATATCTAAAACATCCCCTTGCCACGCCGTGCCCCATGCAAATTCAGTAATAAATTGCTGGAAGCCTTTATCAAAATCATTTTTGTTGGCTTCAGCACGATCAACATGGGCGTTTCCCAATACTGATCGACGGGTAATCATCCCTTGATCAAACCGATTTTTTTCATCCATTTATTCAAACTCCTCAAACGGTAGGCCGATATAATTTTCTGCCATGACCGTTTTGCCAGCATCCGATCCGGCTAAATAGTCAAGCTCTGCAACCTGTAAACGATAGTCGAGCGAATCATCGCTAAATTTGTGCATGAGCGTTGTGAACCAC
>JAHDEN010000244.1 GCA_020628815.1 Chloroflexota bacterium | reverse complement strand
CTCCCAACCTCTCTTCTCTCGATTTGAGATCTAACCAGATAGGGGATGCCGGGGCCAAATCACTTGCTGACAATCTCCCTCCCAACCTCTCTTCTCTCGATTTGAGATCTAACCAGATAGGGGATGCCGGGGCTAAATCACTTGCTGACAATCTCCCTCCCAACCTCTCTTCTCTCAATTTGAGCAATAATCAACATATAAAGTTCGTCGCCCCATTCAGAAGCCTTCCTTTCGAACGGCTAAATCTAGACGTATCAAAAACAGGTATTGTTGACCTCTCTTTATTAAGAGCAGAGGTATTAAGCGGTGTCCCAGTGGTTTGGGAAGAGTATTTTTTTCAGCCCGGTATCAATGTCTTCGGATGTGAATTAATACACCCTCCTTTAGAAGTTGTGCAGCAAGGGCCAGAAGCTGTTGTCAACTATTTCCGTGAACTTGAGGCACAAGGGGTTGATCACCTTTATGAAGCCAAACTGCTTATTTTAGGTGAAGGGGGAGCAGGCAAAACGAGCCTTTTGAGGCGTTTGTTTATGTCGGAAAAAGACCTGCCCACTGAAGACGAAAGCACCAAAGGAATCGACATCTACCGGCATGAGTTTGACTTACCCAATAATCGAAACTTTAGACTCAATGCTTGGGATTTTGGCGGGCAGCAAATTTATCACTCTACCCACCAGTTTTTTCTAACAAAACGCTCTTTATATCTACTCGTAGACGATACACGCAAAGACCATAAATCGGTCAATGATGAAGGATTTAAATTCTGGCTTGAAGCGGTCGAAACACTCAGTGAAAAAAGCCCGCTGCTGATTTTCCAAAATGAAAAAGGGGGACGCAGTAAAAAAATTGATGAGGGGGGTATCAAAGGGCGTTTTCCAAACGTCATCGATATTTACAGAGGCAATTTAGAAGGTAAAAGTGCGGCTGATGGCATACGGCAGGCTATTGAGGTTTTGGCCCAAAAGCTACCCCACATTGGAGAAGAAGTTCCGGCAAAATGGGTTTCGATCCGCAATGACATCGAGGAAATAACACAATCAAAGCCGTTTATCTCGCTTAAAGAGTATTTTGATATCTATGAAAGTCACCTTGAACAAGATGATGACAAAGCGTTATTCTTGAGCCGCTATCTGCATGACTTAGGCGTTTTCCTCCATTTTCAAGAGCCTAGAGAGCTAAAACAGACGATCTTTCTACAAAACCAATGGATGACCAATGCTGTTTTCCGGATTCTTGATGATGAAGGTGTCAAATCAAACCAAGGGCGCTTTACCCTAAACGACTGTGATCGCCTATGGGCCGATAAAGGGTATACGCAAAAGGAAGTGGAACTCCGCGCCCTAATGGAGCGTTTTGAACTCTGCTACGAACTGCCTGATCAACCTGAAAAAACATGGTTGGTTCCCCAGCATTTATCTCCATCAAAACCAGATAGTCTGTCTAATTGGGCCAACACCGACGACCTCATGCTAACCTATCGATATGAGTTTCTGCCACGTGGGCTGGTGAGCCGCTTAATTGTCCGTATGCATCGCTTTGTAAAGCAAATTGATATGTGCTGGGCAAGTGGTGCACTGTTTGAACATGGAGATACCCAAGTTTTGGTTGAAACCGCACTAAAAGGAGATGAAATTGTCCTCCGTAGCCGTGGCCCAGAAAAAAAATCACTGCTTAGCGTTATTGCCAGCGACCTCGATGCTTTAAATGGAAGTTTCAGTGGTTTGAAAGATAAGGTTGAAAAATGGGTCCCTTGTAACTGTGAAACGTGTATCCACTTAGAACAACCGGCCTTATTTGCACAAAAAGACTTAATAGACCGAAAAAATCGGGGAAAACAAACGGTTGAATGCCCTAACCCTCCTGATTATCATGATGTCAGCGTTATCTCTCTACTTGATGGCATGAATTTGGCAAATTGGCTTAAACAGGCGGGGGATGAGTTTACAAAAGACAAAGGGCAAACAGACGGATCCGATACTCTCATGCCAACTGAGTCAGAAAACTCTACCGGAACAAAAACAATCCGTATCTTTTTAGCCTCATCAGCAGAGCTCAAGGAAGACCGTGATGCATTTGATCTCGATATTCGTCAGCAAAATGACCTGTTGCGTAAAAATGGCATTTACTTGGAAGTCATTCGTTGGGAGAACTTTCTTGATGCGATGTCAGACGAGTCGCTTCAGGCAGAGTATAATAAAGCGGTCCGCAACTGCGATATTTTTGTGAGTTTGTTCAAAACAAAAACAGGCGAGTATACAGAGAATGAGTTCGACGAAGCCTGTGACGCATTCTTAGAAACTGGCAAGCCGCTAATCTACACCTATTTCAAAAAGGCCAATATCGAAAATAACCGCAAAAATCGAGCGGCAATAAATTCGCTGTGGGATTTTCAAGAAAAGCTCGATGAGCTGGGCCATTTCTATACTGAGTACAAATCGATTGAAGATTTGCAAAAACAGTTCCGTGATCAGCTTGATAAGCTACGAGATGAAGATCGGTTATAAACTAACAACAAAAAGACGAAAGAAGGAGTATGACTTTGTCTTTGAAAATCCTTTTCCAAGGTGGTTGGAAAGCAAAACGTGATCCCTATTGAAGATTCCGCCCTCACATAAGATAGGCCACTAAAAAATCACATCCTAGCAGCTAAGTCGAATCTAAAATCACGGGGGCTTGCTACACAAAGTTTATTTGTCTAAATACCGATTAATAATTGATACGATCATTGATCGTCTATTTTTCCTCAATTACAAACGGCACGGCCGCCGGTTCACCCGCATAGTTCCCATCCCGATTAATCACAATCACCCGCAAAAAGTACGTTCCCGGTGTTAACCCGTCCGAATAGAGCGTTTCAAGCTGCCCGTTTCGCACCGGCTGGTCATGCACGTCTCCCAACGTCACCCACTGGATCGTTTGATCCGTTTGTGGCACACCTAGCTCAACTTTAAAAAACTGCGCCCGGGCCATGTCAAAATCGGCCGTCCCCATAATCGGGAACACCCCTTCCACAACTTCATTCGGCGACGGACTGGTGATGCGTTGCACCGCCCCATCCGGGTTTACCAGCGCAATCATGTCATCGGTACATAATTCAGTCGGCAAGATGGCGACCCCGTTTTCGGCCGACCATTCGTAAGCCGCTTTTCGGCTTTGCAAGTTACGCGGTGGCAATAAAAAGATTTGATCAGCGGCTGAAGGGGGCAAGTCAACCTTCACAATCCCCTCCGGGAAATGGCACATCGTCATGCGGGGCAGCGCATCAGGATCTGGATTAGGATTATCGATCTCAGCCTGAATCACTTCGGCCGAAAGCTCCGGTAACGCCGCGGCCGGAACCTTAATCACAGACGGCTCAATTTCTTCCCAACTCACCAACTCGTCTGACAAGGTTTGATTGCTGTTTGAGCCAAATTGCGCAATATACCATTCAGACCCGCCGACTTGGCAGTCGGTTGCCCCCGGCACGATAGAGCTAAGCGTACAAATGCTCCGTTGCTCAACCCCGGCCGGAACAGCAAAGTCAGACGGGGGCAAAATCGAGTTGGTTTCCAGCTCATTTTGTAAGTCGATGTCCGCATAAACGGCGGTCATAAAATCGTTCCACAACGGAGCAGCCCCGTCCAAACCGCTTACGTTAATCATCGGCGTATTATCTGTGTTACCGGTCCAAACGCCGACGGCTAAACCAGGCGTATACCCCACCGTCCAGTTATCCCGAAAATCATTGGTTGTGCCGGTTTTAGCCGCGGCCGTAAATGGCAAATCCAGCGGATTGTCCCGACCCATCGCCGGAACCCGAGCTTCATCGTCGGCCAAAATATCATTGATTAAAAACGCTACCCGCTCGTCAATTACCTGCGGTTGATCTAACTGCTCATGGCTCCACAGCAATTCCCCATCTGACGAATGCACTTCAAGAATGGTGACCGGGGTCACTTTCCGGCCGCCGTTGGCAAATGTCGCATAGGCCGCGGTCAATTCTAGCGGGGTCACTTCCCCTGCACCCAGCGTCAGCGACAGCCCAAAGCGAGAGCCATCCTGCCCCAAACTACCGATCCCCATACGATCTGCAAATTCTAAAAACCACGGAATGCCGATATCTTGCAACAACAGCACGGCCGGAATGTTGTAACTGTTGGCCAACGCACTGCGCAGCCGGACCGGCCCGTGATACCGTTCATCGTAATTGACCGGCACATACGTTTGCCCATTGGTCTGCTGATATTTCGTCTCAACATCCCACACAATATCCCCCGGTTGCCAAGCCGGAATCCCGTTTGTATCCGGGGTCATGGCGGCCGCGTAGGTAATCGGCTTAATCGTGCTACCCGGTTGCTGCAGCGATGTGGCGATATTCACTTTCCCATCTATCGACTCATCTTGATAATCGACACTGCCCACCATCGCAAGCACTTCCCCCGTTTCAGGTTTTAGAGCCACAAGGGATGCGTTGTTCAAATTATGATCCGCTTTTAGTTGATCCACATGATGCTTAGCAAAGGCCTCTGCCATCTCTTGATAGCGCATGTCCAAACTGGTGGTCACTTGCAGTCCGCTATTGGCCAATTCTTCAGAACCAAACTGTAGCTCAAGCTGACGGCGCACATAGGTCGCAAAATGTGGCGCTTTTAAACTAACCGTTTGCTCTGCAAATACAAGAGGCTCTTGATAATAATCAGTAATGTCGTCCGCATCTAAATACCCTTCGCTCACCATCAGATTCAAAACGATCCATTGACGCTGTTTGGCCGCTTCAAAATTGTTGATCGGGTCTAACTCGGCCGGGGCCTGGGGCAATCCGGCCAGCATGGTTTGCTCAGGGATGGTGAGGTCTTCGGCCGATTTGCCAAAGTAGGTCTGCGCGGCCGCTTCAATCCCGTAGGCCAAGTTCCCATAATAAATTTCGTTCAGATACATCTCCAAAATCTGATCTTTCGGATAGTCTCTGTTCATGATCCATGCCAGCACAATTTCACGAGCCTTGCGATTGTACGAGACGGCCGTGCGCTCTTCATAGTCAAACGCGATATGGCGCACCAACTGTTGGGTGATGGTAGATGCCCCCACCGGCCGCTCATTTGGATTTCGGAAATTGTAGATTAAAGCCGCAATCAAAGACGGGATATCCGCCCCCACATTTTCGTAAAAGGTATCGTCTTCAACTGAGATAGTTGCTTGTTGAAATTCTAGGGGGATTTTATCCAGCTCAACATAGGTCCGTTTTCCATCTCCAAAAATTTCCCATAGTAGCTCACCGTTACGATCATTGATTCGGGTCGTTTCAAAAAACTCCCGTTCATCAGCACTATCGAGTTTGGCAATCCCTTCGTTTAGTTCAGAACTAAAACGGGTATACACAACGGTTGCCGTCGAAATAATCGCTCCAAATATAACAAGCCCCATGATTAACAGACCCACCACAAAACAGTTGCGAAAACAGCCGCGCCGCTTGCGACGTGGTTTTTTACCGGGAGATTTCTGAGTCAGATCTTCATCAAGCTGGTTATAATCAGGCAGCCGTGGAAAAGCATCTTCGTGTTCTGGAATATAGGGGATGGCGCGGGTTTCTTCGTTTGGATCGTACATGCGATAATTATTTGTTGGCTAGGCTTGCCCTGTTGTGACGACTAATCTCTAAAAGAGTAGCCACTCACTCGAGAATTAACCAGTAATTTTTAGCAAAAGTTTCGTTAGGCGATGGGACATGATTCCTGTTTAAGAACCATTTGATGCGATTGTTCTTATTGTTAATGATAAGAAGTTTTATTAATGAACGCTGATTTGACGCAAAACCAACGTTTTTGCACTTTAATCTGTACGCAACCAGCAAGTGATTGGTTTATAAATGAAAACTGAGAAGTATAAAGTCGTGCTTCCAGCCCTGTCTCACTTAAACCTTAATCACTTTATACTTCAACCTGTTTATGATTCGATCAGATTATGCTTTTAAACACCCGATCCGCGTCCGCTTTGGAGAGGTCGATTATCAAGGCATCGTTTTTAATGCGAACTACCTCACCTATTTTGATGTGGTGCTGACTGAGTTTTTGCGCGCGGCCGGGTTGATTTATGCCGCAAACATCGAGGAGCGGGATGACTATGATTGGCATGTTGTAAAAGCGACGCTTGAACTTAAAAGCCCAGCCAGGGCGGATGATTTGCTTGACGGCTGTGCAAAAATCAACCGGATCGGCCGCAGCAGCCTAACGTTTGATCTGGCTATTTTCCGGCCGGGTGAAGATGCACCCTGTACGCTGGGGGAAATCATTTGGGTTTATACCCATCAGGCCAGCCATAAATCGGCCGAAATTCCGGCCGACCTGCGCAAAAAACTTTTGGCGGTAAACAATAACGTATGATTGGTTTTTGGATCGGTGCAATCGCTCTTGTCTTGGCGGCAATTGTCTACTTTGTCTTTCTGCCCCATATCGATGGCCCATCGCTAGATGAACAACGGGCAGATCGACGGGAAATTTTGGTCTGTTGCCCCGACTGTCAAACATGGCAGGTCGCAGAACCGGTCTCGTCCACCGCCAATGATTTTGATAAAGAGTTCGAGCCAACTGAAACAAACTGGTTCCGGTGCCGAAACTGCAATCACCGCTGGTCCGAAGAACGGTTAAAATAAAATTTTGAGTGGTAAATGGTAAATGGAGTGCCACCCGTTGACCCATTCTCTTCAAAATGAATTGTTTATCAACGGCCGTTTCGTTAGAATCCTCCCTTATCCTTTTAATCTTCAGCCCTTAATCAATTCAGCAGGACAAAAACATGAGTGAAACATCTTGGCCCGATTCAAATCAATATTGGTCAAACAAACGTGTGTGCGTCACAGGCGGAGCCGGCTTTCTAGGTTCGTTTGTCGTTGACAAATTAAACGCACATAACCCCAAAGAGGTTTTTGTCCCTCGCAAAAAAGACTACAACCTCGTTTATCGTGAAGCGGTTCTAGATCTGATTAACGACAGCAAACCAGATGTCGTGATTCACTTGGCCGGAAAAGAAGGGGGCATTGGGGCCAATCAAGAGTATCAGGCTGATTATTACTACGAAAACCTGATGATGGGGACCCAACTAATCCATGAAAGCCATTTGGCCGGCGTTGAAAAATTTGTGGCGATCGGCACCATCTGCGCCTACCCAAAATTTGCTCCTATTCCGTTTCGTGAAGAAGACCTTTGGAACGGCTATCCCGAAGAAACCAATGCTCCCTACGGGCTAGCCAAAAAGATGATGCTAGTGCAATCTCAAGTTTATCGTTCGCAGTACGATTTCAACTCGATCTATCTGCTGCCTGTTAACTTATACGGCCCTCGCGATAATTTTGACGAAGATTCTTCACATGTGATTCCAGCATTGATCCGCAGATGTATCGAGGCCAAAGCAAGTGGCGCAACCGAAATTGAAGCATGGGGAGACGGGACCCCAACGCGGGAATTTTTATATGCGGAAGATGCGGCCGAAGGTATTTTGCTGGCAGCCGAAAGGTATAACGGTAGCGAGCCGATCAACTTGGGGAGCAGTTACGAAATGAGCATTGAAGAGCTGGTTCAAACGATCGCCAATGTCATCGGGTATGATGGGGATATCGTTTGGAACGAGGCTCGCCCCAACGGGCAGCCCCGCCGTAAGCTGGATGTGACCCGGGCCGCAGAACTATTTGGCTTTAAGTCAAAAGTATCCTTTGAAGAAGGGCTGCAAAAAACGGTAGATTGGTTCTTGGCGCAGAAGTAAACGGTCCACAACCAACATGTAACTATCCAGCTGCCGGTATTGCCTGCAGTTTTTAAACTTATTATAATTTTGATCCTCTTAAGGTGAAGCGTTTTCACCCATTAGGTGAAATATTTTCACCCCTTTGCGGGATAGTTTAATGGCAGAACAGCGGACTCTGAATTCGTTAGTCTAGGTT
>JAHDEN010000039.1 GCA_020628815.1 Chloroflexota bacterium | reverse complement strand
AGATACCCACCGGGATCATCACGCAGAGGCAAAAAACAAGCACGGCCGGAATGAGGATCAGGAGCTGGCTGCCTAGATTTAAATCGCTCCGGAGCAGCTTAGTAACCGTAGCCAGGAAAATCGCCAAGTTTTTGAGGTTAACGAATGCAAAAAGAAAAGCGACCCCAAACGCTCCGCGCGGGGTAACCCCTTTAACCAGCCGGGCAAAGCCGGATGGTTGATCTGGATCAGCCTCTGGCGGCGGCGGTTGCATCCAGTTTCGTATGGCGAGAATGAGAAATAGAACAGCGAAACCAATGAACAGAAATGATACAGCAGCGCTCTGTTCGGCCCTGCCAATGCGCGGCACGTTGATATCTAGCGTCAGCAAGGTCACGCCCAAGGCTGTGTAGGTTGCGATGTAGCCGACCATAAACGAGATGCCGTTTTTGCCCTCTCGGCCGGACATGAGAAACAAAATCACCAGTGTGATTGATCCCGGTGCGAGTAGGCCGAGCGCGGCGATTGAGAGTGTTTGGAGCAAAACTTTAGTCATTTTGAGTAGTGCGTAAAGGGTAGAGGGGATATTTTATAGCAAAGTTCTCTTTCCCTATCCCCTGTCTCTATCCTTTGTTTAAACAAGAAGGGTTACTTGTTCGAACAGAATATTATGCCAAAAATTATTGATGAATAAAAGGCTTCTGACCGTCCTCTCATAGCGAGAAAAATGATACAAACGGCGCTTATGGGGTTGATATTGTCCCCCGTAGTGCTAGTTGAGTCTACGACCGAAGATACGCAAGAGGCCAAAAGCACATCCGAAGATAGTACCTAACTCGAAACCGGAATCACAATGGCCTTAGAATATCCCAAAGTTGATCACTCTTGGAGGCTAACATAATCACCTTGCCGTTAAACTCACAAAAAAGAGACAACCATTTCAGGGACTAAGCCTCATGAAACAGTTGTCTCTTGTGTCTGATCTGATCTATTAAATTGAATGGTTATGTGCTACCTTGGGCGATTTGAAAATAACCTTAGTCATTCTCCCCAAACCAGCCAAGTCCGAAATCAAAGCCTAAGATGCCGCCTTCATTCTCATCTTCGTCTTCGTCCTTTTCATCTTCATCGTCTTCGCCATACTCTTGGCCCTCGTCTTCATCGTCATCCATCTCTTCCATTTCATCCTCGTCCATCTCATCCTCACCTTCCATTTCTTCACCTTCGTCCATCTGAGCGATTGAGTTTGAGTCGAGCCCGGCCGCGGCCGTGATGTTTGCCCCAGCGCCAAAGGTGCCGTTGCTAAAAAGGATTGCAATCATTAAAAGAATGCCAGCTACTGAGCCAGCGCCTACAAATTTTTGAATTTTGTTGTCGTCCATGGTTAAAAAATCTCCTGTTGGTTGGCCGATTCTGAAATCAGCTTCCATGCGAGCGCTTCGGATAAAAATAAATCGGAATGATTTGTCGGGTGAAACCCTCGCGTTTGTTTAAATCATTGATGATTAAATCGTATGTGATTTTTTAACCCCTTGGTTGAACAGCAACCTAAGAAATGTTAAGGGAACCTCAAATGAAGTTATAGCTGGGCTAAAAACGGCTACTTAAGATTTTTTTGCTCCCGAGCCAGCATACGCACCAAACAAAAGATATTGAGCGCTGCCAGAACGGCTTCAATAACGGCCACTCGAATTAGAGCTTGATGTGGTACCCCATCGATGTAAAAACTAATTAATCGCCCCAAGATAACACCGCCAAAAATAACAGAACCAACCGCAAATGAAGTCTGCCGAATTTCCGGCCGGATTGCACCAAGCAGGGCCAAAATCCCACCTAAAAGCATGACAGCACCGACCCCTCGTATTTCACTGACCAAGTCGATGGCGATATCCAGGCTATTTTGGGGGTTCTGAAAATAGGTTTGTAGGAAAACGGCCTTGGCCGGGTTGAACAACCTTGCGGCGCTGGCATAGAACAAGGCGAGGCCGGATAAAGTTAACACAACGATTTTGAAGATTTTCATTCGATTTCCCGCTCTGTAGGGGTCGAAGGGAGCGGGCACAACCATGCTAAGCTAAATCAAAATTGGTTCCGCCCCCTTCGACCCCTACACGGTTTTTTAAACTGTGACTGAATCCGGCCGCGGTTCCAATAAAAATTCCCGCATCGCGGCCGTTGCCGCTTCTGAAGAATCGCCCAGTTGGAAGAAGTGATTACCGTCGATAAACTGCACCCGGCCGTTGGCAACAAAATCCGGCGTATTTTCATACTCTTCCACATGCTGGCCCGGATCATGTTTCCCTTGCAGGAAAAGGACCGGCATCGTCATCTTCGCAAACAGGAAGTTGTGGCGGTCGTCCAACTCTTTTTGCAGGTTGGTGTGATCAAATTGTCGCGGCGAGGCTTCGGCTACCCCTTTAAACTTCACCTCATGATCAAGCCTGTCCAACACCTCTTTGGTGATACCTTCAACACGGTATCCACTGGCAACATAGGCGACCCGAGGAAATCCGGTCCACTTCATCAATTTAGAGAACCAAGGCTGAGCAAATACCCCGTGCGGCGGCTGCGGATCACCGTGTGGCTCATTGGCCGACTGTTGCATACGGACGTAGCGCAGGATGCGTCCTTCCATCCCATCTACATTTAAAAGATGGTCAGAAATGACCGAACCACGATCGTGCCCCCCGAGGTTAAAACGATCTACCCCAATGGTGTCTAGCAACTTGGCCAATGATCCCGCGATGGCTGAATAGCGATAGTCTAAATCCAGCCGTTTGTCGCTTTGGCCATTCCCCAGCGTATCAACGGCAATGCAGTAAAACTGATCAGACAAATCGCGGACTTGATTATGGAAGGTGTACCAGCTTTCGGGGAAGCCGTGTACAAGCACAAACGGCTCGTTGTTTGGGTCACCGGCCGTTACAAAATGCCAAATGATTCCATCAGCATCGACATACCAGTGAGTCGCTTCAACATCACCGAGCATTTCAATTTCACCGTGTGCGTTCTCTGCGCCAATCGGATAGGCGGCCGGTTTTGGATATCGCATGTCTGTCGTGATCTGTACATCTTCCCGGATTCCACCTTCACGAACATTGGTTAGTGTCAGGTCCTCACGTGATAGGTATTCCAAACTCGGCAAGGTCTGCGGTGAGAGGATTTTGATTACTTTTAGTATTTCTCTGGGATCGTTCATCTTGGTCATTTTGTCTCCTTTAATCGATTGTTTTCTTTGAGCTAAACACTCGGTAATTTTCTTACTTGCGTAAAATAACTTACGTGTGTATTCTGCTAAACGCGGACTGTTGGGTCAATTAGCAAACTCGAGGAAACGTAAGAAAACTTACACTGAGGCGAAAATGACAAATAAAAGGAAAGTAGATCGGCGGGTACGCCGCACAAGAAAGCTGCTGCAAGATGCTTTAATCAGTCTCTTGAGACGAAAACCTCTGGCAAAAATTCAAATCAAAGAAATTGTTGAGGAGGCGGATGTCTCCCGACCGACCTTTTACCAGCACTTTGAAACCAAAGAAAAGCTGCTGTTTAGCCTGATGGACGATCTATTTGAGAATATTCACACTGTTGTTTTTCATGAAAGAGAAAATCAGGAAGGGGTAGACATCCTCCAGCTCTTAACATCATCCTACGAACAGTGGCTGTTGCATAGCGAAGAGTTAAAGTGGGTACTACAGGTTGAGAACAAAGATTTGCTGATCGAGGCCTTGAATTCCCACATCAAAGCACTGAGAAATGAAGTCGGCAAACATCTCTCGCCACCAGAGATTATTCAAACCTTTGTCGATTACGAAACGAGTTTTGTATCAGGTGGTTTGTACATGCTGATCAGAGATTGGATCAAAAACGGGATGCGCGAATCGGCCGAAAAGATGGGAAAAATCACGTTTCTGTTATTGGATAATGGGCTATCTCCCCTTCGTCATCTTGGCTCCCCAGAAAGTATGCCTCGTTCAAAACAGGCAAACAATTGGCAGACGGTACTGGCATCCCTTGAGGATGACGCGAAGTGAGTTGGCCCACATCAAAAAATACCGGTTGCAATGCACCCTCTAAAAGAATAGGCGTCTGGTTTTCAGGCAGATGTCATATAGATGACGGGTCAATGTCGTTGTAATTTCCGGTCTGCACTGCCATAATGCAAGCATCAATTAGTGAGGTTCACACAGGAGGTCTCATGAAAATCAACCTTGATTCAGATAAATTACGACTGTTGCGCAAAGAGCGCTTCTGGTCTCAAGAACAGGTAGCTGAAATGGCAGGTCTTAGCCTACGCACCATCCAACGTATTGAAAATGGCGGCGGAGCATCTCATGATTCTGCCGCGGCGCTATCCAATGTCTTTAACGTTTCTACGAAAGAAATGTTGGGCGAAACTGACGCATCGCTCGTGACGCAAAACCATAAGGGAATTAACGGACTAGAACTCTCTGTTCGCATCCATGCCATTAGTTACCTAATGGGAGCGGGCAGCATGTTGCTCATTAATTTGCTCACAAGTCCGGTCGATTGGTGGTCGCTTATTCCCATTGGCTTCTGGACCATCGGGCTTTTATGCCATGGTGGCACATTGTTCTTGGTCAGATCAGTTGAAGCGATGAAGCAAAAAGAGCACGAAGTCGCCAGATAAACGCTGACTCAAACACCCGTTAATCAAAAGGTCCATTCTGAACTTCAGGATGGACCTTTTTTGTTCTCCCGTTTCAAACATGCACCAAACGCCTTTCGACAGAAGGGTCTCGTTGTGGCAGAATCAAATTTGATCAACTCACAACTGGAGACAAAATGGCAGAGCAAACCGTTTCAACCGATCCGCTTCTACAACCGTACACAATCAAACACGTCACCTTCCGCAATCGCATCATGAGCACCAGCCACTCCGAGGGATTTGGGGATAACGGCATGCCAAAAGAGCCTCTCCAGCGATACCACGAAGAAAAAGCACGGGGCGGGATTGCGCTCACCATGTTTGGCGGGTCTAGCAATGTGGCTCCTGACTCTCCAGATGTGTTTGGGCAACTCAACTTCGGTACAGACGAGGTCATTCCGTATCTGCAAAACTTTTCTCGCCGGGTGCACCACCACGGCGCAGCCTTAATGGTGCAGATCACCCATTTAGGGCGACGGGCTCAGCCCACAACGGGCCATTGGCTACCCACTATTGCCCCTTCGGCCGTGCGTGAAACAGTTTACCGCAGCATCCCCAAAGCGATGGACGTTTTTGATATAAAGCGGGTCATCCAGCAGTATGGGGATGCGGCCATGCGCTGCAAAGAAGGTGGGCTCGACGGACTAGAAACAATGACGGGCGGCCATTTAACCGGCCAGTTTTTGTCACCGGTCACCAACCAGCGCACCGATGCGTACGGCGGCTCGCTCATTAACCGGCTCCGCTTTGTGCGGGAGGTGCATGCCGAGATTCGCAGGCGGGTTGGGGATAAATTTCTCGTAGGCATCCGTTATGTGATTGATGAAAAAACACAGGGATGGCTCAATCGAGATGAAGCACTTGAGGCGGCCAAAATTTTAGAACAAGATGGGATGATCGATTTTTTCAACATCAATCTCGGCCGGATCGACACCCGTCGCGCCCTGTCTGAAGACTGCATGCCGGGGATCGAACGCCCCTTGGCCCCGTTTTTAGAAGATGTGGGTCAGTTCAAAGCGGAGATCAACAGCCCCGTTTTCCATGCGGCCCGCATCGTCCATATCGAAACCGCCCGGCAAGCGATTCGGGACGGCGTTTTAGACATGGTCGGCATGACACGGGCTCACATCGCGGATCCCCATCTGGTAGACAAAATTAAACGAGGGGAAGAGGCTCGTATCCGGCCGTGTGTGGGGGCTCAATTTTGCCACGCGGCACTCCCCCCCAGCTGCATCCACAACCCATCCACATCTCGTGAGCTTAAACTGCCCCACACCATTTCGGCCGCGCCAACAGTGCGCAAAGTTGTCATTGTCGGGGGTGGCGTTGCGGGGATGGAAGCCGCCAGGGTCAGCGCAGAGCGGGGTCACACCGTTGTGCTGTTTGAGGCCGGTGACAACTTGGGCGGGCAGCTCAACCTCGCCGCAAAATTTAGCCATCGCAGTAACTTACAAAATATCGTCACTTGGCGCGAAAATGAGATGGCTCTTTTAAACGTTGATGTACGCCTCAACCGTCGAGCCACGGCCGAAGACATCCGCGCCGAAAAGCCAGACGTTGTCCTCATCGCCACCGGCGGAACACCTTACTTTTCCGGCTTTGCGGGGGCCGATCTATGCAACTCTGTGTGGGATGGAATGCAACATCCCGCCAAATTTAGCGGGCAACGGGTCATATTTTATGACGGGATCGGCCGGCATCAGGGGCCAAGCTGTGCGGTGCATTTGGCGCAGGCCGGGGCCAGTGTCAGCTACATAACGATAGATTCTCAGCTCGCCGTTGAAATGGGCGGATCAGAACAAGTCATGCACCGCAAACGGTTCCAACAGCATGGCATCTCGGTCGATATCGATTTGCAGATCGCCCGAGTTGAACAGGTCGGTGACAAGTTAAAAGCGACATTTGTACATGAGTTAACCGATACGGAGCACAGTTTTGTCGGGGATCACATCATCATCGCGCAAGGGACCAAACCCACGGCCGAGCTGTATCATGATCTGCGAGACGGTGCGATCAACAGCGGCGTCACCGACATCACCACCTTGATCGCCAATCAGCCCCAGCCGCAACTGGGTGCTTGGCCGTCTGGTTATGAGCTGCATCGGATCGGGGACGCGGTCAGCAGTCGCACGATTCACTCGGCCGTCTATGACGCCTTCCGTCTGTGCCATCTGTTATGACACTCCACTTTTAAAACCTGTTCAACTCATTCGGTTCAATCGCCTCGATTAGTCAACTGCACAGTAACTCCCATTCCCTTGTCGGGCCGCTAAAAATCGAGCTTTGGCCGGGATCATCTTTTCGCTTTCGCTTAAGCCCAGTGTATCGGGACCAAAGGTGGGCCATGCTGAACCACCCCAAAAACTTGGCTTGGTCGCGATATAAGCAGAGTTTGGAAATCCCCGCTCACTAATCGAGCTGTCCCACATCGTTTGACCCGTTAGGTAATCATGGGTACCGTGATTGATCGTGGTATCACGGGTCTGGCCGCATCCCCGTTCGCCATCGCTGCTCGTAATGTACTTGCACACGGTGAAGTTGTCTCGCACCCGGCCGCTGTCAAACCCAACCGTTTGTGTCGCGGGGTTTGCTCCGGGGAAGCCGATTTCGTTGGCTAAAAACGTATTGTCATACTGGTTTTCATGCACCCAGATATGGGGCGTCGATGCCCCTTTGGGCAACAGCTCAGATTTATAGGTGTAGGTATCAATATCTTGCTCCAATCGGTTTCTAAAGAAGAAGTTCCACGAGTTAGAGCCATGAATATTGTCGATTTTGGCGTGCTGTGCCTGATTCCCTTCAAACAGATTCGAGTGACCAAAGCCACCGTGCACGCTTAAGTCTGTATAAATCTCGCCAAACCCTTCTCCAAATGGATCGGCCGAATAGTTGTAGCCAAACACATTCCCATTTGCCCCGATCTGGGCGATATACGAGTGTCGCATTAGGCGAGCGATATTATTCTCGACTAGTGTGTCTGTTGTGCCAGCCTCAAGCCGGACCCCATACCCGTGCCCGCCAGGGCCATTGTTAAACGAGCTGTCCAAATAACTACCACGCACCTCGTTTTTATACGAACGGCTGAAATAGATGTGTGCCCTAACTGAATTTTTGGAGTGTACGCCTTGAACCCAAGAGTTAGCCGCGTAGTTGAAATAGATATTTGCAGAACCGTATTCTGCATAATCATCGGCCGTCCTCTCAAGGGTAATATTTTCAATTCCCACCCCAGAGATTATGTTGCTCATCTTGGCGACTCTCGCATTTAAAGAGGTTTTGTAATCTAAATTCAAGCCCCCTTCTAGCGCCAGCTGATTCCCATTTTTGGCAACAATTTTGTTCATTTGGGTCGCATTGTTTTTAACCCAATCCTCGTTCGGGTTCCGGCTTAAGTCGGCTCTAAACAGATTGCTATCGTCATCCTGTCGGATAAACACATAATCACCAACATTAAAATCCCCAGCATCAGAGCTTGAGACGCTGATAACCTTCGTGTTCCGATTCGCGTTCGACGTCAAATTCTTTGATGAGCCAACATAGCCACCTGCACCCACTTTGATCCCGCTGTCCTGAGATCCAAATCTCAGAATAGTCTCACCACAGCCGTTCCCTTCCCCAACAAGTGCGATATTGCTTTTGGTGATATCGATTGTACCGATGTTGTAGGTACCGGCCGGTAAAATAATCCGCGTGTATGGCTGAGCGTTATTGATCGCGTTTTCGATATCACTTTCACTGTTCCCCGTCACCCGAATTTCATTGGGATAGTTAGGGATGCCGTTACTCAACCCGACGTTTGAATAATTAATCAGCGGGAAGCCATAAGCGCTTAATTCAGTATCATCAAAAATTTCATCCCCATTTTCAGCCTGCTGCAGTTTGGTCAATTCAAACTTGTCAAAAGCAACACCTGGCTCACGATGATAAAAACTGATAGTCGTGTCACCCGGTTGCAAATAAATTTCTTTGCGGCTGTTGCCACCTTCTGGGCTACCCCCATCTGATACAAACTGTTTTCCAAATTGGTTTGAAACATTCATGTGCCAAACCATGCCGCTATCAGGCGATCGGTCGATGGTCCAATACATTGAATTGGAACTGAGTCCGGGCGCCTTTACCTCGGCCGAAATCGTGTAGTTCCCTTCTTCAAGAATGGTGACGCAAAAATCAACCCGATCCGACTCAATCAAACTACCATGTACCTCTGTGCCCCCTTCAACCGCCGTTACCCCATTGTCGGTAACGGTCTTGATTTGGCCAAACAGCTGACCCTGTTCAGCTTCTTGAGCAAGGTCACCACATGAATTACCAGGGGGTGGATCACTTTCTTCCATTTGAACAATAAAAGGGAGAAATATTTGACTGTCTTGTGCTTGTTGATTGCGAGATAGCTCAGTAATTTTTGCCGCGGTCGGCCGTGTCCAGCTAAAAATTAAGAACAAAAACGAGCTTAAAATAATAAGGCTCCATGCAATACTATTTGTTTTAGTCATGATCCGTTCCTTCAAAGCCTAAGCATCTTTTTAATGCTTAAAGCATTTGAGTAATTTCCGGCCGACAACCTGCGATTATCTGAGCCGGTATGCGGAGCGGATTATTGACTTTGAAATTGAATACAAGTGAGCAATGTGATGCAGCAGGCAAGTAACTCAGTTCACAAATAAGAGAATAGTCCTAGGACACTGACCTATTCAAAACACACTATTTCCAGAGGTAGGGCCAGAAAAGCTGACAAATGTAGCAAGCAGTCTTGAAAGCGTGAACTTAACGTTAATTATGAACTATCCCTAAGTCCTCTATCATTATTGTCTAAATAAATGGCGCATCACATTAATCTGATTGATCTAATTTTGCTGGTCTAAATGACTGGCAGATAGCCCCCCAACCCAAGATACAGTAACAATAAAAAAGCCCCGGTCTGGATTTTCCAGATCGGGGCTTTGTCGCTTAAATATCAATCAGGGATTGGTGGTGATTAAACTGCAAGTTTAAAGTCGCGATCTTTAACGGCCACGGCCGCACCATTGAAGGTCAAGATGTGACCCATCCGTTCAGCTTTGGTGCGCAAATAGTCATCATTTTCACCGATGGCTACGATCTCGTGAGAAACGCGATCTAACACACGAATGCCGTGCTCTTTCAACCCTTCGATTTTAAGTGGGTTATTGGTCATTAGTTGAATCTCATCAATGCCTTCTTGCTTGAGCATTTCGGCCGCAACGCTGTAATCGCGTGCGTCGGCCGGTAAGCCCAACTGCAAATTCGCATCAAGGGTATCAACACCCTGCGCCTGCAACGCATACGCC
The DNA here is from genome assembly GCA_020628815.1 of Chloroflexota bacterium. Lineage (GTDB taxonomy): Bacteria > Chloroflexota > Anaerolineae > Promineifilales > Promineifilaceae > WTJY01. The sequence goes on along the minus strand of JAHDEN010000039.1, from coordinate 31,591 downwards.
TTCATCTTATTAGCCAAACCGATGCCGCGACCTTCTTGACGCATATACAGCAAAGCACCTTTGCCTTCGTCACCGATTTTTTTAAGGGCAAGTTCAAGCTGAGACCCACAGTCACATTTTTGCGACCCTAAAATATCCCCGGTTAAACATTCTGAATGCACGCGCACAATGGCGCCTGTATCTACGTCACCCATTTTCAAGAGCATATGCTCTTTGTTGTTGTGCAAATCGTGGTAAACCACAGCGGTAAACAACCCGTAGTCGGTTGGTAGCGGCGCTTCGGCCGCGCGAATAACGCGAGTCGCGTCTGAAGTTTCAAGATCGTTCTCTATGGTTCGATCATCGATCGAGAGCACACCGTCTTGGTTATTGTTAATTTTGTTCATAATTTTTCATCCTCTTTGGAACAGGAATTTAGTACCTATCCAAGTTGAGTCGTCTGTTCCTTCTTAACTGACGTAATCATCAGCCGCTGACTGATTCGATTTCTTGGAAAACACAAACGTCAGACCTTTGTGAAAATACCTTGTACACGGTAATCACGAACTGTTATTTTGACGTTAAGCTAATCCCACTTCTTCCTGAATCAGACACATTGCTAATACATACGTCTAAATTGGCAGGATTAGATTCATTGAACTGCTTGGCCCCTCCCAAAAACAAGACAACAAGAATCAAATAACCTCCAAAACTAAAGAGCAGATCGAACAGTGATTTGCTCTTTAACCCCAAACATACAAAATGTGTCCTGCCTAAAGAGTTACAGGTATAATCCCAAAATATGTCAAAACCATTTGATCGTCTTCAGAGCGTTTTAAAACTTGAATCCCAACAGGGGTATAAAAATAAAGCCGTTGTGGGAGGCATTCGTCAGTTTGTTTCGTTTTGGGTAGAGCAAGCACGCGACATTGCAATTGATGAAGCGGACAATGCATTTATCGAGCAAACGGCCGATGCGCTGACAGATTACGGGCAAATGTCGGGTAACGGCCGCAAAATGCTGGTTGATCGGCTAATAGCTAAATTGGCCGAGCGCAAACTTCGCGTAGACGAAAGCTTGAAAACAAAGCCGGCCCCTCCTCAAAAGGCATCAAAGCAAACAGCCACACCGCCTAGCGAAACTGAACAACATCTGGAGACTGTAGAGAAAAATATAAATCAGGCGATCGATACTGCGGCCGCCAGCGACGACACTCCACACCCAGTAACCCAAAAACCAGCGGCGGAGCCCCCTGCTCAACCTAAATCTAAACCAGCCCGTGCACCCAAAAAAGAGCCAAAAGTAAACGAGCCGAAGAAAAAGAAAACAGCACCTGCCCAGCCGGGGCAACCTGACCCTGTAGGTCTGTCACAGTCTGTTGAAAAAATTAAAGGGGTTGGGCCGAAAATGGCCGACCTGCTTGAAAAACTCGGTGTGCAAACAATCGGGGATTTGATTCACATCTACCCAAGAAAATATGATGACTACACCACGATGAAGCCGATCAACCGGCTGGAGTATGGTGAGAAAGTCACTCTGATCGGGACCATTTGGGAAGTCCGCACACGTAAGTCACGTAATAACCAGGTTGTGGTGCAGGCGGTAATCAGCGATGGGACCGGAAAAATTTCAGCCACTTGGTACAACCAACCTTGGCTAAAAGAAAAGCTCCGTTCAGGCTTGCGCATTGTCATGTCAGGCACCGTCGAGCAATATTTAGGCCGCAAAATATTTAACAACCCATCTTGGGAACTGCTTTCGATGGATGCGTTACGCAACGGCCAAATTGTGCCGATTTATCCTTTAACCAAAGGGTTGAGTAACTACCGCATGCAGCAGATTTTGAAAACAACGGTACATGAATGGTCAGCCAAAGTACCTGATCAACTGCCCGAAGAGGTGCGCCACCGACAAAATCTGCCCAACCTTACCCAAGCGCTGCAGCAGATCCATTTGCCCGATGACATGGATGATTTGATTGCGGCTCGGCGTCGGCTGATGTTTGATGAGCTGTTTTTATTGCAGTTGGGCATGTTGGGTCAACAGCATGACTGGGCAGACTCTCCCGGCCGAGGGTTAAACGTACGCGGCGAACAAATCAACAATTTTATTCACAGTCTTCCTTATATGTTAACCCGTGCCCAGCGGCGTGTGGTTGATGAGCTCCAGGCGGACATGAAAAATGATCAGCCGATGAACCGGCTTTTACAAGGAGATGTGGGGGCAGGCAAGACGGTGGTCGCGGCCGCTGCGATTGTTGGCGCAATTTCGGCCGGAACCCAAACGGCCCTGATGGCACCCACTGAAATTTTAGCCGAGCAACATTTTAACGGGTTACAAGATCTGCTTAAGCAGATGGGATTCACCATTGCGCTCTTAACCGGTGGGGTTCCAGCGGCACAAAAACGTGAGATTTATGCCCAATTAGCGGCCGGTGAAATCGATCTGTTGATTGGCACCCATGCACTGATTCAAGAAAATGTTGAATTTAAAAACTTGGGCTTGGCCGTGATCGATGAGCAACATCGCTTTGGCGTTGATCAGCGTGCGGCACTGCGGGCCAAAGGGCCAGTGGAAGATGGCAGAACCTTAACCCCACATCTTTTGGTCATGTCTGCCACCCCAATTCCACGATCATTGGCACTCACTTTATTTGGCGATTTAAATCTCTCTGTTTTAGACGAGATGCCTCCCGGCCGACAAGAAATCGACACCCATTGGATTCGCCCACGGGCCAAAGAGCGCACCTACGCCTTTGTGCGCGGACAAATCGAAAAAGGGCGACAGGCGTATATCATCTGTCCTTTAGTAGAAGAATCTGAAAAGATGGAAGCTACAGCAGCGGTTGAAGAGTATGAACGGCTTTCAACTGAAATCTTCCCCGATCTAAAACTGGGATTGGTACATGGCAAACTCAAATCATCTGAAAAAGAAGCGGTGATGCGCCAGTTTTATGCGGGTGAAATCGATATTCTTGTTTCAACTACGGTGATTGAGGTGGGGGTTGATGTACCCAACAGCACGGTGATGATGATCGAGAATGCCAACCGGTTTGGGTTGGCCCAGCTCCATCAGCTACGCGGCCGGGTGGGTCGCGGTCAGCATAAATCCTACTGTTTGTTAGTGGCCGGTGATGCTACGGGGGACACAGAAGAGCGCTTAAAAGCATTGGAACAAACCAACGACGGCTTCCAACTGGCTGAAAAAGATTTAGAACTACGTGGCCCCGGAGAGTTCTTCGGCCGCCAACAAAGTGGATTACCCGAACTACAACTCGCATCGTTTACTGACGCGGGAATGTTAAAAGCCGCTCGTGACGAAGCGGAAAAGATTTTTAACGACGATCCGGGCTTAACACGGCCGGAGCATAAATTCCTCCACGAGCGTGTGACCAAATTTTGGGAAAACGCGGGAGACATTAGCTAATGTATTGTGTATAGGGTAAATCGAAAAAAGGGTCAGGCTGTTTTACCCCTCTTTTCTCTCTACTTTCTACTCTTTACCCCAATCCCATGTCAAAACAAATACGCGCAATCTTTGCTGGAACCTTTGACCCCATCCATCACGGGCACCTTGATCTAATCAAACGTGGGGCCGATCTGTTTGATAAACTAACCATCGGTGTTTACGATCACCGAATCCCAAGTAAAAAGCTTATTTTTTCAATTGAAAAGCGTTGTGAACTAATTGATGCCGTCATCCAAGATTTAGACAATGTCAACGTCGTACGGTTTAGCGGCCTGCTGGTTGATTTTGCCGACAAAGTTGGTGCCACCGTTTTGGTACGAGGCATGCGCGTATTCTCTGATTTTGAGTTTGAGTTCCGTAGCGCTCTGGCAAATCGTCGCTTAAACCCCCGCATTGAAACGGTTAATCTTATGACTCAAGAGGAGCATACATTCTTAAGCGGCACTACGCTGCGCGAAATCGCATCTTTAGGTGGCGATGTAAGCAGCATGGTTCCTCCTATTGTTGAAGAAGCACTATATAAATACTACGCCGAGGATCGTGAGTGGTATAAAAACCGTTGATAAAACACGGTCTCTTTTTTGAGTCTAAAGCAAATTTTTCTTCCACATCTCTAGGGTCGTAATAGCCAGCAACTTAGGATAGCCCCAGCGATTCACACAGAAAAACGGGAATCGATTGCACATTTAGCCTGTTTTTGTTTATAATGTGCAGACGCATGTTGTATAAGTACAACAAATGGTGATAGAGGAGCCTTGGACAGACGATTATGGATATTTTGCATCTGCTTGACCGAATGGAAAAACTACTGTTAGAGAGCCGACGCATCCCGATGACTGCTAGCATCATTGTGGATGAAGATCGTATCTTTAATATTTTGGATCAAATGCGGGCAAACATCCCCGAAGAAGTTAAAAAAGCCGGCCGAATTTATGCCGAAAAAGATCGTGTCATGGCGCAAACGCGTGAAGAGGCTGAGCGCATAAAAGGGATCGCGAAGAAAGAAGCGGACGAGATGCTTGATCGAGATTCAATTGTGAAACTGGCTCAAGACCGTGCTTCTAAAATAGAAGACCGAGCACACAATGAAGCGGCTCGCTTAAAAGATGATGCCGACATGTACGTGCTCAATCAGCTGTCTCGTTTGGAAGATGACTTGCTACGATCGTTGACAGTGGTCCGCAATGGATTGCACAAATTGCGCGACGACCATGCCGCGTTTGAAGCGGCTGATCAACAAACGGCCGCGCGCAATCAGCCGCAGCCAGAAGAACCGGCCGAGCTCCAACAGCAGGACCAGTAGTTAGGCTCGATTAATAAACTTTAAAGCTCTAATGTGAAATTTTGTCGCATTAGGGCTTTTTTTTTATTACTGCTCTTTTTTGACAGTATTTTACAGTTTTGTCAGGTAGAAAATACGCTTTTCACCATGTTATCCACAGTTGTCCACAGAAAACATCGAGTTATCCACAATTGTCACGGGGTACTCACATCCTAGGACCTGATGCATTATCGGCACGATTCCGGCCGCAGATGGCTTCTGGCCAATACAAAAATTTTAGCTTTTATCGCAAACATCTAAGATTATGAACACTCATACCAAAACCCAAACCACGCAGATCACCGACTGCTATTACACCCGTTTACCCAATCTTCCGGAACGAATTTCGGCCGGGGGCATTGTCTGCCGCATCGACCCAGAAACGCAAGAGCTTTTAGTTGCCGTAGTGCAAGAGCGCGGCAAAGACCAGCGTGCCGTTTTGCCAAAAGGTGGTGTCGAAGCGGGTGAAACAGTTGAGCAAGCGGCATTCCGTGAGATTGGAGAAGAGGCGGGGATTCACCAGCTGGAGCTTTTAGAAAAATTAAGTGTCAACCAGCGCATGGGCTTCCGCAAAACCAATTGGGTTACAATTCATTTTTTCCTGTTCATGACCAACCAAGTTGATTTCCGGCCGACCGATGTTGAACACGATTACAGTCCACAGTGGCGGCCGCTTGACAACATTGGTGATTTATTCTGGCCTGATCAGAAAAATCTGGTCGAAAATAATCGAGCATTTATTAAGCAAACGTGCGCAGCGTACGTGTCGCAAAAAGAGGCCCATTTTGAGCTCAAATAATCCCCTTTCAGTTGGTGCAGCCCTATTATCATTTGACCTGCCAAAATATAAAGATTGGATCATGCCCACAAACCGTGATTTAGAAATCCAAGATCCTTGTATGCCTGCTATTCTAGATGCAGATTGGCGGCCGTTAGCAAGCCAGCTTAAAAGTCAGCTTGATGGATACACCGGCCGGATGGGTGTCCACGGACCGTTTTACGGCATCAAAATAAATGCCTTTGATACGAAAATTCAGCAGGTTGTTCGTGATCGAATGCTGCAAGCGCTTGAGTTTGTTGCTGCGGTTGGAGCCACCCATATGGTCATCCATAGTCCGTTTGATTATTTTGGGAATCAGTTTCTAAATCTCACGAAAGGGAAACGGTTAAAGCTAGAAATTGAAGCGGCCCATAGCACCTTAAACGAGGTTGTTGCCAATGCGGCCGATTTAGGCTGCACTATTGTGATCGAAAATATCCATGACAAAAACCCCGCCACTTTACTAGCTCTTGTTCGATCTTTTGAGTCTGATTTTGTCAAAATGAGCCTCGATGTGGGGCACGCTATGCTAATGCATCAGGTAGGTGGCCCCTCTCCAGATCAATGGGTGGCCGCGGCCGGTGATCTGCTGGGCCACGTGCATCTGCAAGATACCGATGGCCTACAAGATCGGCACTGGGCTCCCGGCAAAGGCAGCTTAAACTTTTACGCGCTTTTTGAAGAGTTGAACAACCTAAATCATGTGCCACGCTTAATTCTTGAAATGGATAAAAGCGATTGGATTTTAGATGGGTATCAGCATCTCGAAGCTCTAGGTCTTGCCAAGTAGTCAGTTCAGTAAGGGTGACCTACATAGATGGGTTACCTCCTCTCTTCAGCACTAAATACATCATCTCAAAAGTAATTCATGACTCTCTAAGGGGTGTCATTCCTGCGAAGGCAAGAATCTAGCGTCAAACTTACCGCTGGATACCCACCTTCGTGGGTATGACGACTTGCAGGAAGAATTGAAAGCTTCTGGGACAGAGCATTAAATACAGACTTTGTTTTTCTTAACAAAATTCATCCCTCTTTTTTTCTACCCTATCGGGTTTGCGACCCTTATTTTTTTCATCATGATTATTTATGATGGTTGGAAACGCATGTGGGGGTTTCGATCATGGCTAGCCGTGCTAGGGTTCTTGTCACTTATGTTGGGTGGGAACTTTTATGTAGCCCACTGGATTTCTCATAGTCTTGAGTCACGTTATCCCCCGCTCACCCAAAATCCGCAGGCCGATGCCATTGTTGTTTTGGGCGGTGGCGTTAATCCCGGTTTGCCCCCACGACAGCACCCAGAAGTAGATGAAGGGGGAGATCGGGTTTTTCATGCGGCTTTTCTCTATCATCAAGATTACGCCCCACTCATTATTACCTCTGGTGGATGGGTTGCGCTGTATTGGGATTCTGGCCCAAACCGATCAGAGGCGCAGGATATGGGAACGCTTTTACAGGCTCTTAATGTCCCGGCCGACGCAATCATATTTGAAACAGAATCGAATAATACTCGAGAAAACGCATTAAATACGGCCGACATTTTGGCCGATCAGCAATTAGACACAATTATTTTAGTAACCACAGCAACCCATATGCCACGGGCAACGGCCGTGTTTGAAAAGGCTGGGGTTAACGTCATTCCTGCGCCGACAGACTATTTTGTTACGGGGGATCCAGACATCACCAACGGCAATCTGCGTAAAAACTTTAAACCTTTAAACGCAGTCCCTCAGTCTCAGTTTTTAGATGTGACGACACGGTCAATGAAGGAATATGTTGGCTTTGTCTACTATTACTTACGGGGTTGGATCTAAGCATTTTCGCAACAGGCAATCACGCATAGACCGACACAACGAATCAGAATGGGGAGTAAGATGAAAAGGCTCCCCCCAGAATTTAAATTGATCTTGCTATCGGCTCCCCGGCCTGCTTTTATGCAGCTCTAGTTTAGAGTTCGGCCGATCCAAGTTTGTTGGGTTTTAAACCCATGCAATCTTGAAGCTTTGCCGATAGCCTCTAAAATCCGTGGCCGCCAGTTGAACCAAACAAGCTTGCTACAAGGGGTACAACCAGAGCCAGAGCTAAAAGAATATAAATTGCGATGATCGCCCATTCACGAAAGGTGCGTACTTTTTTTACAGTCCGACTTTTATATGCGGAAGGTGGTTTTTTTGCCATTTTTATCTCCAATTCATATCAGCTATCATTCAATCGCTGATTTAGTTATTTATTTCAAGTGCGAAAAGATTATAGCACAGGTTCTGACACATATAAGAGGATAGAAGGTCATATGAAAAAGACTTTAAGAATGACGAATGATGACGTTGCGGCCGAGATTAGCCGTTTACACCAGTTTTTTATCGATTGGTTTAACGGTGTATTGCCAAAAACGTCTGAAGAGTTTTCAAAATTTAGGGGTGCGACGTCAGACGATTTTTTGATGATTCCCCCCTCAGGAAGCATGGTTGGTATTACACAATTGGCCCAGGGATTGTTTGATGCACACAATCAGCGGCCGGGGCTAGACATTGAGGTTAAGAAAATGAAGGTCCAACATCAAATGGGGGATTTTTATTTAGCCACCTATGAAGAATGGCAGTTGGAAAAAGGGGATACAGAATGGAAGGGGCGAGTAAGCAGTGCTTTATTGAGTGCAGATGAATCGGCTCCGGCCGGGCTGATGTGGCATCATGTTCATGAAACATGGCTCCCCTAACCAGCCAAATATTTCTAATTAAACTTGGCTAGGCAACTGCTCAATCCGGGGAGCCAACACCAATCCACCCAATGCCATAATAAATGAGAACAGGGAAACGCCTAACCCGAATAACGGGACCATTTGGAAAATAACCAAAACGATACAGCCTATCATCAGCCCCTGAAATGGCTGTTCAGAAAAGCGCTGCCCTAGCCAGAATCCGGTGATTAGTGGGCTTAAAAACCAAACGGTTCCCAATGTAAAAAGGATAAAGCCGGAAAAAACGAGGGCAGCCAATCCACCCCAGAAAAATGAGATTAAGATAGCCAGACCAAATGCAGCAAAGAAGGCGGTGCCCGCAATGGTTAAGCCAAGCCAGCTTGCCCAAACAGTTCGTGTATTGATAGCTGCCACAGGCTCAACCAACCAGTTTGGCCTAAAGCGTAAAATCGCCCACCCCACAATGGCAAACCCGGCCGCCCGGCCGACAATCGTCCGCAAAATACTAATCCAATCGGTCGGTGGCGGTTCAATCGCTTCAAATTGAATATTTTCAGTTAAGGTCGCAACCTCAGCTGGGATTGTGCTCCGATAGCTCAAGCCATCTGCCCCCAAGATGCGGCTTTCCTCATCCGTCACAATTTGTAAAACAGATAGGTCTACACTGCCAGCAACTTGGCTATTGATCAACTCAAGTCCTGATGCTTGGCCCAAAATGTCCCCGTTTACCTCAGCGTTTTCTAGCTTAATCAAGCCAATCCCGCTGTACCCATAAATATCGTCCCCAACCGTACCGCCGATAACTCGAGTTCCGGGCGCTAGAGCGCGATTTTCTGCAACGCGCAACGGATCATCCAAACCGATAATCCCAAAGCTTGCTGCGGTTAAATCGTCTGTAATTTCCCCAAAAATTTCAATCGAAAGGGCTGCGGCGCGTACGTCCCCATTTACCTTGCCATCAACCCGCAGGCCACCGCCCAAGAAAATCACATCTCCATTAACTTCGCCTTGAATCCGCAAATATTCACCCAGCGCAACAACATCTCCATTAACGGTTCCTTCGATGATCATTTCATCCGCATTGATATAAAGGTCGTCTTCAATTGTTTGGGATGGGGTCAGAGTCCAGCTTTCTTGATCTGTTATGACCTCGGCCGCGCCAACCGCACCGGCGGTCAGTAAAACCAAAAGGCCCGCGAAGATAAGAATTGATTTGCGTAGTTGATGCATAGATGATTTCAAGAGTTTGATGTGATTGTCATATTTATTTGAGCGATACCAAAGCTTTCGCTGAAAAACGTGTTACGCAGCGTGTTAACTCTATCAACTACAAGCTTTAACACACTGCGTAATACGTTCTATCGTCTGTCTCAGGCTAGGCTATTGGTTTTTCCATTCAGGCTTACGTTTGTTTACAAAAGCATCCATGCCTTCTTTCTGATCTTCTGTTGCAAACAGAGAGTAGAACAACACACGCTCATGAGCCACACTGGCTGAGAGCGGCATTTCGAATGATGCGTTGATCGCAGCTTTTGCAGCTTGAACAGCAATTTGGGCACGGTCGGCAATTTGCGCAGCAAATTTAATCGCTTCGTCCAGCATCACCTCTTGTGGGTAGACGCGGTTGATCAAGCCGAATTTTTCAGCTTCGGCCGCAGATAGGAACCGGCCGTTAATGCTGATCTCCATAGAAAGTGCTTTGCCAACCGCTTTGGTCATGCGCTGGGTTCCACCAGCACCGGGGATAATGCCCAAGTTAATTTCTGGCTGACCAAATTTTGCCGTTTCGCTGGCAACAATCATGTCGCACGCCATGGCAAACTCACATCCACCACCAAGGGCAAAACCGGACACAGCCGCGATAACGACTTTCTTTATATCTTTAAAACGATCCCATTGATTAATAAATGTACTTTGATTCATTTTCACAACGGTTGCATCAGCCATTTCTTTAATATCAGCACCGGCCGCGAACGCGCGTTCGTTTCCAGTAACCAACATGCAGCCGATGTTCGGGTCTGCATCAAACGCTTCTAAGGCGGACATCGTTTCTTGCATCAGCTGTGGGCTGAGCGCATTCATCGCCTTCGGCCGATTGAATTGAACAATACCAACCTTGCCTTCAATACGGGTCAAAATATTTTCGTAACTCATGGGATCTCCTTTTTCAGTTTTCAGCTATCAGTTTAAATACGATAATCATCCAGCTCTTTAGGCCATAAGCGCCAGATTAAAACCGCATAGATAATACCCGCTAAAGAATAGAAAAGCGGGTTTAAGTTTGATTCGTTCACAAATTCAAATGGAGGGATCAGTTCCCACGTTGTTAAACTCTGCATCGCTTGCACCAAAACAATTCCCAAAATGCTCCCTGTGCGCAAACGAACCATCCCATAAAACACCCCCCAAGCCGCCATATATAAAATACCAACCACAATCAGCCAGCCGGAGGTAAACACTTGATTTAGGAAAAAGCTTTCTTGAAAAAAGTAGAATCCGGTCCCCGCAAACGCCAAGCCACTGACAATGGCAGCAGTTAATCCCCCATATACATTTGATACCGCTTTAAAAATCAAACTAAAAGCCCAAACCTGTAGCGCAAAAGCTTCGAACAAAAGCAGATAGGTAAAGACAGAAAAGAGCGGTTGATTTAATGCGTTTTCATCTACAGCGATATAAATGAAGCGCAGAACAATAACTGCCACCCATCCCATAAAGGCAAAGCCAGCTCCAGCAAACATCGGCCGGCCGCCTCGCAGCCCCATTCCCGGTGTGCCGTATTTCTGCATCCCATAGTACATCGAGATAATGCCTAAGCCTGCCAAAATAATTGAGCTCCGAGAAAGTGATTCGCTTGAAGCACCGGTAATAGCAGCCACCGCTTGCCCCAAAAGTAACGACCCTAATAAAGGAACAACAATTGCGATTCCTACTTCGGCCGGCGATTTTTGGGTTTCGGCCGACTTTGATTTCCTATTCTTTGATTTCTTCGACATACTGAAATTTTATCATCCAAACAAACTGTATCCAGAACAATCCCATAAGAATTACAAGATTTACCCCCTATATATGGAAAGCTCTATTACAAAATATAAGCAGATATCCCAAATTTGCGCATAATCCACAAAACGCTGAACTGTGGATAACTAGTGTAAAACTGTGGATTACCCCACTTTTTCGTGGATAACTTTACATTTTTTCCCACAATCTCTACATTTTGATAGGAATCGAGTACTAGAATATTTACTGTTAACCTTCTATTAACACCCATATATGGGGGTGTAACTCTAAATACAGTTTTTAGCCGCTTTTTATACGAAAAAAGTTATCCAGTACTTAGGTCACATGTTATACACAGTTTTCCGACTCCTCTCGACCAAAAGCAACAGTACATCCTGGGGGCAGAGAAACTTTCAAGGTAGATATAGGGAAGAACCAAAGTTATCCCCACTTTCCACACCCCCTACTGTTACGACTAAAATATAATACTTATATCTATAACTTATACACTGTTTTATAAACACCCTCTTTAACCACAAACAAAAGTTACCCTCAAAACAGAAATTTAATCAATCTGACTCAACTAATAAACAATAAAAAATAAAATCCAATGGATCAGTTGGTACATTCAACTGAAACAAGATGGGGGTTAGCTGGCTACGATGCTCTGTTGAATGATTGGCTACATGTTGAATAATGTCCGCAACTTTATTATGTTGCATGATTCCCTCTGTTGAACGATACGAAATCTGTCCGTTTACCCGCTCGCTACTTAAGCTGTTTAAATAGGCCATCCACTGTTCCTGCATCTGATGTCTTAATTCAAGGATGCTGTTTAGCGTGGGTAAATTTTTTGCATCTAATAACCGATCAGGATTATTTCCTTTTAAGCGCTCAAGCCAAAGCTTTTCGGCCGCAACCGTATGGGCCAATGTTGTATGAATTGATTTCCAGAAAAACGGGTGCTCTTTTTTAAATTCCTCGTCGGGTAACTTTTGCACAGACTCAAGCAGATGGCTCCAAGCCCAATTGTTGTATCTCCATAGTTTTTGATATTGTTTGATTAGCATTGTCTTCTCCAGTTTTAAGTGGGATTATTTTTGGCAACCCCGCTTGATGTATTCGAATTATAATGGTGACGTTATGACAAATGAAACATATGACCGCTTTGTAGAACGATATGAGTCTGGGCAGCTACCTTGGGCTGATGAACTTCCTCCGCCAGAAGTTATTGACCTAGTCCCAACATTGCCTCCCGGCCGCGCTTTAGATTTGGGCTGTGGCTATGGGCGCACGGCAATCTATTTAGCCAAACATGGCTGGATGGCTGATGGGATTGATTTTGTAGAACAGGCTGTTGATGAAGCTGCACGCCGAGCGGCCGTGGCTGGTGTTGCTGAGCAAACCGCATTTTACGCAGGCTCGGCCGCAACGCCCAAAGAGGATCATGCCGTGTATGATCTCGCCGTTGACATCGGTTGTATGCATTCTTTCTCTGATGCGTTACTTGAAGAATACCGCGATTCTCTTAAACGGGTTTTAAAGTCGGGTGCCATCTATTTGTTATTTGTACATATTCGTGACGAATCACAAGAGGGGCGGCCGCACGGCATTGCAAAGGGGCATGTCGAAACTCTTTTTGCAGATGGCTTTACGCTGGATCGGGTTGAACATGGCAGTACCCAAGTTGAAGATCGCCCTCCATGGGAATCTGCATGGTACTGGTTTAAGAGAAACTAAAACGGTTGCTTAAGCGGGTCGGCTGGTGATGGATAATAAAAAAGGCGTGCGATCAAAAAATCACACGCCTTTTGCGGGAATGGATGGGAGTCGAACCCACCGCCGCCTGCTCTGCGCAACCGGCCACCGGTTTTGAAGACCGGGGCAGCCACCGGGCCACAACCACTCCCCTATAAAAAATTATAAGGACGAGTATATCAGATGAACCCTCTACAACAACTGAAACGTACTTTGAATGATGCCATTGTAAGTGTGCAATCTGATTGTGTAAACGTGGGCTTAATTATTTGACAGACACCCGTTAATTTAATAGAATTTCGATCCCTTATGGGAATTGCCGAGATAGCTCAGTTGGTAGAGCACTGCACTGAAACTGCAGGTGTCCCCAGTTCGAGTCTGGGTCTTGGCATTAGGACATAATTCTGATATTATGTCCTTCACTTTAGCGGGTGTAGTTCAGTGGTAGAACGTTTCCTTGCCAAGGAAAAGGTCGAGAGTTCGAATCTCTTCGCCCGCTCAGAGACACAGCAGGATTAGCCTGCTGTTTTCATTTATAACGAAATTTCTAAAAAGAATAGGCTAAATTTCTTCGGCGACGTCGCCAAGTGGTAAGGCAAGGCTCTGCAAAAGCTTCATCACCGGTTCGAATCCGGTCGTCGCCTCTAGTGATAAAAATCACATAACCCCCTGTGGCAGGGGGTTTTTTTTTACCTAAATTTGCCTAACGGAACTATCAGAATGTTAAAATTTGATTTAGACGAGCTACAAAAAAGCGACAAAGATAGCTGGGACACCTATAAGCCCTATTTTGATGAATTAAACCAGAGACCATTTGATGAGCAGTCTGCAAATACATGGCTAAAAGACTGGTCGAATATCAGTCGCATACTAGATGAAATCGGCACACAGGCTTACATAGATACAACGCTTGATACAACCAATGAAGCTTATCGGGAAAGATATATGCACTTGGTTGAAAACCTTCAGCCAAAACTGACACAAGCTGACCAAGATTTGAAAGTCCGACTACTCGACAGCGGATATTCCCATGAGGACATCGCCTTAATGTTGCGCAACATGCGTAATGAGGCGGACCTTTTCCGTGAAGCGAATATCCCTATCAACACAGAGATTACAAAGTTAACCAACCAGTATGACCAACTGACTGGTGGGGTTGAGATTGATTGGGATGGAGAGAAGCTAAACATGAGCCAGATTTCTGTCTATTTGCAAGATGAAGATCGGGCGATTCGGGAAAAAGCATGGCATGCGATGAAAGAGGGCTGGTTTGGCATTCGGGATGAGCTAAATGAGATATTTTTAAAATTGCTAAAGTTGCGCAAGCAAAAAGCGATCAATGCTGGTTTTTCAGATTACCGGACGTTTCGTTTTCGGGAGCTTGGCCGTTTGGCGTATGGACCGGCTGACTGTCTTGATTTTCATGAGGCGATTGAAAAGGCACTGGGGTCGCTCGTTGCTGAAGGGTTGGAAAATGTAAAAGTCGGCCGCGGCATAGATTCTATTCGGCCGTGGGACTGGCTGCCTGAGCGGAGCATCATGATTCAGCCCGATGATCTACCTCCCTTAAAACCGTATGAATCAGAAGATGAGTTGATCCAAGGTGGCATCAACATTTTTACCCAGCTTGATGAACAATTGGGGCGCCATTTTGCTGATATGGCTGAAAGCGGCTTGCTTGATTTAGAATCTCGAGCCGGAAAAGCGATGGGGGGCTATTGTGCCCGGATGGCCAGCCAGCACAAAGCGTTTATTTTCATGAACGGTATTGGCAACCATGACACGGTGCAAACCCTTTTGCATGAGGCGGGCCATGCGTTCCACGATTATGAAGGTGTGCAGCCACTGATTTGGCAAGAACCTGCCCCCATGGAATTTTGCGAAGTAGCCTCGATGAGTATGGAAATGCTTTCAGCTCCGTACTTGGTTAAAGAAAAAGGGGGCTACTACAACGAAAAAGATGCGGCACAAGCGTTCTTAGAACATTTACGAGCAACTATTTTCTTCTTCCCGTATATGGCAACGGTTGATGCGTTCCAGCATTGGGTGTACACCTATGATGGGAGCGATGGGGAAATGACGGCCGACATGCTAGATGCGAAGTGGCTAGAAACCGAGGAACGCTTTTTAGGCGGCATCGACTACGGCGATGATATTGAGTTTCGGAAAATGGGATGGCATCGTAAGCTCCACATCTTTCAAATACCGTTTTACTACATTGAGTATGGCATGGCTCAGGTTGGGGCGATGCAAGTTTGGCGTAACAGCCTGCAAAAAGGGGCCGATGTTGCCTTGGCCGACTATAAATCTGCGCTGACATTGGGCGGTACCAAGACATTGCCTGAGTTATTTGCCGCGGCCGGGGCGGAGTTCCGGTTTGATGTGCCGATGCTGAGCGGGTTGGCTGACTTGGTGCAGGCTAAAATCGCTGAATTAGAGGCGATTGTAAACAAATAGAGGCTCTGAGATCGATTCTAAGCGTTTGATTGAAACCAAACTAGCGGATGATCGGCAATAAATTCTGCCTGAACCGGGGTGCCTTCTGCAATACGACGGACGTGGGGCTGAATTGTATGGACCCGCGTGCCGTCAGTTAGCTCAATTTCGTAAACATAGTTCATGCCTACAAACTGAGATGAAACGATGTGTCCGTTTGGGCCGTCGCTCGTGGTTTCATCTACTTCTTTGAACGAAACATCGTCGGCTCGAATGACCACATCCACCCCAGACCCAATAGCGGCATTGATCGACTGAGGGACAATGCCCATCGCTGTGACGACCCCTGACTCCGTAACTTCACCCGGTACAAAATCCGCTTGGCCAATAAAGTTTGCCACAAAGCGTGTGCGTGGCAGATGAAAAATAATTTCTGGGGGGCCGATCTGTTCAATTTGCCCCTGATTCATGACCGCAACGTGATCGCCTAAAAACAATGCTTCTTCTTGATCATGCGTTACAAAAATCGCGGTGGTATTGCTTTTGCGTAGAAGTGTGCGGACTTCGTGCCGAACCTGCTTGCGCAGAGCGGCATCTAAATTTGAGAATGGTTCATCCATTAGCAAAACGGCCGGTTCTGGTGCAAGTGCCCGCGCTAGTGCGACGCGCTGCTGTTGCCCACCCGATAAATCGGCCGGCATGCGGTCTGAAAGATTGGCAAGTCCGACAAAGTCGAGCATTTCTGCGACACGCTCTTTGACATTTGGCTGACGACGAATACCGAAGGCGACATTTTCCCCGACTGATAGATGAGGGAAAATGGCATAGTCTTGGAAAACCATTCCGACACGTCTTTTTTCAGGTGGTAAAAGAACTGATTGGCGGCCGTTAGCATGGGCAACCGTTTGGCCCGCAATACAAATCCGGCCGGAGTCAGGTGTTTCAAACCCTGCCATCAGGCGTAACGTAGTTGTTTTGCCGCACCCACTGGGGCCAAGCAACGCCAAGATTTGCCCTTGGCTAACGTTTAAATCTAAATTGTTGACAACGGGATTGTCTGACGTAAATGATTTTGACAGACCTTCGCACAGGAGAGTGGTTTCAGACATAAGATGAAGCCAAAGTATAATTTCTTAGAGGCGGATTCTCTACTTTTACCATAATTAAAAAGAAGATTATAATAAAAAAGGTCACCTTACTCTGGGACTCTTAAAATTGCCGTATGAAAACTGTGTATGTCATCACTCATCCAGATGTCGTAATCGACCCCAATGTGCCTGTACCTCAGTGGCCTTTATCCGCTAGAGGGCGTGAACGTATGGCTGGAATTATGAGCGGGCAGCTGCTTAAACAAGTGACGGCCGTTTACTCAAGTGATGAACAAAAAGCACTTGATGGGGCGTGGATGATCGCTAAGCCACTGGGGTTAAAAGTGGCTAAAGTGCCAACCCTTGGGGAGATAGATCGATCATCAACCGGATATTTGCCGCGAGAAAAACACGATCACAACGCTAAATTGCTGTTTGAATATCCGCATGACAGCATTGATGGGTGGGAGATTGCGATTGAAGCTCAATATCGGATGGTGACCACGGTCTATCGCATTCTTGAATTTGATAAAACCGCTGGCCCTATTGTGATTATGACTCACGGGGCGGTTGGCTCGTTTTTATACTCTCATCTTAAAAAGCATAAAATTTCTCTAGCTGATTCACCCGATTTCCCTGGTGGTGGCGGTATTTTCTCGTTTGAAGCAAAGAGCTTAGAAGTTTTAACCGGCTGGCAGGATATTGATGTATTTGCTCCCAAAGTGGTAACCCGATCGAAATCAGAATCGGATGAAAACCAGCCATCTCCACATGCCCCTGTGGTGAATGAAGCCAGAAACTCACCTGAAACGAGAATTTGAATTTGGTTATAAGATCGTACAAGCTGCCAAATTTAGGTTAATGAAGCAACAATCCAGCTAGCTAAATATGCTAGAATAAATTTACTATGTCACTTAGTGCCGCAATGCGCGAATACTTAGCCGAAATTTATCGGCTGCAAGAATACGAACCGATGGTGAGTACAACCAGCTTGGCTGAAAAGCTAGAGGTTTCTCCACCGGCCGTTCCGCGTATGTTAAAGCGGTTGAGGAATGAAGGGCTTGTGGTTCATGTGCCTTATGAGGGTGTGAAGCTGACGGAGCGTGGGGAAGCTGAAGCGGTCAAAGAATTACGTCGCCACCGTGTGTTAGAAGTCTTTTTAGTTGATGTGATGGGGTTTGAATGGGGTGAAGCCCATGAACACGCGCATGAATTAGGACATGGTTTAAATGATTCGGTGGCTGAGCGGATGGCAGAAATGGCTGGGCAGCCGGATCGCTGTCCACATGGGGAGCCGATTCCAAGTTCTGATGGGGTTATGCCGGATTTTTATGATACTTGCATCAACAATTTGGGGGTTGGGCAAAAGGGAGCGATTAGCCGGATCCGGACACATGATGTTGAGAAGCTGCAATATTTGGCGACGTTAGGCGTAAAACCGGGAGAGGCATTTGAAATTGTTGGCCGGGCTCCGTTTAATGGGCCAATGCGACTCAGGATCGGCCGGGATGAACAGGTAGTTGGGAGCGAGCTAACAAAGTCTATGTGGGTGACACCAGATTCGGCCGGTTAAGAAATAATTGACGCTGTTTCTGTGAGTAGCGAATCTACAACCTTCCCTAACTCTAGAGATTTTCCATTTTCAACTGCTTGAGCCAACTCTTCAGCAGTAAGATATTCCTCTAATTCAGGTAATATAACTTTGAGCCAAAGCTGAATTTCTTTATTTGAGTTTGGATGGTGAATGGCTAAGCCCACCAATTCGCCTGCTTCGATAACCTTATCTTGTCGCAGATAAATGAAAGCTGTCCCAAAAAGACACTCTAAAATACAAGGTTCTATATTTAGGGATTGAGCCTGCTCTAATGCTTCATGCAAATAGCTTTGTGCCAGAATAGGGTCCGAACCCATAGTCACGATACTTAAGCGAGCTTTACTGTAAGCGATAAAGCGAAGGTCTTTGAACTCTTTAAAAAGAGCAAGGGCATCCTCTAAATATCTTTTTGCTTCTTCAAAATCACCTTCAATACCGTATAGGAGGCCAAACTGAAGCAAATTGTATCCAACACTTCTAATTGACCCGATTGATTTAAATATCTCACTGCTTTCATGAAGACACAGCTTTGCACCTTCATAATCACCTGTCAAAGTGGCAACTCTTCCTAGGTTGTTTTGTGTATAAGCCTTACCTGCCTGAACACCATATTTCTGGAAATAGGTTAGACATCGATTCAACGTATGTTTAGCTTTGTCGTATTGTCCCAAAAGTAATTGTGGGCTTGCCGCATTTAGTAGGGTCCAGCCAAGACGCTGTATGTAGCCACCCGCTTGGAATGCTTCATAACTTTCATTTAAGTATTGGCTTGCAGTTTCATACTCACCTTTTACGACAACCGCTTGCCCTAACTGGTCGAGCGAATAGCCTAATCCATAAAAATAATCAATTTCTTTAAAAATTGTTATCGCCTCTGAATGATATGAAATTGCCAGATCGACATTGCCACGATGGTGGGCGATTTCACCCAGTAAAGACAAATTGATACTAATTTGCTGCTGATCACCCAGCGCTCGGGCATATTTAAGACTCTCTTGAACACATTTGTTAGCTTGAGTATTAGAGCTATCTAGCTCGAAAATAATATCTCCCAAATAATATAGACTTGTGGCAAGACCTTTTGTGTCATTTAGTTGTTCTGCTAGTGTCTTTGCTTGCTCTGCTATCTTGAGTCCCCTTTTAAGATGTTGTGATTCAAACTGCTCCGATAAAGTGTAGGATAGCCAATTTAGCAAAGATACCCGGCGAGGGTCTGATTCAGGCAGCAGACTTAAACCACGAGTAAGTAATTTCTCCGCCTTTGTCAGCTCTGCAAATGCTCGCACAAGATTTTTTGCTACAGGCTCTAAATACCAAAGCTCTTTATCTAGGTCACCTGCATGGTGCCAGTGTTCAAGCAAAGTTTGATAGTAACTTTCATCATCTGGATATAGTTGCTCAAGCCCTTGGGCGATTTCACGATGGAGTTCTTGATGTTCTTTAGAATTTAGCCCATTTAAAATTGTTTCACGCAGCTTGTCGTGGCTAAAAAGCCACTGGTCATCTCTCACAGAGAGGACTGCGGCATCAAGCGCTCTCTGCAACCAGCCGGATAGGTCGTTTTCAGGTGCAAGTTGTGTCAGCAGGGCGATATCTAACTGTCGGCCAGCTACCGCCGCCTTTTGCAGGATATCTTGATCAGCAGATGGGATTCGTTTGATCCGACGCTGAAGTAGATTCTCCATCCCATGGGTTAAAACCCCATCGGGTAAAGTCATACGGCCGATTTCGTTTAGCTGCCCGGCCTCCTCTGCTAAAGCACGCATGACCTCGATTATGAAAAACGTATTTCCCTCAGTTTCCTGAGTCACAAGAGAGACAACCTCTGGTGCATATGCACGATCGCCCAACATCGCTTGGCTCAACTGTTGAACCTCTGAATTGCTCAAACGGTTTAGCTCAATTTCTTGCGCTTCAGGCAGTTCACTCGGTATGTCAGGTCGCTCATCACTACGATAGGTTGCAACCGCCATCACATTTGGCAGATGGTTGATCAGGTTTACGATCTGCTTAATAGGGGCCATGCTTTCATGAGCCCAATGTATGTCTTCAAAAACAATCAGTGTTGATTTTGATTGCTGCTTTAGAGCCCCAATTAAAGTTAATACCAATCGATCTTGGTCATCTGAACCATGTGATGATGCGAGTTCCGGAATCGGTTTATCGAGCAGCTGATCAAGAAATGGGGAGATTTCTTTTAAAATGCTTAATTCAATCGGGGAAAGGTCTGTGTTTAACACTAAGTTTGGCACAATGTCTCGCCATAACTGATAGGGTAATCCTCCACTCTCTACAGCTTGGCCGCGCCAGACTTGCCAGCCGTCAACCATCGCCATCGTTTGAAGCTCATCTAACAAACGTGATTTGCCAACGCCACTTTCCCCTCCAATTAACCAAGCTGAGCTTTGTCCGTTTTTTGTATCCTTTAAGGCTTTGGACAGCTTGGCAACTTCGGCTTCTCGGCCGATAAAAGTGGCAGCTTGCAGATAGCTTTCTCGTATCTCGGCCGTTTCTTGAGGCGCTGATCGCTCTAAGATTGCGGCAATCATATTTAGAACTTCATTGGCAGATTGCGGTCTGTCGGCGGGCAGTTTGGCTAACAGAGATTTTAGGAGCGGGCGCCAAGATGGATCTACGGCCGACCAATCCGGCTCGCTATTGGTTAATCGCTCAAAAAAATAGAGGTCCATCTCACCAAATGGGTGAAGGCCCACAAGAAGCTGATAGAAAAGAACGCCTACTGAAAATAAGTCGGTGGCTTGAGTAATCTCTTCTAACTCCACCACCTCTGGTGCCAAGTACAAAGGTGAGCCCGCAACCGCTTCGTCGTCGTTTGCTTTATGCGACAGGCCAAAGTCGAGCAATCGTACAACCCCATCAGTCACAAGAACATTTTCAGGTTTAATGTCTCGATGGAGAATGCCATGCCGATGAAGATAGGCAAGCCCTTGCAGCAGCTGCTCTAATAAGTTGATTTTTTTATCTAGGTCTAGAGTTGCTCCCGCTTCAAGAAATGTCTGACTTTCAGACAGGTAGTTCATCGTATAAAACGGTTTCTTATCCCCATCAAATCCATAGTCAAGAACACTGATAATATTGGGGTGTCGCAACCCTGCTAATATCTGAAACTCTCTAGCAAGCATCATCCGTAGTTTTTCACGCGTGTCTTGTAGGGGAGGTGAATCTGTTAGCGGCTGGTTTGGATTAAGATAAACCCGTTTAAGAGCGATCAATTGCCCCGTAATACGATCTTGTGCCTCAAGGACAACCCCCATCCCACCCGAGCCAATCTCATGCTGTAGTTTATACCGGCCGTTGATGATTTCTTGAGTGGGTTGATTTTGAAGTAGTTGCACGTTAGTTCCATTTTAAAACAGGCGATAGGTATAAATAAATAGGACAAACAGGCTCTAAATTGCGATAAGTAACAGGTAATAAGCAAGGGGTTTATTTGCTACGGGCCACTTTATACTTTTTACTTCTAAATATGACTTTAGATCAAGCTATTTTGCCTACACTTTTTTGGGGATTACTCTCGTCGCTCATTTTTGGGGCGGGGGACTTTTGTGGCGGGCTAGCCAGCAAGAAGAACAACACGTTTACAGTCGTTGTCGGTGCTCACTTTGTGGGTGGTGTGTTGATGCTAACTACCGCGTTGGTAACTGAAGAGCAACTGCCATCTTTAGCCGATTGGGGTTGGGGGGCCGCGGCCGGTATTGCTGGTGCTACTGCGCTTATGCTGTTTTACCGTGCGCTGGCCAACGGCCGTATGGGTGTTGTTGCCCCAATGACGGCGGTGATTTCGGCCGCAATCCCCATTGTGTGGGGTGCTGTTTTTGATGGATTGCCAACGTGGCTTCGCTTACTAGGCTTTTTTATCGCTTTAGCTGCCGTACTTTTTATCTCATTGGACGAAGAGAGCGGCAGACCTCAGCTAAAAGAGCTCTTATTTCCATTCTTAGCCGGAGCAGGATTTGCGGCCTTCTTTATTTTGGTTGATCAAGTTGAGGATGGCTCAGTTTTTTGGCCCCTCGTCGGAGCACGCATCGCATCTGTCTCGTTATTTGGCATTTTAGGGCTGGCCACGGGGCAGCTGAAACGGCCGGAAAAGGGAACCTTAGGCACGATTGCGCTAGCTGGGGTTTTTGATACGCTGGGCAATGCGTTTTTTATCATCGCAACGCAGGCCGGCCGGTTTGATGTGGCGGCCGTGATGGGGTCTTTGTACCCAGCATCTACTATTTTCTTGGCTCGATTTATTTTGAACGAGCGTTTAGTGATTTTGCAGTGGGTCGGGGTTGGATTGGCTTTGATCGCTGTTGTATTAATCGCGTTGGCTTAGAAAAACTCACCTCGAGAAAAACGAACATTCGTTCTTGTTTTTTGGGTTTGCTTACATTATAATTATTAGGCTGACATTTGGTTGGCAATAACCTAAAAACATGTAGCATTTAGAACGTATATTTAGCACATAAAGGAGTAGCTATCATGTATCAAAAAATCACAATTGTTGGAAATTTAGGGCGCGACCCTGAAATGCGTTATATGGCAGACGGCACCGCCGTTACCAGCTTTAGCGTAGCGACCACCCGGGCGTGGTCAGGCAAAGACGGACAGAAAAACGAAGAGACGCTCTGGTTCCGAGTTAATGTTTGGGGACGCCAAGCAGAAACCACAAACCAGTACCTTGCAAAAGGTCGTCGCGTTTTGGTTGAAGGCTCATTGCAAGGTGATGCAGCTACAGGCGGACCTCGTTTGTGGAGCCGTCAAGATGGATCAATGGCAGCGTCTTTTGAAATCCGGGCCAACGACGTTAAGTTCTTGAGCAGTCGTAACGAGTCAACCGGCGGTGGTGGATATACACCTCCTGGATATGACGGTGACGGATCGGCCGTAGCTGGTGGCGGAGCATCTGAAGAAGATGACATTCCGTTCTAGCTCATTGGGGTAACACCCACAGCTAAACTATAGAATCTGATTTATCAGGTTTAAAAGGGCGATGTGAATTTAAACTCACATCGCCCTTTTTTATTATTTTGTAACTCTCAATTTGATTTTTACTCGAGTACGGATGATAAGTTTTTAAAGAATGTGAAGAGACAGAATCAAAATTACTGAGGTACTATAAACCTTGTTTTTAGGAAACAAGTGTACGTAAACACTAAGCAAGGAGCAGATTAAAGAATGACCCAATCAACCTATCAATTTCCCTCGGCCGAATGGCACGACTACTACAAGCGATTTTCCAACCTGTCTTCTGACGCGATACGTGATGGGTGCCATCCGCAGATCATGTTGCAGTCTAAGCCAGCCAGTAAAGCGATTGTGCTGGCACATGGTTTAAGGGACTCTCCGTATTTTATGAGCGCCATCGGCCGCGCCTTTTTTGAAAAGCTGGGCTATGACGTTTATCTGCCACTACTACAAGGGCATGGCTTAAAAGAACCGGCGGGTATGGAAAAGGTGTCACATATCGTTTGGAAAGAGAATGTTAGCTTTGCGATTGAGTATGCCAGTCAGCGATCAGAGACAGTTTCGGTTGGGGGGCTTTCTACCGGTGGATTGCTTAGCTTTTTGATGGGGGCAACCGATAAAAGGGTTAACGGTGCTGTTTATTTATTTGCGGCCGCGCTTGATTTAAAAGGGGGCGGACCATTTGATGTCGTTGGTGAGCTAAAAGAATGGGCCATGCGGCTGGCGTTTATTGATGAAATTGCAGATTTCAATAAGCCACTTATCTCAGACGACCCATACCGGTACAGCCATGTTGATATGGATGGGGCGCATGAACTTGGAAAGTTGATCGAAGAAGGGGAAGACCTACTGGAAACATTTGGTCCTAAAAATCTGTATCCAAAACCGGTTTTTGCTGCCCACTGGGAAGGTGACGGCCGGGCCGATATCGCTGGGATTGAAGCGTTGCAGTGTGTGGCTGATCCTGAGCGGTTTAGTTTTTTCAGAATGGCTGAGGCTGAAAATGTGACACATCCTAACATCGTTTTAGATGCGCCGATTGAGAAAAATGGCGTTGTTTACGAGGAAAAGAATCCACGTTTTGATGATATGATGACGGTGCTGGCTGATTTTGAAATGAAGTTTGGCTGATGTTCCAAGAAGTTAACTTCTCGGTTAATAAAAGAAACCTGATTAATCAGGTTAAAATAAAAAAGGGCGATGTGAGTTCAATTTCACATCGCCCTTTTTTATTGGCTGATTTTAGCCAGAGCAAAATTTGTGATGTTGTAGACATGTTTGACTGGAATGTCTGACAGTTTAAACCACTTGGCCGATTTGATTTCATTACTGAAAGTTAGCTCTGTAGACTGGGCCACGGCCGTAAAAATCGAAACGGTGTCTCGCTTCCCCTCGGCCGAGGTTTTGTAGTCAGCCAACTGGGTAAGCTCAGCCAGCTCAATCCCCAATTCTTCAAAAACTTCACGACGGGCCGCTTGCTCGGCCGATTCTCTTTTTGGATTGTAGCCCCCACCAGGCAAATGCCAGATGGGGGTGTCACCATAGCTGTGTTGCACTAGCAAAATCGTTTTTTGATTTGGATGCAGGATAATGACTTTGACGCCAAAGGTTTTCGGTTTGAAGAGTTTCCAGTAAAAACGTAGGAGGGAGAGGATGATGTCTCGCATCGATAGACTTGAGAGCCTGCAGAGACCCATTGTGCTGAACCCCGGGTGTGGAGCCCAAGGTCCAGCACAATGGATCCCTACGGACGGGTTGCCCTATTAACTAATTCGGGGCAAGCATTTTCAATAGCTTTTGTGTTACCGCTTTTGTATTTGGTCCAATTTCCCCCGGGGGGCCAACACATGCGGGACAGCCATCAAGACATTTACAGGAGCTTACCAGCTCTAGCCCGGCCCGTAGCAGATCATCATGAATCTCAAATAACTTTTCTGCAAAACCGATCCCGGCTGCCACCTGCTCATAAATCACAATGGTGGGAGCGCCGGTTAGCGGAGATCGGCTCTCGGCCGTGACCTGAATGTCCCCCGGATCACACATCAGGAAAAGGGGTGCGAGGTTGCGCAAGAGGTACGCCATCCCACCCATAGCCGAGCGGGCCTGCTGGCCTTCCTCGGCCGCCCGATGGCAGGAGGGGCAAAGGGTGACCAAGTTCTCTACTCGATTGGCGTCGAGATAGTTGTCGTTTTCACCCGGCAGATAAAAGAACTCGCGGAACGGCCGGATGTGGTGCACATGCAGGAGTGTGTCTGTCGCTCCACAAGTGCGGCAGGCGTTTTTGTCCCGCTCGAGGGCCAATTTGCGTTGGCTCTGCCAGTTGGGGCCGTAATCATTCGGCCGGAGCAGGATGCCCAGATCATACAGACGCTCAGTCAGCTCATCGCTAAACACAATCCAATACCCCATCGTGTCTAGTTCAATCTCTGGTAGCTCGATGTCGCCAAAGCCCAACGTCTCATGCGTGTACCGTTTCACGATCCGGTAGCCGGTCGCTTTGGTGATCACCAGCACCTCGCCGTGGGCCCTGTGCAATTTTGGGTTGGATGGGTCGCTCTCGAGTTCACGTAGTTCAGCGATGTTGGAGTTGATCGTGGAGCGAGTATAAAAATCAGCGTCTGGTTGAGGGGTCACATGCGCCACCTGATTCTCCCAGTCCAACTTTTCAACTTGATAGCTGTCAGCCCGGTGCATGTAGATGGCTCCTTCATGGACCATTCTTGCGGCCGATTCAAGATCGACCTCACCGATCACGGTTGGCTGACCGACCACCACATCTCCATTGGCGATAATCTGATCGGTCTGAATCACCACGGTGTCAGAGCCGGAAGTGCGGAGCGAGACTTTGCTGGCCGGAGACTCCCCATCCCCCAACCAATGGAATTTCTCGCTCGTGCTGTGGAGCATCCCCATCTCTTCCATCGCTTCGAGCAGGTCGTCGATATTGTCGATGGAGCCGTAGGGTTGTCCCGGCCGTAGCGGAATCTCGTAGGCGGCACAGCACAGATGTTTGACCAACATGCGCAAATTGTCAGGATTGATTAAGGCGTGTTCGGGAGAACCGCCAAACAGATAGCGAGGGTGGTTGGCGATGTACTGATCAAGCGGGCCGTTCCCCAAAATCATCAGTGCCAAAGATTGTTCAGTCCGTCGGCCGCTTCGTCCGGCTTGTTGCCACACGCTGGCGATCGAGCCGGGGTAGCCGGAAATAATCACCGCATCCAACTGCCCAATGTCGACACCGAGTTCGAGGGCGTTGGTCGCCACCACGCCACGAATTTTTCCTTCGCGCAATCCGGTTTCAATTTCACGCCGTTCAAGAGGGAGGTAGCCGCCCCGATAGCCGGTTACCGCATCCGCATCCCCATCCCGAAAATTAACTTCATCTCGCAGATAGCCCAACAGCAATTCAACCGTATTTCGGGCTCGTGCAAAAACGGCCGTTTGCACATCTTGTTTGATGAAACTTGCGGCCGCGTCTTTGGCTGTTAGAACCAAACTGGCTCGCAATCCCAGTTCATGGTCGATGATGGGTGGGTTATACAAAATGAACGCTTTCTCACCCTGTGGCGCCCCATTCTCACTTTCGGACAATGTAACGAACTCTTGTTCAGTAAGCCGTTCAGCATGCTCTTTCGGATTGGCAATCGTCGCAGAACAGCAGATAAATTTCGGATTGGCCCCGTAAAAGGCACAAATGCGTTGTAATCGGCGCATGACGTTGGCAACGTGTGACCCAAAGACACCCCGATAGGCGTGGATCTCATCAATCACGATGGTGTCAAGATTGCGGAAGAAATCGCGCCAGTTGGTGTGAAAGGGGAGGATGCCGGTGTGTAGCATGTCCGGGTTGGTGATCAAGATGTCGGCCGACTTTCTGATCTGGCTCCGTTTGGAGCGGGGGGTGTCTCCGTCGTAGCTAGAGACAATGGTGGGCAAGCGCCCGGCCGAGATGAACTGCTGCATGGCGGCCGTTTGGTCGTGGGCCAACGCTTTGGTGGGGAAGAGAAAAAGGGCTTTGCTGGTTGGCTTGGTCAGCTGTGTGTGTAAAACCGGAATTGTGTAGCATAGCGACTTCCCCGATGCGGTGCGAGTGGCGATCACCACATTCTCACCGTTGAGGCTGGCCTCTACCGCTTTGGCCTGATGGGTATAGACCTGCTCGATCCCGCTGTTGCGCAGTGTGTCTGTCACCCTTGGGTCGATGGCTTCTGGCAGGCTGGCATAGCTGGCGCGGCGTGGGGGAATCCGTTGCCATGAGACGACCTGCTCCATGAAGTCTTTGTTCATGCGCAGTGCGGGGATGAGTCGTTCGATTTTAGACATTTAGAGTTAGGGACGGGGGTAAGGACAAATGCGGATGCTTAATTTGATTTCCTGAAGTATTTTGGATCTTTTGCAAGTGCCTTTTGGTATTGGGTTTTATCAAAGCAAAACGTCGGTAATTCCTCATAATCCCATTCTGGCTGGTTTGGGTTTTCAAAATCACTCCAGAAAACAAACTTATCTTTGATCGTAATTTTAAGTGCAAATGGCCAGCATCCTGAAAATCTACACCCACATTCTAATACTGACACTTTCTCACCCTCATATAGATATTCTGGATTTGGTTGATCAAGTAAATGTCTTGATGGTAGTAAGGCAATATCAGGATACAAACCTGCATAACTCGTTATGGTTGATTTGCCTACAAATGGAAACTCGTTCTCGGATACAATCTCATTTAGTGAGCGATTGTCGATGAAGATTTCTACGTAAGGAGTACGACGCAATTGTTTAATCTCAAATGTTATTTTGTTCAGGGGGTAAGTCGGCTTAAGTTCCTGCATTTTGTTATCCAAGCTTAGCAACAAAGACCATGACTGGATCGGCCGGTGCGAACGGCTTTTTCTCCCAATTGCCATAAATGCGCTCAACAGAGAATCCAGCTTGCTGGAGAGTGAGGGTGATTTCTCCGGCTGTTCTAAAACGCAACTCACTTTCAACAACCAGCGTTTCCCCCGTCTCTTGAAAAATGTTGGTCGCTTCAAATTTAACCGTCCGCCGGTTTTCACCAACCTCAATCACATCGAGCCAACACTCAAGCGGACCGAAGGGGGTTTGTTGAACTTCGTGTGTATCTGCCTTGTTCCAGCTTTCCCACCCTTTGGCCACAGGGTTGCGACTTTCAAACGCCAACGTGCCGCCGGGTTTGAGAGCTTTTGCCAAGTTGTTTAAGGTGGCCTGCCATTCCCCATCATCTAAAAAGACCTGAGCCACATTGCTGGTCATGATGGCTAGGTCAGCGGTTGACTTTGAGTCAACGAATAGCTGACCCAGCTGAGCCGAGTCACCCAGAATCCATTCAATCTTTTCTCCACCAGGCTGCTGTTTTCCATGCTCGAGCATTTGGGCAGATGGGTCGATACCGATGACGCGCCGGCCGTCTTTTACCAGCTCACGCGTTAGCAGGCCGGTGCCGCATCCTAAATCGATAATTGTGTTTGGCTCAAGTTCATCAACCAGCTGGATGTAAAAGGCTGAATCAATATCGAGCGGATTATCAGTTTCATAAAGCTGAACGAGGCGGGGCTCAACGTAATGTAGATCTAATTTGATTGACATAAAGTTGGAGGTTTGGGTGAGTTGAATTGCTCACTGTAGTTTGGTTCAAAGTGCGTGGTGCGTATTACGTTGGTTAATTTCACGTACCACGTTCTACGTATTATGTCCCACTTCCACAAATGCTCGAACTGGGAAAGTGCCAAACCCTTTGATCTTAACTGGCACTGCGTAAAACTTAAACCCTGAATCAGGGAGTGCTGCAAGATTGTTCATGTGCTCAACAATCAAAATCTCTGAACCTAGTAAGATGGTGTGAACCGGCCGAACGTTAGTTCTGATTCCGTCGATATTATACGAGTCAATGCCAACTAAAGAAACCCCAGAATTTTTCAGATATTCGGCTGCGCTTTTTGTGAGGTGGGGATGGTCTTCAAAATACTGATCTGTATTCCAATGGCGAGACCAGTTTGTGTGAACTAGAGCAACTTTGTTTTTGAGATCTAATCCTTCAAAAAAAGTGTGATCAATTTCCGTGACTGTTTCTGGGATTGAAATTTTGATTCCATCCAAAGCGGCTACAGATTCGAGATCAAGATCTGATAAATCTTTGCCATCAGCATAGCGATGAAAGGGGGAGTCCAAGTAGGTACCTGTGTTGCCCACCATCTCAATTTTACCAATTTGAAATTCAGTCCCTTCTGCATAGTGGCCCTTTGATTCTTCACGGCTCAGAAAATCACAGATGAGTGGGGCAGGCAATCCTTTGTAGGTAATCATCCCATCTTCAATGGTGTGGCTTAGGTCGATTAGTTTCGTCATGGTAGATTCTATGTAGGGGTCGAAGGGGTCGGAACCAAGTTGATTTCACTTATCAAATTAACATCCGACCCCTTCGACCCCTACCCAAACTACGAAACCGGATTCTTAAAATCGTAGATTCCGTTTTTCTTTTCCCACGTTTGCCCTTTTGAATTTGTTAGCTTCCCATCAATCTCAGTGAGAGGCTCACCTGTTTCAGGGCAAGCAAAGAAAGCATCAACGCTTGCTATCGTGGCGCTTCCACCAGATTTCTGTGGAACGCTGTGTACAAACACACTTGGGGTTAACTGCCAAAGTGGGCCAGTAAGTGAAGCAACTGAATCAAGCCAAACCAAAAATCCTGTTGGGATTGTTCGTTTTAAAAAGCCAATGCGGAAATGAGATGTGGTCAAAATACGGCCGTGCTTGAAATTTGCTTTGGTCAACTCTTCTTTGATGTAGGTAGGGTGGAAGTCAAAGTTGAGCTCAACAAATTCAATAGGATCGTGGTTAAATGGATTCCAATCTTGGCGGCCGAGCCAGTAACGCAAAATCGCTTTGAGGTTGAGCTTGTTGGCAAACTCTAAAATGTAGTTTCCATTGGGTCGGATGATGCGGTTGAGCTGTTTGAATAGGGCGGGTACATCGGCCGCATGATGAATGGTGCGAACTTGAGTAACCGTATCAAACAAGTTATCAACAAATGGCATCTTGTACCAATCGGCCGCTACGTAGATAAATTTTGGATCATCTCCCAAATGCTCTCTTGCTTCAGCCAACAAGGTGCTGGAATAGTCCATCAGCACAACCCTTTTATAGCCACGGTACTCATCAGCCAAGCGGCCGAAGCCAGCACCAATTTCAATTAGCGTGTCACCTGTGGGCGGCATCATCCGATTAATTGCAATACGCTCAGTCAGGTCTTCATATTCTCGACCTTGGTTTTCCCAAAAGCGGGTCCGATAATCAGACCCTTCATAGTCACATACAGGTGTTTTCATTTAAAAAATTTTTGATTAGATGGGGAGAAAAAAGGAGAAATATTATTCTCCAGAATCTGTGTTTGCAGTGATGATAGGGGCATCTTCAGCTGAATCATCACCAGCAATAGATTCATTAACCCGGGACATAAACTCATCATTGTCTTCTGGCAGTCCTTCAAGGAAACCAGTCAGAGGGCCAAAGAGATCAACCAAGCGGGTAAAGGGTGTTCCTAAATCTGTCTCGTCCAAAGCGATATTTACAGGGACATCAAGTGCTACTGGGATTGTTTGAGACACAGGTACAACCATACTCAGGTTCACAGGCAAGACTTGACCCTGTGGTAAAACAATGCTCACTTGCCCATTAATAACACCACCACCACCGGGCAATGTAAATGTTGCTGGAACATTCAGAGCCACAGGAGCTGACAAAACAACATCTGTACTTTGCTCAAGAGGCAGATCAAAAGAGATGGGCATTGTGTCATCAACAGAAATAGTCTGTTCAATATTGGCTTCATTCATCTCTGCAAAGCTTTCATCAAGCCCACCTACAAGTGGTGTAACCATGTTTGATAGAAAAGGGAATAGCAAAATTGCTACAACACCCAGAACTAAGATCAGGATGAAATTGATAACAAAAGAGAAAATAATGGCGAAGTTTTTAAATGCCTGCCATGGTTTATTTTGCCAAAAGAACTTACCCATATTGGATACTCCTGTGAGAAACATCAGCAACTAGAAATTATCCTGCTGATCAAAAGATCAGCCCAATGCATGATCAATCAAAGATTGCTCAAAACAATTGGCCGATGATAGAAAGATTATGGTAACATGTTGACCCTAATTTACAAAAAACATTAGGATAAGTCGTGAGAAATGTTTCTCAGGAAACATCCAAAATCGCACACAAACTGTTTCCCGGGAAACGTCGCGAAACAAGTTTCGCTTACACTGCCAATCAGAGATTGGCAATAGGTTCGTAAATTAAGACTTATGATTTGCAACTGTTAGATTAGCAGTCACTGTAAACCAATCTCTGATTGGTTGCGTAAGCAATGCGAATGCATTGCGACTGTTTCCCGGGAAACATAAAAGAGAAGGAAACCTTTTGAAAAACAACTATATTGCT
>JAHDEN010000038.1 GCA_020628815.1 Chloroflexota bacterium | reverse complement strand
GACATCCATTTAAAATTTTTAAGTTGTGACCTTTGATTTTGAACTACCCTTTTCTTTGATTAAAGATAGAGGAGTGTATCTCTGTTTTTCCTAACTTTGCACTATATGCGCAAAAAAGCGTTAGGTCGTTTATGACCAACGCTTTATAATTTCCGGCCTACTTGTTTTCCTTCCACGTACAGTAATTATATGAGTTCGTGTGGCTCCGTCAACAGGTTGACAAGGAAAAAAGCATAATTATTATCTTCTTCTATGTCAAGGAGGAAAGTTTTATGTCAATTTAAATCGGGGCCTGCCCACACGCTTTATAAAAAGTTATCGGACTACCACAGGCATATATCCGCTAAATGTAAACGCGTCACGTTCGATCTGATCAAATTTTGCACTGATTGGAGCCGGTTGGTCGATAAAAACACCGTGGTACGAGCTCAATCCGAAGTTTATAAAATCTTCATTAGTGTCGCTACTTCCCACCTGCACTCGCTCCCCATTCCCTATATCAACATAGCCGACAACCCGGCCGCCTGAATGCACAAGCGTTAGCTCAAAGCTAACGATACCCGGCTCCACGGCCAGCGTTCCCGATTCAACAAGTTCCCCGTTGCTTTCATGCACAAATAAAAAGGTATCCCCTTTCAAAGTCTCATCGTTAAAAATGCGACTCATCTTAATGTAATTGTCATCGTCGTTATACAAAAAGATCGATGATTCCTGAGCCGTTTCTGTGGGGACAAAGTTGAGCCTAGCGGACCAAATGGCAGGCCCGGCCGGGTTCGGCCGCAACAGCATGTTGTTAATGAGATGGTCGCTGTCGAGAGTACCGGCTGTAGTTGTGATCACCAGCTGCTGAGTGGCATCATCTATAAACCAGTTGTCGCTGTCTTCGCGAAGCCAAAACCACGGCTCTTGAAGTGATGGTGCACTAAACTTCTCCACTAACTCATAGGTATCGTCATTTTCTTCTTGGGCAAAACTAGACTGTGGTTGAAAAAAGTGGGCGAAGGATACAAAAGATACAAGCAAAGTGATAACGATGCAGGCAACGGTGATTTTGGGGCGCATAAGTTCTCCGAACAGATTGAATAAAGGTCAAGTAGGCTGGTACTAATATAGCTTTGCTTAACCGAATTACAAATTTACTTGCGGTATTTTCGATTGCGGTTGAGATCTGGTTAATGTTTGATTTAAAAAAAGGAAACAAAGGGACAAAATTATTGCCGCTACCAGACTAAATCCTATTCAAAACACCAACGGGATTATGGAGCAGGCTCTACCCAAAATCATCTTCTGAAACAATCCTGTAACCTTTTTGAATCATATTCCTCACGAGTTTATTTCCCAACCACTAGTCATCTACAACCAAAGACTCATTTGTTTTGTGGTTTGAGATTAAATAATCCAATTCGTTTATTTGCTCTTGTGGCTTTAGCAACACCCAATCCGAATCTGGGGAATTTATTAGGTGTCCAAAAAGCCGAATTTCTTCATCAGAAAACTCAAGGGAAAAGGGTTCGGCACTCTTTTCAGGCTGTCTTACTTCGTGCAAAACAGCATTTAGTTGCTCCACAATAAAATGAGCTTCCTCTCTACTGGACCCAACTGCAAACGATTTAACCTTTCCATTTTTCATTTGGAAAGCCGCGTCATATCTAGGCCCATAGCGACTACTCTCACGGTGAACTATAGATTTATCTATATCACTAATTTTTAAATTATTGTTTCTTGAATAAAACGGAATCGGCTGCTGTATCACCTTAAATTTTCTACTAGGTAGTGTGGACATTTCACCTCAACCAAATCATAGTCGCAGCGAATTGTACAAAACTTAAAAAACGCGAGGCCAATTTATCGTATCGAGATGAAACTCTTCTGAAATGTTTCAGTTTCCCGATAAAGCATTCAATTGAAAAAAAGTTCTTGCGTTGCTTGCTAATCTAAAAAGAAAAAAGCCAGATTCAGGTTTTTCAACATTTCTAATACCGCGCACAAGTTTTAGGTTAATGTTCTTCTCATCATCATCAGAATCAATAGCATCCAGAAGTAACAGATCAAATTGGTGCTGAAAAATATATCTTCTGGCTCCTCGCCCTCCCCTCATAATTTGAGTTTTGCACCTCGGCATTCCGGGCATAGTAAAAATCTCTGATGAAATTTCTTGATTATATTCGTTGTTGATTCTAGCAATTTTTAGCTGGCGAGCGTCTTCAGGAGGTTTCATTTTCTGCAAAACCTCATCAGTAAATATTTCTCCAACTTTTGTGTACATAGCCTCTATCACGTAGGCAATATCTTCGTTAGTGTGATCATCTAAATTCACCGGACGACCCAAGCCTTTAAAATCCAAACCTCTATTATCTAACGCCCACTTTAGCAGTTCTTTTCTCTCCTCTATATCAGAAGAAAACAGACGTCTTTTCCAGACTCTCCACATGCTTACAAACCCGGGAGACTGACAAAGATCCTCCATCGGAATTTGTGTGAGTGGACTCTCTCCGATGTAGTACATTCTAAACAAGATGTCGTCTAGTAGATGTATGTTTGAGGGCAGATTTGTGTCTTTTTTCATTCAGTCCTTTGTCCCGGCTCAGAGGCGGCTTTCTACACGCTATGGTCGGCCGTCTCACCGTACCACCTCCCCACTCTAATTGACTCAACTTGACATCACGCTTGCAGTTCTGGCATAAAAGCCAATGTCTGACCAGAACCAAGGGAATTGTAAACGGTGAATGGTTAATAACGAATGGTGAACGGAGCCTTCGCAGTTCACCATTCACCGTTCAAAATTTACCATTTACAGTTCCACCCTCCGACACCCCATCACATGCACAATCTTGTCAAAAACTACTCCTGCTCCCCCAACAACCAGCGCAAATAAGCCTCCATAAACCCATCCAAGTCCCCATCCAAAACGGCACCCGTGTTTGTGGATTCATACCCCGTTCGAGCATCCTTCACCATCTTGTACGGATGCAACACATAATTCCGGATCTGACTCCCAAACGCCGTGTCAACATCTTCCCCCTTAAGCTGCGCAATCTCCGCCATTTGCTGCTGCTCAGCAATCGCATACAGCTGATTTTTCAACGCCTTCATCGCAGATTCTTGATTTTGGGTCAGCGAACGCTGATTTTGGCAAGAAACCACAATCCCCGTAGGCAAATGGCGAATACGAATCGCAGTCTCATTCTTTTGCACATGTTGGCCACCCGCCCCACTTGCCTTAAACCTCTGGATCTCTAAGTCAGTCTCCTTGATCTCAATGTCGATATCCTCAGCAATATCCGGCCACACTTCAACTTTGGCAAAAGATGTGTGGCGGCGGCTAGATGAGTCGTAGGGTGAAATACGAACCAGACGGTGAACACCACGCTCCGATTTTAACCGGCCGTAGGCGTGACTTCCCTTCACCGACATCATGACACTTTTAATGCCCGCCACATCGCCAGGGGTTTCATCCATCAGCTCCACCTTCATCTTCCGCCCCTCCATCCAGCGCGAGAACATGCGTAGCAACATCGCGGCCCAATCTTGCGCCTCAGTACCGCCAGCCCCCGCATGGATAGCAAAAATCACATCGCTTTGATCGTGCTTGCCTGAAAACAGAGTCTGGAATTCTAGCTCCTTCACCTCTTTCTCAAGAGAGACAATTTCACTCCCTAAATCCTCAAGTAGCTCGTCATCGTCCATTTCCAGCAGCTCTTTGGCATCAGAAATACGACTGTGCAATTTCCCCCATCCATCAACTTGCGATTTTAGATCGGTAATTTCGCGCATATGCGCCTGTGCTTTTTGTGGGTCATCCCAAAAACCGGGTGCGGCCGCCTCCGCCTCTAGCGTCTCAACTCTCTCTTTTTTTAGAGGTACGTCAAAGCCGCCTCCGCAGCTGGCTGACTGTCTCGTCTAATTCCTGAATTTTTGTAGTTAACTCGTTCTTCGACTGGTTATCCATATTGTTTGTGCAGCAGGCTCTAAATTTTTTCTTGTGACTTATTCTTCGTCAAAAAGACCATCAATAAACTGATCGGGATCAAACGGGGCCAAATCTTCAAGTTTTTCGCCCGTCCCAATAAAGCGAACCGGCAGTCCCAAATCTTGATAGATAGAGAAAACCATGCCACCTTTTGAAGTCCCATCCAGCTTGGTCAAAATCACCCCGGTGACACCCACGGTTTCTTTGAACTTTTGAGCTTGAAGCAGCGCATTTTGACCGGTAGGAGCATCAACAACCAAGAGCACTTCGTGTGGGGCACGATGGACACTTTTTTGTAATACGCTATGCACTTTTTCTAGCTCACGCATCAGATTAAATTTGGTGTGCAGACGGCCGGCCGTATCTACAAAAACAAGGTCATATCCCCGGCCGCGTGCGGCTCGAATCCCGTCATACGCCATCGCTGCCGGATCACCACCCGGTTGCCCAGCAATAATCGGCACGTCGGCCCTGTCGCTCCACACTTTTAACTGGTCGATTGCGGCCGCGCGGAACGTATCCCCCGCCACCAAAACCAAATTGCGCCCTTTGTCTTGGTAATATTTTGACAACTTACCGATCGAAGTTGTTTTACCCGACCCGTTGACACCCACAACCATCACAACCGTAATCTCCCGCTCTTCTTCCATTGAAAATGTTTCAGGGTCTTTCAGGATTTTGCGCATTTCGCTTTTTAAAGCTTCCAGCAGCTGAGCCGTCGAGATCAAGCGTTCTTCACGCACACGATCCTGCAAGCGCTCGATCAAGGTGGTTGAGGTTTCAACACCCATATCAGCTTGGATAAGCAATGCCTCGAGGTCTTCCCAGGTTTCTTCATCAATATCGCCTCCTCCCAAAACAGAAGCGATTTGACCAAACACATTTTGTCTGGTTTTTTTTAGTGATTGTCGGATTGATTGGAACATATAAAAAAAGGCTTAATCGCCTTCGAGATAATTTAGAAATTCAATAGTGCTATGTTCTGCAGATCGTATGTCATTCCTGCTTTCGCAGGAATCCAGTGCTAAGTTTGACGCTGGATACCCGCCTTCGCGGGGTTGACGTTTCCATGCAAAACAGTATTGAAAATACTTAATCGATTTCAGTTTCTACAATTTCGCCATCGGCGGTTAAATGCTCTATACGCAGTTCAGCCTTTTCTAGCACCTGCTGGCAAAAATCTGATAAGGCTCGGCCCCGTTCATACAGCTTTAACGACTCTTCAAGGGTTAAGTTCCCTTCTTCCAGTTTAGTCACCGAGCTTTCTAATTCTTTTAACGCATCTTCAAAAGTTAAATCGTCCATACTTATTTTTCTACGTGATTAATTTCGGCCGATGCCGAGCCATCGTGCAATTGGATTTCTACTTGATCCCCAACCTGCAAATCGGTAGCAGAAGAAGCAAGTGTACCATCTTTCTTTTTAATTATTGCATACCCTCGCTCAAGGGTTGCGGCCGGGCTAACCGCCTCTAACTTTGTGCTGGCGATCAGCTGTCTCTGCTTAATTTCAGTGATGGTTTGTGTCATCGCCGCTTCGAGTCGCTGATCATAAAAATCAAGCTGCTGGCGGGATGAGTTCAACCGATACGTAGGCCCCAGCAATTCGAGTGTACGGTTCAAACCATCCACTTTATCTTGCCGATCTTCGACCAGCTGTGAAATTTTGCGATCTAAAAAGTGACCGGCCGACACCACAAACCCAGCGATATCGGTTAAATCAGGCGTGCTTTGCTCTGCCGCCGCTGATGGGGTTGGCGCCCGTAGATCAGACACAAAGTCGATGATCGTAAAGTCAGTTTCATGCCCCACGCCTGACACAATCGGCGTATCAGCTTCTGCCACAGCGCGAGCCACCGCTTCGTCATTAAATGCCCACAGGTCTTCTATCGACCCACCACCCCGGGCCACAATGATCAGATCAACATCTTCACGGCCGTCGAGCCACTGAATGCCGCGCACAATCCCGGCCGGGGCACCGTTCCCCTGAACCAAGGTTGGGGCGATCAGCACCTGCACCAGCGGGTAGCGGCGAGACAAAACGTTGATCATATCACGCAGGGCGGCCGCATCTAACGATGTCACAATCCCAATCTTTTTAGGGAACCCGGGCAAAGGCTTTTTACGTTCCGGCTCAAACAATCCTTCAAGAGCCAAGCGTTGCTTAAGCTGTTCAAACGCCACAGCTAAATCCCCACGGCCGGCCGGTTGCAATTGGCTCGCATACAGCTGTACTTGACCACTGGCTTCGTAGATCGAAATATTCCCGCGAGCCACAACTTGATCCCCTTCACGAGGATCAAAAACCAAGCGAGCCGCATTCCCGCGCCACATCACACCTTTCAACTGAGACGACTCGTCCTTTAACGTAAAGTACAGGTGGCCCGACCGTGCGCGGGTAAAATTTGAAATCTCACCTTCAATTTCCACCTCGCTCAGCATCACATCCGTTTCAAACAGTTCACGGATATATTGATTTGCTTGGGAAACTGACCAAGATGATGATTGGTTTTGGCTATCGATAAATTCGAACAAATCCATCTTTAAATTGTAATTTTCCGGCCGGTCAACCGCAAAAATGTTTACACCTAGTTATCGATTCAGGCAATCGAACAATAAATGCCGTATAATTCTTTTTTCAAGCTGCTAGAAACGTTGCTGAAAACGATCATTCAGCTTAAATAAGTTATGGAGGTTCGGCTCTGGACGGACGAGAATTATCAAACATACTGATCGAATCGATCGAAGACAAAAAAGGGGTAGACGTTCTACTCCTCGACATGCGGGAGCAAACGGTAATCGCCGATTATTTTCTGCTATGTAATTCGACCAACGAACGGCAGCTACGCGCTATCGCGGAAGCTGTTCGGGATGATGCCAAACAAAAAGGGGGCGTTGGCGGAGCAAAAGTTGAAGGAGATCATCGTTCAGGCTGGGTTTTAGTAGACTTTGGCGACGTGATGGTCCACATCTTTTCAGAAGAAAAGCGGAGTTATTACAATTTGGAAGAGCTTTGGGAAGAAGGCAAAGTTTTGCTCAGAATTCCATAGTAAAAAATGAAAAGCAAGAAGTATAAAGTGACGAAGTTCTACACCAGTGAACCCATAGCACTTTATACTTCTTACTTAAAACTTAATAAAGGTAGCCTTCATCCTCCACCTGAATCGTCACGCTGTTCCCGCCAAAATTTAAACGCACCCGTTTATAGCGAGCCCGCACCCCGTCTGAAAAAATTTGAATCCGAAGCTGTAGGGATTGAGTCCCTGCAATAAACAGTTTAAACGTGCCAAAATATTTGTCTAATCCCCTGTGAATAGATTCCGGGAACGAGGAGATGTACATGTCGTAATCTTTGGGTGCCAGCCGGGTTTTGACCACAAATTTATCGGCCGTCAGTTGGTTATCTGCAGTGGCATCCAAAAACTCAACCGTCATCGATGTATCACGAGCCACAGCCATGGAGCGATTTTGCGCAAACAGCGGGATTGACCAAATTTGCCCAGCACCTGACGGTTCTGAGGTCAGCTGACCCACCCACGAGTCTACATCGGCCGAACGCAGTCGATTCAACACATCTCGAATCTCAAAATCTTCCATCGGCACACTTTCAAAATTAAAACGCTTGTAGTATCGCTTGTTGCGGCTCACCTTGTGCACAGTATCGCTTTGGGGGATGGAAACCACATAAGCAACGTCGTTTGGGCCGGTTGAAAGTGGCACCGGAGAAATTTTGATACCGCTTATTCGTGGCTGAATATTGCTGCTGATAATCTGCTCTAGCGTTTCTCTTGAACATTCTAAACGGCTAACGGGCACCAAGGCGGCCGGACGAAAGCGCCCCTCTCGATTTTCTTCCCCAATCCCATAAATAATCACGCCACCGGCCGAATTTGCCATAGCCGATACATCTTTTGCGATCTCTTTCTGTCGATTTGAATCACGAGACAAGGCTGGCCCTGCTTTGTAGTCAAGCGTCAGGTTCTCCTCTATTCCCTCCGAAATATATCGCTCCAACTCCGCTTGATCCCAATATCGTGGCATCTATTACTCTCCAGCAGGATTTTCCTGTTCCTAAGCAAATCTAAAACCGCCAGCCAATTAACGGTCATAATAGCTAATCCAATCAAAACCGCAACCAAATTAAGCGA
Source organism: Chloroflexota bacterium (assembly GCA_020628815.1). GTDB lineage: Bacteria > Chloroflexota > Anaerolineae > Promineifilales > Promineifilaceae > WTJY01. The sequence goes on along the minus strand of JAHDEN010000038.1, from coordinate 33,814 downwards.
AAACCAAATAAGCTTTCGTTGATAGCGTAGGGATGAAGTAAAATTTATTTTTTAGTTCACTCAGACAAAACCATCTAATACTTATTCAATTCCCCTTTAGCTGATTGAAAACTTGTGACGTCGTGCGTAACAGTGATTCAACGTACCGCGCAGCGCGATTTTCAAGGCTGATTTCGGAAACTATCGAATAACTACCGCATCCATATGAATCCTGAACATTCATCTCCACCCTGGTCCAGATCACTCAAAGTGTCAGTCGCCATCTTTTTGCTGATCGCGCTGGCTCTGGTTTTATGGCAGCTGCAATCCCTACTAACGTCGATTGTTATTGCCGCCATCATTTCTTATCTGCTTCACCCAATCATCGACTTTTTTCAACGCGCAACTCGCCTAAGTCGCAGCGCAGTTATCGGCATTGTCTACTTTTTATTGGTGATTTTGTTCATTGGCTTCTTCATTTATGCGGGTATCTCAGCCTTTCGCCAAGTCACAAATTTAACCACGCTTTTGTCCGACGCCGTCATAGACTTACCGGCTCTGGTTGACCAAATTAACACCTTTATCGCCAATACAAACGCAAACTTGAATATGCCGCGTGAGTTCGGAACAATCGTGATTGAAATTCCTTCGATTCAGCCCGACTCAAATAATCTAACAGAAGTCACCGCGTTTTTGTCTGATTATTTGCAGCCAGCGGCCGGATTTTTAGGCAGTTCACTCAGCTCCGTAGCGGTCGGCACAGCCAGCACCATCGCTAATCTAGTTATCATCCTGTTTGTATCAATCTACATCTCAAATGGCTCACCCGGACTAAATCAATGGGTGGGTGACATGGCAGAGCTGCCCGGCTATCGTTACGATGCTGAACGATTATGGCGCAGCTTCGGCCGTATTTGGCAATCATACTTGCGGGGGCAAGCGATTCTAGGCATCGTCATCGGGATTGTTGTGTACATCTTCATGCTGATTCTCGGTGTAGAAAATCCGCTGGCTTTAGGGCTCATCTCTGGCCTGATGGAATTTATCCCTTACATCGGCCCATTAATCGGTGCCGGTGCGGCGATTCTTGTGGCTATTTTTCAAGAAAGCAATATTTGGGGGCTAACATCGTTCCAGTTTGTGCTAGCTGTTACCGCCGTCATGATTGTGGTGCAGCAAATTGAAAACAACTTTTTAGTCCCCCGCATTGTGGGTGACGCATTGGATCTAAATCCACTCATGGTATTTGTGGGTGCGCTAGCAGGCGCATCTCTGGCAGGCGTTTTGGGAACCGTTCTTGCAGCCCCGGTTTTGGCCACGATCAAACTAATTGGTTCGTACGCTTGGCGCAAAATGTTCGACCTTGATCCTTTCCCAGAGCCTGAAGACAAGCCGGAGGATGAACCGTCGTGGGCTGAAAGCGCTTGGCAACGCTGGCAGCTGCGACGAGCGGGCAAACCGGCCGAAGAAACGTCTGCCTTAACAAAAACTGACACACCAGAAGAGGATGCCAATGCATAAGAGCGATCAATCGGGAATACGCATTTTTATTGGGCTCGATCTTGTTGCAGATGTGCGCTCAGCACTTGAAGATATTCAGTTTGACCTCATGGATATGGTCCCTGAAAACGCCATCGTTTGGAGCAAGCCTGAAAACATGCACCTCACGCTGGCATTTTTAGGGGATGGCAACCAGCCGGAACAAGTGGGTGCGGTGTGTGACCTGCTCGACAAAACGGTTACAGACACCCCATCATTTAAACTTAGGCTTGGCCCACTGGGCTGTTTTCCACGACGCAGAAACCCCAAAGTCATTTATACCGGTGTGCAGGGTGGTACCAAACAGCTGAGTGATTTACAGCAATCGCTTGAAACGGAACTGGCAAAAATCGGCTATGAGCCTGAAAAGCGGAAATACACGCCGCATCTGACACTTGGTTTTGTGCGTAAGCCGGATCAGGTGGAAAAAGCTCGCATACCGTTTGGCAGTGAATCCCCCCCGGCCGAATGGACCATCTCGGCCGTGCATCTCTACCACTCATACAAAACAAAAAAAGGGCCAGTCTACAAAAAGATTCATTCGATTAAATTGGTTAAAGGAGAAACTCATGAAATTGACTGAACTCGCCTATTTCACCGATAACGTCGCTGAAATGACAGCATTCTACAAAACGTTGTTAGGGTCAGATCCGGTCCATGCCTCAGAAGATATGGCCATCTTCATGAGCGACCACACAAAAATTTTTATTCACAAAACCTATGTGCCAGGCCCCGGAGATTTACCGTGCGAGAACCACAAAGCGTTCACGGTCGAAGATGTAGATTCAGCTGCCGCAGGGTTAGAAAAAGCTGGAATGAAAATTGAGGTGGCTCCGGCCGATTATTATTGGGGCCGTTCGGCCTATTTGCGTGACCCTGATGGGCATCTAATTGAGCTAACAGCGGCTGGCTAAAGCGGCTTAAATTGCTCGAAAGGCTCCAGACAATCGTTACAGACCCAGATAGCTCGGCACAACGTTGTGCCAAAGCTATTTTGCAATTTGGTGTTTTTTGAATCACAACGGGGGCATTCAACCAGATCAAAAAAGGTCATCGTCACATTGCCTCCGTGCATGCCCGGAGGGGCTAGCCCAAAGGCTTTTAGTTTGGCTCGGCCGGTTTCAGTAATCCAATCACTGGTCCACGGGGGATTCAACTGCTTGTTTACCACCACCTGCTCAACCCCCAACGTCTGCACCGCTTCAATGATAAGAGACTCCATTTCTAACAGGGCTGGACAACCGGAAAATGTCGGGGTCATCGTAACGCTAACCTGCTCGGCCGCAACGGTAACATCTCGGATAATGCCCATCTCGATCAACGAAATCACCGGAATTTCAGGGTCCATAATCGACTCCATCGCCGACCAAATTTGATCGGCTAGTTCCTGAGTTTGAGCGGTTGAAGAAGCGGAGTTTGTCATGCTAAAAGCCTTACCACTCTGCGCTCGGGTCCCAACGAGCCACCTGCTGCATGTCGGTCAATAAATCGTTTAAAAAGTGAGTGTGCGTTTCACGGCCGGCCAAAAGCATCGTCGCATGGGTTGGGACATGTAAGCTACAGTTTGCCAAGTGTGGCAACACGATCTCTTGCCATTCGTCAGCCATGTCGGCCGCCAGCGGGAAAACCCCTTCCTCGCTAAGCAAATTGTCCGCTTCTGAAACTTGGAACAGCTGAGCCGTTAACGGCCACATTTGGTCCAATGCCGCCTGCAAACGGCCGAGCGATTCATCGGTGCCAAGCCCCAGCCGCTCAACCCACATGTGGCTGTGGCGCAGATGATAAATCTCTTCACCCCGAAACTTAGCAACCACATCGGCCAAAGGCTGATAGCTGGATGTTAACAGCCGGTTGTACAAAATCGTTTCATAGGCATCAAAGAGGTATTGGCGTAGCATGGTAAACGCCCAATCCCCTTTGGGCAGTTCTAAAAATTGAACGTTGCGAAACTCGGCCGCATCTCGAAAATACGCCATTTGATCCGGCGTTTTCCCATTCAGCTCTTCAACCAATCCCAACAACACCGTTGCATGGCCCAGCTCGTCTTGAGCCAAGTTGGCCAAAGCGATATCTTCTTCGAGCAGCGGAGCATGGCCGGTCCATTCTGCGTTCCGATGGGACAAAATCAGCTCATCATCGGCCATCCCGATCAAGCGATTTAGCAGGGCGTTTTTTAAAGCGTTATTCATCAGATGTCACCGCTCCTTTTCTCCCTTCGCGCAGCTTGCTCACAAACCCGTACTGCGACTGCTGTTTATAGGTTTTAGTCGCGGCCGGTGCAAACCAAGCCTCCGCTACATCTTCTTCGCTGGCGGTGATGGCTTCGGCCGGGATCACCCACCAAGCCAAACCGGGCTTGTCATCAAATTGATCGATCGCTTGTGCCAAGGCCGACTCCCCGTTAGGGGCCGACGTCTCACCGATATGATCCATAAAAGTCATTGAGCGCCGATTGCTCGCTTTGCGAAAAACTAAATATCGCTGTTCGTGGCCGTTGGCCGTTGGGTCAAGCGGCTGGTTTTCCAGCTCTTCGGCCGAGCGTGAGAAAATCGCGGCCGCCGGAGCAACCCACAAACTCACCGCAGCCGGCCGTCGCACAAACACATTCTTCGCATTGTGCAGCGCATGTTCTGGATCAACCGCATGCACCGATCCAACCGCTTGGTATGGCTTTCGTGCATTATCTTTTTTAAATACTTCCCAACGTGCCATAGTTTTAGCCTCTCAGCCTTTCAGCTCGTTCGCTTTGCTCACTTTCAGCATTTCAGCTAGTTGATTAAACCTGCAACTCGTTTGGCTTGATCATCATAGCTGATTGGCTGACAAACGAGCGAAGCGAGTGTGCTGATGAAGCTGATTTCGCTAATCAAGCGAATGCCGCAGCCCCGTACTTCTTCTCAGAATATGCTTCGAGTGCGTCACGCACCCACTGCCCATTGTCATGTGCATCCTGCCGCATGCCCAAGCGCTCGGCATTGCAGGGTCCATTCCCTTTCACCACGTTCCAAAACTCATCCCAATCGATGGGGCCATGATGCCACACACCATCTTCATCTTGGTGCAAATCTGGATCAGGAATAGTCAACCCGCTGGCGATTAGCTCGGGTGCAGTTTCCGCAATAAATTCTTGGCGCACTTCATCGTTTGTTTTTGTTTTGACACCCCATTTCACCAGCTGAGGTGTGTTGGTAGATTCTGAATCGTGCGGTCCCAACATCATGAGTGATGGCCACCAATATCGATTCAGAGCATCTTGCACCATATCCCGTTGTTTGGCGGTCCCGGCCGCGTATTTCAGCACCATCTCTTTCCCCTGCTTATGGTGAAACGTCTCTTCGGCACAAATACGAACCATAGCGCGTGAATAGGGACCATATGAACATTGGGCCAGCATCGTCTGGTTTTTAATCGCCGCCCCATCAACTAGCCAACCGATCATCCCCACATCGGCCCATGACAGGCTGGGATAGTTGAAAATGCTTGAATACTTGGCCCGGCCGTCAAGAAAAGCTTGATACAGCTCTTCACGAGTAACTCCCAGCGTTTCGGCCGCATGATACAAATATTGTCCATGCCCCGCCTCGTCTTGAACCTTGGCGATTAAGATCATTTTACGGCGCAAGCTGGGCGCGTGTGGAATCCATTTCCCTTCGGGCAGCATCCCAATCACTTCACTATGCGCATGTTGCGAAATCATCCGGATCAACTGTTTCCGATACTTCTCAGGCATCCAATCACCGGGCTCAATCTTTTCGTCTCGGCCGATTCTCTCTTCAAATTCAGCGGTTTTTTGTTCTTCAGTCATAGTAAATACTCGTTTAATAAAATAAACAGATCCCAAATGCAATCCATTTTTTATGCGACCGTCTCAAAAATGCATTATATCGACTATAAAACATAAGTCAACCCTGACAAATCGTTGTAATATTTTTGCACCCTTTTAGCTATATTTGGAATATTTTATTTTTCCTATTGATTTTTCAGGATTTTTATTTACCATTAAGCCTGTCGATGCGGTGAATTTATTCCAAAACGTCCATTTTGGTGATTAAACATTTCTGTGGAAAATAGAAAACAGGAAAATTAATCTCCACTCAAAAGGTATCGTATGGAAATGGATGAAAACGACCGCATCATTTTAAATGCACTTCAAAACAACTCGCGAATGACAATCTCTGATCTAACAGATTTGGTTGAACTTTCGACATCGGGTGTGCAAAAGCGGCTTAAAAAGCTTGAAGATCAAGGATTTATCGACTCTTATGTCGCAATCCTGAGCAGAAGCCACTTGGGCTTAGGCTTGCTCTGCTTTGTAGAAGTCAGCTTAGGCATACATGACCGACAAGAGGTCGCAGATTTTGATAAAACGATTCAAGCGTTGCCCGAAGTGCTCGAATGCCATCGTTTGACCGGTGGTGCTGACTATTTGCTAAAGGTTGTTTCCCATGATCGTGAGCATCTTGACTATTTTTTGATGGATGTTCTGATGCCAACCCCGGCCGTTGATAAAATTAAAACCAGCATCGTTTTGAAAGAAATTAAAGAAACGACCGCCCTTCCCACCATCCAACGCCCCATCACTTAAAAACAGCCCAAATAACAGCACACCAGCGGCCGAGCGATATTAGGAGATAATCAAATGGCTGCTCGCGCTGCGTTATTGGGGAATAGTGAAATCGGTGAACCTACATTTACCAGTTCTCAGGATTGGAAAGAAATTGCTCGGTTAAGCCTGCTGTCTAGAGCCTTAGACAATCTAGAAGAAAAAACCGGCGTGGTTAACTACCAGTTTTCCGCCAAGGGGCATGAGCTTGCCCAACTCCTTTTAAGCCAAAAACTAACCTTTCCGTTTGATGCCGCTTCGGTCTATTACCGATCACGGCCGTTTGCGTTAGGCTCGGGCCTGCTGCCGACTGAGGCGTTTGAGGCAGGGCTAGCACGTTCAGGCGGCCTCTCAAACGGCCGTGATGTGGGGGTTGTCTTTAACCTTCCTAAACGGCACTTGGCCACCATAATCCCCATGGCGGGTGATGTGGGGGCACAGTACACACCGGCCGTCGGTTGGGCACAGGGGATTCGATACCGAGTTGAGGAACTGGGTGAAAAAGAAATCGACGGCAGCATCGCGGTTATTTTGGGCGGGGATGGGTCGGTCGCAGCCAACGGTTTTTGGTCGGCTCTGACAATTGCCACCACCCAAAAGCTGCCCGTGCTGTTTATGATCGAAGATAACGGCTACGGCATTTCGGTCAGTAGTGAGTTCCAAACACCCGGCCGGAATATCGCCGCCAACTTAGCCGCTTTCAAAAACCTAAAAATCTGGGACGGAGACGGGGTGAACCCGCCTGAAACGGCCAGCTTGATCGATCAAGCGGTCGATTATGTGCGTCAAGGAACAGGTCCGGCATTGCTACGACTGACCTGCCAGCGGCTTTCGGGCCATTCTGGGCACGATAATCAGGCATACAAAAGCGCGGCTGAACGGCAAAAAGATGTTGAGAGAGACCCGATCCCGATATTGCAAACCTATTTGGTACCGGACCTGATGACGGCCGATGAATGGGACGCTCTGGTCAAGCAGACTGAGCAAGAGGCTGAGGAGGCTTTACAACAGGCGCTAAAATCGCCTGAGGTTCCGGCCGCTGAGGCGACGACCCATGTTTGGTACAACCCGGCCGATCCGGCCGAAGTTGGCGGGCTTGAGTCTGAAGATATCTATTTACCCAAAGGAACCGACGAACGGAATCCGCAAGGTGGGCGAATCAATATGATCGAAGCGATCCGCCGCACGCTAGATTCAGAATTGGCGATCAACGACCGGATGGTTGTGTTTGGGGAAGATGTCGGTTTTAAAGGTGGGGTTCATGCGGCCACGTTGGGGCTACAGAAAAAATACGGAGATGGTCGTGTGTTTGATACCAGCCTGTCAGAAGAAGGAATTATCGGCCGGGCGGTGGGCATGGCGCTTAACGGGCTCATGCCGGTACCAGAGATTCAGTTCCGCAAATATGCTGATCCGGCCACAGAGCAGCTCAACAACTGCGGCACAACCCGCTGGCGCACCAACAATCGGTTTGCATCCCCCATTGTGGTTCGTATTCCGGGTGGGTATCGCAAGATTGGTGACCCGTGGCACAGTGTGACCAGCGAAGTCACCTTTGCGCATCAGCCAGGGTGGCGGGTGGCGGTGCCGTCTAATGCAGAAGATGCGGTTGGGCTGTTACGCGCCTCGCTGCGTGGCAATGATCCGGTTATCTTTTTTGAACATCGGGCGATGTTGGATGCGGCTTGGGCTCGCCGAGCGTATCCGGGGGACGAGTTTGTTCTGCCGTTTGGTCAGGGAAAAATTGTGCGTGAGGGGGAAGACTGCACGATTGTTACGTGGGGGGCAATGGTGGAATTGTGCGAAGAAGCGGCCGAAACGCTGGCACAAAAAGGGCACTCGGTAGAGATCATTGACCTGCGCACGCTGGTTCCGTGGGACAAAGCGATGGTATTGCAATCGATCCGCAAAACGTCAAAATGCCTGATTGTGCATGAAGACATCGGCCGAGGTGGCTTTGGGGCGGAAATTGCGGCCGTGATTAGCGATGAGGCGTTTATGGAACTGGATGGTCCGGTGAAACGGATAACGGCTCCGGCGGTGCCTGTGCCGTACAGCCCGGCGCTGATGGCGGGTGTGGTGCCAACTGCGGGTCGGATTGAAGCGGCTTTGACTGAGCTAGTGGAGTTTTAATAATGATTGAAATCACCTTGCCCCAAATTGATGAAAATGTCGTTGAGTATACGATCGGCATGTGGCTAAAACAGCCAGGCGATATGATCGTGGCCAATGAGCCGCTGGTCGAAGTGGAAACAGATAAGGTAACGATGGAGGTAACCGCTGAGACGGCCGGAAGGCTGGGAGAAATTCTGGCACAGCAAGGGGATGTGTTACAACCGGGAGAGATTTTGGCCCGGTTAGAACCGGCCGACATGACGAGCCCCATCCCACAAAAAGATGAGGCGGCTACGGCCCAACAGCCGCGCCAAGCCAAACGGGTAAACAGCAAACGGTTAAGTCCGGTTGTGGGGCGGATGTTGGCCGAACACGGGGTGGCGGCCGAGCAGATTTCGGGAACCGGAAAAAACGGCCGCGTGACAAAGAAAGACGTTCTGGCGTTTCTGGACCGTGACCGGCCAACGGTGAGCCGTGAGCAGTGGCCGGTCGCTGATGATCCTGCACCTGAAAGCGATTCAATCGTCGATCCAAAATCTGAAATCGTCAATCTTTCCCCGATGCGCCGCTCCATTGCGGAACACATGGTGCGCAGTTTGGCGACCAGCCCCCATGTGACCACGGTGTTTGAATTTGATTTTCACGCGGTGGCACAGCACCGGGCCAAACACAAAGCGGCGTTTGCGGCCGACGGGGTGAAACTGACCTACATGGCATATCTTTCGCTAGCAACGGTGCAGGCGTTGAAAAAGTTTCCGCTGGTTAATAGCCAGTTTCATGAAGCTGGGATTGAGCTGAAAAAAGAGATCAACTTGGGGATGATTGTGGCGGTGCCGGACGGGCTGTATGCTCCGGTGATTCACCATGCGGATGAGTACAATTTGAAGGGATTGGCCCGTGCAATTGGGGATGTGTCTGAAAAATCACATGCGGGGGAGCTAAAACCGGCCGATCTGCAGGGTGGCACATTTACGATTAGCAATCACGGTGCGGCCGGTTCGATTGCGGGGACGCCGATTATTTTCCAGCCGCAGGCGGGCATTTTGGGCGTTGGCGCAATCGAAGATCGAGTGAAAGTGATTAACAAGGGGATGCACATTCGGCCGTGTGCCTATATCAGCTTTAGTTTTGATCATCGGATTATGGATGGGGCGATTTCAGATGGCTTTTGCTCTGAGATCAAACGCATTATTGAATCTTGGCCGGAGGAGTAGCTGGCTAAATGAGCTGGACTTGGCACGTCTCGCAGGATGAATCCTGCGGTTAAGAAAGCAAGCCCGATCAATCGGGCTCAGGGGCGCCTTTAACCCGATTGATCAGGTTTCTTATCTTAAACGAGGAGTTGAGTCCTCGGAGAAGTGGTGAGACACGTCCATTTGACAGCAAAAGCGATTGAAGTAAAATCTTCGCAATGCATTTTTTGTGCGCCCGTTTAAATATTGCATTGTAATTAAATGATTGATTCACCCACTCTTCAACCGATCCAAGACAAAAAGTCGAATTCCAAGTTTATGCTGCTGGTTTTGTTCGGGGAATATATTCAGGGGCGTGGGAGCAAAATTTGGCTCAGCGACCTACTCGCCTTGCTAGACCTGCTTGGCATTGGGGAGCACACCGGCCGGTCTACGGTCAATCGCATGGCGCGTGAAGGGTGGTTTACTGTCACAAAAGACGGCCGTAACAGCAAACTTGAGCTGACAAAACATGGTGAGACGATTTTGCAGGGGGGCACACTGCGCGTCAACGAGACCCCACCGGCCCAATGGAACGGGGATTGGCACATGGTCACTTACTCGTTACCAGAGCAGCAGCGCAAGCAGCGAAACAACTTGCGCAAACAGCTAAGTTGGCTAGGCTATGGCTCACTCGGCCCCGGCTTTTGGATCTCTCCTAATAATCAACATCCTGAATTAAAAGCGGTTTTAAAAAACTTGGATGTGGAAAAAGCCGTCCACCTGTTTTCGGGACAATATGACGGGCCGTTGACCCCGCAAGAAATTGTAGATTTATGCTGGGATTTGGCAGAGCTAACCAGAGAATATCAGGCATTTAACCGATTTTACGAGCAGGATATGGCGGCGTTCAAGCAGGAAAATCAGCCGGACCCGGCCGAGGCTTTTGTGAAACGATTTATGCTCACCGTCAGGCTCTTCCCGATTTTGCAGAAGGATCCAAACCTGCCGCTGAGCATGTTGCCGGACGAGTGGCCAGGCACCATCGGCAGAGATTTGTTTTCTGAATACAGAAAATTACTTACCCCCTATGTCGATCAATTTCTTGATCAAACGATTAGATAGGTTACAAAAAGGAACCCCATATGGATTACAAAAATATTTTGGTCGAAATCGATTCTGGCGTTGTTGAAATCACCCTCAACCGGCCGGAGCTGTTTAACGCCCTAACCACAGAAACCGCCAAAGAAATCATGTCTGTTATCAAAATGGTGAAGCGGAATCCAGAGCAGAGGGCCGTGCTATTGACCGGCGCGGGCAAAGGGTTTTGCGCAGGGCAAGACTTGAGCGAAGTCGATAACCGTGGCCCAGACTTCTCTTTCCGTGACCATTTAAACGAAAGCTACAATCCGATGGCACAGGCGATTCGAACACTAGAAAAACCGGTGATCTGCGCGGTCAACGGGGCTTGTGCCGGTGCAGGGCTGGGACTGGCCTTGGCCTGTGACATCCGGTATGCCAGCGAACGGGCTAAGTTTTTAACCGCATTTATCGGGATCGGGCTAGCCCCTGATACCGGCGTGAGCTACTGGCTACCTCGCTTAATTGGCCCGGCACGCGCGGCCGAAATGCTATTCACCAATGAACGCATGGATGGCACTCAGGCGGCCGAGGCAGGGCTGGTCAACAAAGTCTTCCCGCATGACACCTTTTTGGAAGAAGCTCGGGCTTTGGCTAAAAAGTTAGCCGCCTCCCCCACCATGGGCATCGGCATGACCAAACGGGCGCTCAATCATTCACTCGGGGTTTCGTTTGATGATCAGATCGATTATGAAACCTATTTGCAAGATGTGGTCGGCCACTCTAACGATTACAAAGAGGGTGTGACAGCTTTTAAAGAAAAACGGGCACCGGTTTTTAAAGGCAATTAATTCGCACCGACAACCAATATGACACTTTCATACTCTGACTATCAACACATTTTATTTGAAAAGCGTGACCCTAATATTTTATGGATCACGCTCAACCGGCCGGAAGTTTTGAACGCCGCCAATCGTGCGATGCACACTGAGCTGATCTCGCTGTGGGACACAATTGATGCTGATCCCGAGGTCAATGTGGCGGTGATTACCGGTGCGGGCAAAGGGTTTTCGGCCGGGGGCGACCTTGAATGGGTTGAATCTATGGCGGGGGATTACGATGAAATCATCCACACGCTAAACGAGGCCCGGGCGTTGGTTTACAACCAAATCAACTGCGATACGCCGATTATTACCGCCATTAATGGCCCTGCGGTTGGTGCGGGATTGGTGGTCGCCCTGCTAGCTGATATTTCGATAGCGGCCGAAAATGCTCGTTTGGCAGATGGGCATGTGCGGATGGGGGTTGCGGCCGGAGATCATGCGGCGATTGTGTGGCCCCTGTTGGTCGGCATGGCCAAAGCTAAATATTATTTAATGACCAGCGACTTTGTTAGCGGGCCAGTAGCGGAGCGGATGGGGCTGGTTAGCCTGTGTGTGCCGACTGATGAGCTGCATGCCAAAGCGATGGCTGTGGCGACAGATTTGGCCACCGGCCCCCGACATGCGATCAAATTTACCAAACGGGCTTTAAACCAATGGCTTTTACAAGCTGGGCCGATTTTTGACCATTCGGCCGCGCTTGAGATGCTGGGCTTTTTTAGCCCCGACATGCCGGTTGCGATCAACGGGTTACGCAAGAAAAAGCGGCCGATTTATCCAACCAGTCAAAAGAAAACAGATTTTTAAAATTTAAAAAAGATAGGACTTTCGTTTCATAGGCGTTCAGTAACTGCGAGAACGTACTTCGACAGGCTCAGCACTCCTTGCAAGCGAAAGTCTTAAAAGAGGAAAACCCCATGAAATTAGTTGCTCTATATTCAACCCCGGCCGATATTGACGCGTTTGAAGCTGAATATGCCAACCACGTTAAATTAGTCGATAAAATCCCCGGCCTAGAGTCAGTTCGGATCACTCGATTTAAGAAAACATTGGCTGGGCCACATGACTGTTATCTGATGGCTGAAATGATCTTTCCTGATAAAGATACATTCAACAGCGCGTTACGCAGCCCTGAAATGGGAGAAACCGGAAAAGATGCGGCCCGGTTTGCAAAAGATATTTTGACCACAATGATTGCCAGCGAGGAGTAAGTAATCAACCATTACCGATTGGCAGGATAAAATGCTGATCGCTAATAGCTGAGAACTAACAGCTAAGATGATTTGGAATGAAGAAATAGAGACGATGGACCGTGGCGCTTTAGTCGCGCTGCAGAGCGAGCGGTTGAGCAAATTGGCGGCTTATGTGTACGAACGGGTTCCCCACTACAAACAGGCGTTTGATGAAGCGGGAGTCAGTCCGGCCGAAATTAAATCGGTTGATGATGTAACCAAATTGCCGTTCACTACAAAAGAACAAATGCGTGATAGCTATCCATTTAAAATGTTTGCTGTACCAATGGATCAGGTGATTCGCACACACGCATCATCCGGCACCACGGGCAAGCCAACGGTTGTCGGTTACACCCGCAACGACATTGACATGTGGGCTGAATGTGTGGCCCGCTGTTTTGGGATGAGCGGCGCCAAACCGGGCGACATCTTTCAAAATGCCTATGGGTATGGGCTGTTTACCGGTGGCTTGGGCATGCACTACGGAGCTGAATTGATGGGGCTCAACACGATCCCTGTTTCAGGCGGAAATACCGCACGGCAAATGCTGCTCCTGCAAGATTTCCAAACCAATCTGATGGCCTGTACCCCGTCGTATGCGCTCACGCTGGCCGACGCCTTAAACGGTGACGGGGTGGATCCGGCCGATTTGCCCGTGCGCTCATTTATCTTGGGCGCAGAGCCTTGGACAGAGGTGATGCGGGAAGAGATCGAGGCGAAGCTGCACGCCCATGCGGTGAACATTTATGGGTTAAGCGAAATTTTAGGGCCAGGGGTTTCTAACGAATGTATCGAAGCCAAAGATGGGATGCACCTGATGGAAGATCATTTCTTGTGCGAAATCATCGATCCTGAAACGGGAGAGCCGGTGGCAGAAGGGGAAGTGGGTGAATTGGTTATCACCACCCTCACCAAAGAAGCGATCCCACTAATCCGATATCGCACCAAAGACCTCTGTTCGATTAACACAGAGAAATGTGTGTGTGGACGCACCCACGCCCGTATGAGCCGCGTTCTCGGCCGGGCCGATGACATGCTGATTATCCGGGGTGTCAACGTTTTCCCCAGCCAAATCGAAGCCACAATGCTCGGCATGGAAGAACTGTCTCCCCACTACAAACTAATCCTCACGCGCAAAGATCGGTTGGATGCGCTTGAAATTCAGCCTGAAGTCAGCGAAGACTTTTTCAGGGAAGTAGACGGACTTGACGGGCTGAAAAACTCCCCTAAAGCAAAAGCCCTGACCCAAGAAATCACCAAGATGATGCGTGAGTCTCTGCTGGTTGGCGCAACGGTAACGCTGATCCCACCTGGCTCAGCACCCCGTAGCGAAGGTGGCAAGATCAAGCGGCTAGAGGACCAGAGGTCTTAAGCTTTTGGCTGTTAGCTCTTGGCTTTTGGCCTAAAGCTAGCAGCCAATGGCAAAGAGCCAAAAGCCACTAATGAAATACATGGAATTTATTCGCACGATGCCCTCGGCCGTGCTGCCTCATATTCCAGCCCACCTAAGCGGCATTCAGCCCCACCAGCCGTTTAGGTGGATTATTCAGTTTAACTTTGGCGAGCGACGGCTGCATTACGAAGTCGGCCGGGTGGCGCACAGCAAAGATCTGGAGTTAGCGTATCATTTTGAATCGAAAGACAAGAATCTAAACCGCTACCTGCTCACAGGATTCAGGCGCCATCTTTTTGAAATACGGGACACCCTTGGGCCACAAATTCAGGCGGAAATGTGGGATCGTGGCTGGACCAAAATCTACGAGCGGGTCCCACAAGCAGATTTCTCAGCGGCCGATTACACCAGCGAATATCAGGAAGAAATCGGCAAACGGCTGGCCCGCATGATCACCTGCCTACAACCGATTTTTGCAGAGCTACGCAACGACGTCACTCAAATTCACAGATAGCGCAGGACAGGTTGTGTCAACAGTCTCTGGAGCCACATTTAAGAATATTTACCCACCAATGGGGGCAAACGCTATACTCTAGCCCATGCATTTAACCGCCGTTATTCTGACCCTAAACGAATCTGAACATATCGCCGACTGCATCGCCAGCCTCGCTTGGGCAGATGCGGTGGTTGTGTTTGATTCGTTCAGCACCGATGACACCGTTGAGCTAGCTCGAAAAGCGGGTGCACAAGTGGCTCAGAACAAGTTTAAAAATTATGCTCAACAGCGTAATGCGGCGTTAGATCATCTCAAAAAATCAGATACCGACTGGGTCTTTTTTGTAGATGCGGATGAGCGCTCAACGGCCGAACTTGAGCGGGAGATTCGTGACAAGATCAATAATCGGCCGGAAAATGGCTGGTTTGTACCGCGCCACAACTATATTTTTGGTAATCTCACATTGGGGGCAGGCTGGTTTCCCGATTATCAAGCTCGTCTGTTTAAGTTTGGCAAAGTGACCTATGAGCGGCCGGTGCATGAAGTTGCGCTCGTCGATGGCACCCAAGGCAATCTCGACAACCCGTTGATCCACTACAACTACAAAGATATTGAACAGTTCCATCGGGTTCAGCAAAAATACACTCGCTACGAAGCTGGCATCATGAAGTCGAACGGTGTGCGGCCGAAAGTTTATACTCCATTTACCCAACCTGTCCGCCACTTTTGGTGGCGCTACAAAACGCTTGGCGGGTACAAAGATGGGTTGCACGGTCTGCGGATGAGTCTGCTGATGGGGTATTATGAGTGGATGAAGTACAAATTTATTCGTGAGGAATTGTGAGCAAGAAGTTAACCGTTACATTTGTGTGTTTGGGTAATATCTGCCGCTCCCCGATGGCAGAATGTGTGATGCGCCAGCTGGTTGCGGAAGCGGGGCTAGAAGAGCAGATTGAAATCGATTCGGCCGGGACGGCCGGTTATCATGTCGGCGATCCTCCTCATCCGGGAACACAAGCGATTTTAGCCGAACATGGGGTTGAAACGGTCGGCCGGTCGCGCCAAATCACGACGGCTGATTTACAAGCAAAAAATAGCTGGATTATTGCAATGGACTCTAGCAACAAACGAAATCTTGAACGGATTAATAGCTCACACCCCCAGTTGCACATGCTGCTCGATTTTGCAGATTCCCCGCTGGTTCCGGCTGACTTAAATGTCCCTGATCCCTACTACACGGGTGACTTTGAAACCGTATACAAACTGGTTACTGCAGGGTGCGAGGGCCTGTTAGATTCTCTGCGGCAATCGGAAGCACTGACTTAATTTCTTCTGTCACTTCATCAACCGGAACCCCTTTACTGATCAACCGATCCGCCCCGGCCGCCAAACAGCGATCCATATTTTCTTGGCTATCATTTGCCGAATACATAAAAATGATCGGCTGCTTTTTTAGAGGCAGAGCTCGGATTTTATTACATACGTCGATACCGCTAATCTCTGGCATCATGACATCGAGTAAAATCAAATCGGGCGCATTTTCAAGCACTTGCTTAATCGCTCCCCGGCCGGATGTAGTTGCATATACGTTGAACCCCGCCATTTCTAGCACCAGTTCGTACAGGTGAACCAAATCTGGCTCATCATCGACTACGATTATGTTTTGTGTCATCTGCTAAAAACCTCCCATCCTTTTTTCTCTCGCCCGAAAAGCTCGAATTTAAATATGACTAAACTGATTAACCGGCAGCCATCTGAGCACAGCGAAAAACGCTGACCATACAAGCTGACTCTATATTATTTAAAAATTCAAACAAAAATCACGTAATATGCAGGGGGTTGACATAGTACATAAGGACTACGCCTGTTCAGACCCTATATAATTCCCTTATTAAGATAAGGGTACTAAAATCTTTATAAGAGTGAAAATTTGGTAGATAAATGACTTAACTTGAGATCAGAAGTTAAATTAAGTCCAACAAGGTCCTAGTACCTGATTAAAATGTACCTTGATATTTACCAATCAAAACCGTCATACTTAAGACGGTTACATAAACACAACGATGATTACATTACCAATGGCCCCTCTTTAAAACAGCCAATAATGATCAAGTTGGTTTAACATAATATTGTAATCCACCCTTTCAAGGAAAAGTTAATTTGAGCGGTCTTTTAGCAGTTTGCTCAAAAATTGAATCACTACCTCTTCGAGAAGCCCTCAAGCTGCTTGTTCATCGCGGGAGAGATGACGCAGGTGCATGGCAATCACCAGACAAACATGTTTGGTTGGGGGCTACCCGCATGGCTATCACAGACTTCAGCCAAAGCGGCCGCCTGCCCCTCAAAAATGAATCAGGCACGATTTGGCTGATTGCTGATGGATCTGTCACAAACTACAACTCCCTACGGCGCAGGCTCGAGCTAAAAGGACATCGCTTCATATCATCCAATGATAGTGAGGTGATCATTCATGCCTATGAAATGTGGAATGAGTCGTGCCTTGATTATTTAGAAGGGGCGTTTTCTTTTATCCTTTGGGATACAAAAGCAAGGCAGCTTATCGCATCGCGAGACAGAAGCGGTGTGAAGCCGATGTATTATACGGAGTACGAGGGAAGCGTATTTGTATCATCTGAACCCGGCCCATTGCTCCGATTGCTGCCTGAAACGCCTCAACCTAACCCGCTAGCAGCAGCTTACATGATGACGTTGGGGTATATCCCTTCGCCCGAAACTATTTGGCGATCGATTAAAAAGCTTGAACCGGGGCAGCTTTTAGGCTGGAGCGTCCGGTCTGGGGTGCGCCTGCGACGTTATTGGGAACCGCCGCGCATTACGCTTAAGCGAAATCGGCCGGATCAATTTAGCGAAATCATTGAAGAGATTGTCGGCCGGTCAATGATGGCTGACAAAACGGTAAATTTTGTCATGCCCGATGGGATCGACGGGACAGCTTTAGCCACAGTCATCAACCGATTGGGGCACCAACCCGAAACGTTGACACTTACCGGACTGAACGGCTCAGGAAAAGGAGATCGATCGGCCGCAAAATATGCTGAGCAGCTCGACTTCCCACATGCCTCAGAATCTATATCAGCCCAACGAACAGAGGCTGACTTGCGCAATGCACTCAGCGAATACTACGAACCAAGTGCTCACAGCCAACTCATCCGCATGATGGAGATGGGGAGCATCTTTGCAAAATCCAGCCAACTAATGATCTCATATCAAGGGTCTGACCCAATCTTTTGGGGAAGTCGTTGGTATCACAACAAACCCTCATCCAATGGTTTGTTTGGCCGTTTCCGATCATCTCAGGGCTCTGCTGTAAGAAAATTCACGGGATCATCTCCCATTGCTAATCATGTATGGCATACCCATAACAGGTTTCTCCCTTCAGAAGCGGCCGAAATCATCGCCCCATCCCGCATCCCTTTCACCACAGATTTAATGCTCAAGCCGCTGAAGAGATACTATGTAGATAAATTGCCCTTGCAAAGGAATCTACAGCGTATCGATATGATGACCTACTATGCAGATTGCCTGTTCCCGATGTTAGACAAGGCAAGCATGAGCAACTCAGTTGAGCTACGCCTCCCGTTTGCAGACCGCCGCTTAATTGAGTGGGGTCTTGCACTTGCCTGGGACAAAAAAGAGGCTCAAGTCCCCAAATATTTCTTGCGCGAGTTCCTTTCGGATGTTAAGCAGGATCTGCCAGAATCATCCATCTACACTGACGATGAAGGGTTTACAGAATTGCCTTTAGATATTAGCCCGCATCAAATGATCGACACAATTCAAAAAAGCTATTGGGTTGAAGAAGGGTATTGGAGTGAAGATTGGCAAGCTATTGCCAATAAGGAGCAGCCCAATAGGCAAGCAAGGCTCTGGAACCTCTATATTCTTTCTCTATGGGTCGAGATTTGGTACAAAGAACGGCCGTGGGCGGGTTATTAAGTACACCCACCATTCTTAACCACTGTGGTAGCCAAGATATCACAGTTAAGAAAATTAACAGAACCCCTCAATCTCAAACATGATATTAGCCATTAAGTCATAATCTATTCAGCTACTAAGTCAATGTGTGATAAAACTTAGCCCCAATACATTTAAAAGATGCATGCTGCACACTTAAGAACAGTTCATCTTATAACTACCCCAACATATTTTCCTTTTCTACTCAGCTGAATATTGAATCCAAGACAGTTAACTAATGTTCAGCCCTAAGCAATTTCTTAGATCAACTTTATGCGCGAAAATTATTTAGTCTTTGGCTCCCCACTAATACAAGATGAAGAAATTAACGAAGTCGTTCAGTCTCTAAAAACTGGCTGGCTAGGGACCGGCCCGAAAGTTGCTAAATTTGAAGAAGAGTTTAAGCAATATACCGGTGCTAAGTATGCATTGGCGGTCAATTCATGCACAGCGGCTCTGCATCTCTCCATGCTGGTGCTGGGCCTAAAACCTGGGGATGAGGTGATCACAACACCGATGACCTTTGCCGCCACAGCGAATACAATAATCCATGTAGGTGCAACTCCCGTTTTAGTTGACTGCGACCCTGAAACACAGCTAATTGATCCTCAAAAAATCGAAGATGCGATTACCCCAAGAACCAGAGCGATTATTCCAGTTCATCTTACCGGCCGGCCGTGCAATATGGATGCGATTGAAGACATCGCCCAAAGGCACAATTTGACCGTAATTGAAGATGCCGCTCATGCGATTGAAACCAAATACAAAGGAAAAAAGGTTGGAAATATCAGCCGATTAACCTGTTTCAGTTTCTATGTCACCAAAAACATTGTCACCGGCGAAGGGGGGATGGTCACAACGAATGATGAAGATCTGGCCAATAAAATAAAAATGTACGCCCTGCATGGCTTGAGTCGAGATGCTTGGAAACGTTTTTCAGATGATGGGTACAAACATTATCAAGTTGTTTTCCCGGGCTACAAATACAACATGATGGATTTACAAGCTGCAATTGGCATTCATCAGCTCCGCCGGGTAGACAAGTGGCTAGAGCGACGTAATGAGATTTGGACCATGTACCAGCAAGCATTCGCTAAATTGCCCGTTGAGCTACCGCCTGCGGATGAGGCTGACACAACCCATGCCCGCCATTTGTACACGCTAATGATCGACAAAGAAAAAGCAGGCATTTCTCGTGATGAATTTATGGGCAAGCTGCATCAAAAAAATATCGGGACGGGCGTTCACTACTTGGGCATTCACCTTCATCCATACTACCAAGATACATATGGATACAAACCAAGCGATTTTCCAAATGCAACATGGTTTAGCGAGCGCACAGTTTCGTTACCGCTTTCGGCAAAACTAAGCAACAGCGACATTGAAGATGTGATTACAGCGATACATGAAACACTCCAGGGTGTTTGAAGATAATGCACCATTTAAATCAATTTTGGGACACTTGGGTTTCAAAACTATCTCCCCCTAAACATATCATTCGTCTTTTCTCGAACTTCAAATCTTGGCCACCCGGTCAATTATCTTGAGTGTCATGCAAATTATCGACAAACCCGCAAATGATTTCTGGGAAAACGTGGCGACTAATTGCACAGAAGCTACTTTTTTTCATACCCCTATTTGGCGCAACATCGTCATACAAACTTATCCGGAATTTTCTGACGCCTCGATTGGATTTGATTGGGGTGAAAAGCAGGCGGTTGTGCCACTCATTAAAAAATCGGTCAAAGGGGTTGCTCAATCAAAAAGATCGACATTTGCTAGCTGTTATGGTGGTCCAATCTCAACCAGTCCTTTGACCGACGATGATCACAGCCAAATTTGGAAGGAGATCTGGAGCGGCCGAACATTAAAAGTCCAGATAAGCGGGAACCCAATTGCCCACAAATCATTCATAGATGCAAACGATGCCAGCGAAATTGATTTCACTCATATTTTGAATCTTGACGCCCCATTTGAAGAACTATTTTCTCGATTTTCAAAAGGGCATCGCAGCAGTGCAAAAAAGGGGAAGCGTATGGGGGTAACAACGTCTATCGCAAGTTCAATTGAAGAATATGAAGTTTATTTCCAAGCATACCAAGACTCCATAAGACGCTGGGGAGATCGAGCAACAAGCGATCATTCTTGGGAGCTATTCAAAACAGTTTTTGAGCAAAGCCAGCTTCAACCAGAAAACATTAAGCTTTGGTTGGCACACGCAGAAGGAGAGATTATAGCCGGAGCACTGGTTTTTTATTGGAACCAGCATGTTGATTGGTGGCACGGCGCTTCATTCGAAAAATATTTTTCCTATTGCGCCAACAACGTTTTACAACACGACATCATTAAACATGCGGTTGAAAATGGGTACACTTTTTACGATTTTAATCCGAGTGGTGGACATGCTGGGGTTGAAAAATTCAAAAAAAGTTTCAATGCCCAAAAGGTAGAATTCGCTCGTTACGCTGAAGAGGCGAATTTAGTTAAGTGGGTTCGCCCTCTAGTTCAGGCTAAATAACTTATCAAACATGATCCGGTTTTATTTAAAAGAAATAAAGAAGAAATTTCTTCAGTTAGAGCAAGAGAGAAAGATTCTTCAAAAGTATCCAACCACACGCCTCGAGCCGGGTGTTCAAATCAAAAGCCCCCAGCTATTAACTTTGGGTCGGAATGTTCAGATTCAGAAAGATTCAATTTTGCACTGTGGCGGGATGGCTTGGTCAAACGGCCGAGGCAAAATCAAGATCGGGGATGATGCTGTTATCTCACCCCACTGCATCTTCTATGGGGCAGGTGAAATTGAAATTGGAGATCGCTTTGATTGTGGGCCAGGTTGCTACATTTTTTCGTCTCGAACCGATACCGAATACACATCTGAACATGTATTTGACAAAGTTAAAATCGGCAACGACGTTGTTCTGTTTGCAGGCTGTATTCTGAGTCCCGGTGTGACCTTGGGTGATGGTGTTATGGTCGGAGCGGGATCGCTTGTTTTGAATGACTTACTAGAGCCAGGGCTTTATGCTGGTACACCGGCTAAAAAGATCCGGCCGAAATCAGTGAAATAAGACATGGGTTTGTTAAAAAAGCTAGACGACCTAATCACATTTCAAGACTCAACCTATCCGCTTGCCGTTTTTAGAGTCATTTTCGTGTCGGTGTTTTTGCTTGAAACAATTCAAAATTTTTATTTCCGATCACTGTTTTTTGACCAGATACCCTTTTTCCCAAATACGGCACCGGTTGTTACCGCTATTTTTGCTGTATGGATGATCTGCCTCATTGCCCTACTGCTAGGGTACAAGATCATGTTTTTTGGCACCCTGAACTATCTTCTGGCTGCCATCATTTTAGGCTACGGTGGCAAACGATTTGGATATGATTGGCACGCAGACGGGTTATATATTCTTGGATCTCTATTTTTGCTTATCATGCCAACAACCGGATATTTATCCGTGGAGCAAAACTCAACAGAGCAGACTAAAGCCAGCTACTTTTACCCATTCTTGTTTATCCTGACGATTGGGACAATTTACATTGATTCGATGTTTTGGAAAGCGACGTCCCCCATGTATCTATCTGGATTGGGGTTCTGGGCACCGGCCTCCCTACCGTATAACACCTATTTTGATTTATCCCCCATTCTTGAGTTTGAGTGGTTTAATCGTGTGGTGGGGTATGGGGTATTGTTTTTTGAAACCACTTTTTTCTTGTTAATCTGGTCCCGCCGTTGGCGGCCGATTGTGATCGCATTAGGCATTTTCTTCCACATATCAATTTTAATCGCTTTTCCGATTCCAAATTTTAGCTTTGCGATGATCGCATTTTTTATGGGGATATTGCCGATCGAAATTTACAGAAAATTTAACCTTGTACCCAGCTCTTTTGAAGCTCGATCACAGATCCAAGAATCAAAACAGCCAAATCGCACGTTTGCATACTTATTGACCGCATTTTGGGTTGTATCTTTTGGCATTATCACATTCAAAAGCCCGTTTTACCGGACATTCTTCTTTCCCAACTCAAACGCCTTGACCTTGGTAGAAAAAGCGGCCGGAAGATACAAAAATCTCGTTTACCCATTGACCGGCTTCTCGGACCATGGGGTATTTATGGACAGCCACTTCTTGGCATATGACTCACAACTTTATCTGGAAAGCGAAGGAGATCCTCTCCCGATGATTTCAGAGTTTGGCACGGCCGGTTGGTACAACGTAAATCGGAACTGGGTTGTATGGACATTTAGGGGGGCAGATCCAAGTTATGCGCCTGAGAAATCTGACGAGGTCGTGACCGATTTTGTGGAATTTTGGATTGAGGCTGGTTCTGAAACTTCAGTATCAGAAATTCAGATCCTTTCCAGAGAAATCAAACCATCCTTAAATCAATGGCAGCCCAACCTTTTAGACGAAAATCGAGAGAGACTTTGGCAAGAAGTCGGGGTCGTTATTCTTAATGAAGAAAAAGTAGATATTATTTGGACCAATGAACGATAGAGATCAAACAATTTCAGCCTGTTTAAGTCAGGCAGCATCACACAACTGGCTGGTCCACAAGCTTTTTCTTGAGCATTTTTATGATGCGGTAGAGAAATTTGCGGCCGGCCGCCTGCTTGACATCGGCTGTGCTACAAAGCCGTGGAAACCGATTTTAGATCCCCATGTTTCAGAATATGTGGGTGTTGATCATGTCGATTCTCCCCATCAATTAGAATATGTTGATATTGTGGCTGATGCCTACGACACAACGGTTGACACAGCATCGTTTGACACGGTAATCAGCACGGCCGTTCTTGAGCATTTAGAACGGCCGCAGGACGCCATCAACGAAATGTTTAGGGTTCTAAAACCAGGTGGGCGAGCCATCATCAGCGCTCCGCTATTTTGGCATTTGCATGAAGAACCGCGTGACTTCTTCAGATACACAAAGTATGGGCTAACTTACATGTTCGAATCAGCCGGATTTGAGGTAGTAGAAGCAACTCCTATGTCTGGGTTTGTCGTTACGTTCAGCCAAGAGCTGTGCTACTTTATCAGCTACTTCGGCCGACGCAGACTACTCAAACCGTCTGTTCGGGCCGCACAATTTCTAATTCAGCGAATCGCTTATGCCTTGAACAAATTTGATCGTTCAAAAACGTTCACTTGGGCATATCTCGTTGTTGCTCAAAAGCCTGAATCATCATGAGTTTAAAGCAAGAAGCTGTTAAAGGTGTGAAATGGTCTGGGGCCGCAACCAGCGTCAACCTTGTGCTTCAATTTGCACAGCTTTTTGTGCTTGCATATCTCCTTGATCCGGCCGACTTTGGCCTATTCGCCATGGCAAGGATCATCATGGGGCTCGCTCTTGCAGTGTCAGACGTCGGCATCAGCAACGCGATCATCCAAAGCCAATCTGTCACCAAGCAGCAGTTATCAACCCTCTACTGGCTCAGCATCGGAGTCGGCTTTTTGCTGTTCATCCTTCTATGGATTGGGGCCCCTGTAATCGCAGGTTTTTATCAAGAAGAAGCTCTTTTACCCCTGATTTTTTGGATCGGGCTCAACTTTATCTTCTCCCCGTTTGGTCAGCAGTTCCAAAAGTTAATGGAAAAAGAGCTCATCTTCCGAGAGCTAAGCCTTATCCAAATCGGCGCCGGAATAGCGGGGACGGTGGCAACAATTTGGTTGGCCTATGCTGGAAATGGGGTTCTTTCATTGGTTTGGGGGCAGCTGTTACGAACTATTTTGCTTGCAGGTTGCTATGCGACGTTTGGCTGGCGCAGGTGGCGGCCGGAGTTCTATTTTAATTTGTCTGAAATTGATGCCTATATCAGGTTCGGGCTTTTTCAGATGGGAGAAAGGCTGGTTAATTACTTTGGCGCAAATGCAGATTACATCGTTATTGGCCGGGTCTGGGACGCTGAAATTTTAGGTTTATACAGCTTCGCCTATGAATTGGTTTTGCGACCGGTTCAGCTTCTTAATCCAGTTATTGTTCGGGTCGCCTTCCCGATTTTTTCAAAAAAACAGACCGACAATGTCGCCTTGCGGTATGGGTATGCACAGGTGCTGCGGTTGTTAGCCACAATCATGGCTCCCCTATTTACCGGCATCGCCCTAACGGCCGATATATTTATCCCCGCTTTCTTTGATCCTAAGTGGGTCCCATCAATCATATTTATTCAAGTTTTGTGTACAGTTGGATTTTTAAAAGCACTGGCGAACCCATCAGGATCAATTTTGCTAGCCAAAGGGCGGGCAGATCTGGGCTTCTACTGGAATTTGGGGGTGGCTACCATCAATTTACTGCTTTTTATTGCAGTTGTAACGCAAGGCGCATTGGCTGTAGCCATTAGCTATTCTTTAGTTTCAATCCTGTTTTCACTCGCCACATGGAAACTTATTCAACATCTAATTGAGCTTGATTTCAAAGCATATTTTTCCGCAATTACCCCACCCATACTTGGATCTGTGGTGATGGGCATTGTCGTGCTTGCCTTGAGACAGATTTCAGTTGTTTCAAATTCACAAATCCTGCTTTTCGCTATATTAGCGACGGCGGGCTCACTGTCATACTTGGCATTAACAGTTGCAACGCAGCAAAATTACGTCAAAGCATTGATTCAACTGGTAAGGTAATTTAATTTTCATGACAACACCAAGACCCGTTTTACACAGCGTTTACCACTGGTTACCAAAAACTGAAATTTGGCTTAACCACCAAATCAAGCATTTGCCTAAAACCGAAATCAGCGCTCATGTCGTCTGCGAAGACACTGAAAATTTAGACACCTTTGATCACAAGCCGCTACACAACCTGTCAGATCACCTGATTCAATTTCAGATTCAACGGTTTTACCGACGGGTTGGGCTACGCCACCACCTGCCACTGCTAACCAAAATCATCCGTGATAACCACATTCCGCTTGTTCACTCGCACTTTGGCAACAAAGCTTGGCTAGATCACAAAGCGGTCCAACATGCGGGTGCTCGGCAAGTTGTCACGTTTTATGGGCATGATGTGAATCGGCTACCGCTACAAGAGCCGATTTGGCGCGGCCGCTATCAAGAGCTATTCAAGTTTGCGTCACGCATTTTGTGCGAAGGGGGCGCAATGGGTGAAAGTTTGATCAAGCTGGGGGCCCCGGCCGAAAAAGTAGTGGTGCAGCATTTAGGCGTTGAAGTCGACAAAATTAGTTTTCAGCCAAGAATGCGCCAAGCAGATGAACCGCTCAGAATTCTTATGGCGGCCACCTTCACCGAAAAGAAAGGGCTCCCATACGGGCTTCAAGCGATTGCAAAGCTCAAAAATGATTACAACATTCCGGTCGAGGTGACCCTGATCGGGGATGCAAGAGCTGGTTCAAACACGCAGATGGCTGAGAAGAAACGAATTTTACAAACGATTGAAAAAGATGGACTGTCTGGCAACGTGACCTTGCTTGGATATCAACCGTATCAAAAAATGATGTCTGAAGCGTATCAGCATCATATCTTTCTTTCCCCTAGCGTCACGGCCGCAGACGGGGACACAGAAGGTGGTGCACCAGTGTCTTTGATTGATATGCAAGCCAGCGGGATGCCGATTGTTAGCTCGTTCCATTGTGATATTCCAGAAGTTGTAAAAGATGGCAAAAGCGGCTTTTTAGCGGCCGAAAAAGATGTGGAGCAGATCACGGTACATTTGCACATGCTGGCAACCCATCCCCAAAAATGGGCAGACGTAGGCGCGGCCGGCCGCAAACACATCGAAACTGAATACAACGCAAAAATCCAGGGAGAACGCTTGGCAAAGATCTACCAAGAGGTGATGGCTGAATGAGTTCAGTTAGCGTCATTATCCCGACCTATAATCGGGCAGATTATATTGTCGAGACACTAGAAACTGTGTTGGCACAGACCCATGCCCCTTGTGAAATAATAATCGTTGACAATGGCTCAACCGACGACACCTTGGACCGTTTAGAACCTTATGCTGATGTTGTTCGCATTATCCAAGAAGCACAAAACGGAATGGGAGGGGCATACGCACGTAACACCGGCATAAAAAATGCTCAAGGTGACTGTATCGCCATCTTAGATTCAGATGATTTGTGGCACCCCAGCAAGCTCGAATTGCAGATGGCTCGGCTCAAAAACGACCAAAACCTAGCATGGGTTTACTCTGATTCTGTGGAATTTGAACACGACAAATCAAATGTTTTGTATGTTCAAAGCAAACGGTTCAAACTGCATGAGGGGATGATTCTAAAGCCGCTTTTCATGAAAAATTTTATTGTGTCCGCAACCCCTGTCATCCGGCGTGAGGTTTTTGAACAGGTCGGTGTCTACCACCCGCTGCCAAAAGCAACAGATTGGGACATGATGTTGCGTATCGCGGCTCGGTACCCCATCGCACTTGTTCCCCAAATTTTGGCATATAAAAGACGCCATGCGGCCAATGTCACCACCTCAACAGGAGGGCAAAAAGGGTTAAACTCGTCCCTTGAAGTTGTCCAGCGTATCGTCGCACAAAACGATGAACTCAAAGCAGTTGAGCCTCAGGCTCTTGCCCAAATATATCGGGCCAATGGACTGTTGCTTGCAAAAAGCAGCTTGAGCAAAGAAGCGCGCGCCGCATTTCGAGAGGTTCTAAAGCGGCAACCGTCTGACTTGGCAACCTACGGCTATTGGCTGAGTACATTTATGCCCAAATCTCTGCAAAAAGCGGCCGTGGGTTTGCGCAACCGGGCCTGGCGAGCGTAATCCAATCCTATGAAATCGACCGCTAAAATTTTGTTTGACGCACGTCTGGTGCTAGAAAAGCCGACAGGGATCGGTCAATATATCGCCTCCCTTATCCCAGAACTCGTCAAACAGGCCCCTGACTGGCAGTTTCATATCATCCAAAAACCAAAAACATTTGCAGGATATCGACTTGATGAATGGGCGTTTCCAAATCTAACCAAACATATTTCAAGCGAGCCGCATATGAATGTGCGTCAGCATATAACGTTGCCCCGCTTGGCTCGCAAACTGGACGTAGATTTGCTCCACTATCCTCATTTTGATGCCCCGGTGTTAATCCAAACGGTTCCGGTTGTGGCGACAATTTACGACACAAAATATCTAACCCGGCCGAACTTCTTTCCAAATCTTAGCCAAATCAAAAATCGCTATATGCGCTTTTCGTATGCCAACACGCTCAAACGGGCAGCCCAAGTGATGGCGATTTCACATGCGACCGCCCAGGATTTAGAGCAGCTGTTTGGCAAGCGGCCGCAGCCGATTCATGTTACCCAACTAGCAGCTGATCCGGCATTTGTCCCCCAATCGGCCGAAAAAATCAGCGCGTTACGGCAAACGTATCAACTCCAACGGCCGTTTATTTTGTCTGTGGGAGAACGTCGGCCGCACAAAAACTTTGGCACATTGATTCGTGCCTATCAACGGTCCGCTGCCAGCAAAACCCACGATCTTGTCATTATCGGGCAACCGTATCAAGATTATCAAGAGCTCGAAGATTTGATTCAGGCCGATCAGTTAGACTCGTCCGTCCATTTGCTCAACCGTATATCGTTCCAAGATTTGATTACTTTTTACAGTGCGGCCGATCTTTTTGTGCTTGTTTCGCTGTACGAAGGGTACGGACTGCCTGTGGTCGAAGCGATGGCGTGCCACACGGCCGTTGTTTCAAGCAACACAACCGCCCTTGCAGAGGTTACAGGGAACGGTGGTTGGCAGGTTGATCCGCTGAACACAGCCGAAATCACTCATGCAATTGACACGCTGATTCAAAACGAGGATCTGCGTGAGCAATGGGTCGAAAAAGGCAAAAGCTGGGTCGGTCAATTTTCTTGGAAGCGAGCAGCGGCAGAAACATGGCTCGTCTACCGAGAAACTTTACACAGTGGGCGCAAAAATTAAACCCAACAGATAAATCAACATGTCAAAAATAAAGGTTCTCCACCCCATCACTCGCCTGATCATTGGCGGGGCACAAGAAAACACAATGCTTACAGCCGACTATCACACCCACTTGCCAGAGTTTGGGGGCAAATACAAAGTTGATGTCGTTTGTGGCCCCCAAACGGGACCTGAAGGCTCGCTGATCGAGGAAACACGCAAGCGCAATATCGACCTGACCATCATGCCGGAACTGCTGCGAGAAATTAGCCCAATCAATGATCTAAAAGCGATTTTCAAGCTGCGCAAGATGATGATCGAGGGAAATTACGATGTTGTGCACACCCATAGCTCAAAAGCTGGGGTTTTGGGACGGGTGGCCGCAAAGTGGGCCGGAGTGCCCCACATCGTGCATACCGTGCATGGCTGGAGCTATCACGAACATATGTCGGCCCGCAAAAAAAATCTGTACGTTGCGCTCGAAAAGCTGGGCTACCGGAACGGCCACGCTATGGTGACTGTCTCTCCCAAAGATATTGACAAGGGGCTGGCAGAAGGGATCGGCCGCAGAGAAGATTACACCGTTATCCGTAGCGGGATTGAGTTAGACCGCTTTGGGAATCCGGCCGTTTCTAGAGAAGAAACACGAGCCAGTCTTGGCATTCCGGCCGATGGGCTGGTGATCGGCAGCGTAACCCGCCTTAGCGAGCAAAAAGACCCGCTCACCTTGATCGATTCGTTGGCCCAAGTCCATCAGGCTCACCCGGAAATCTGGTCGGTTATCGTAGGGGACGGGCTTTTGCGGCCGGAAGTTGAAGCCAAGATCGCCAGTTACCAGCTAAGTGACCGCATCCTGCTAACTGGCCTGCGTCGCGATGTGCCGGAATTAATGGCTGCGTTTGATATTTTTGTACTCGCCAGTTTGTGGGAAGGGCTGCCGAGGGTGTTGCCCCAAGCAATGGCAACCAGCTTGCCGATTGTATGTACTATCGCAGATGGCTCGGCCGAGGCGGTTATTGACGGCGAAACCGGTTACCTTGTGCCACCTCAACAGCCAACAGCCATCGCTCAAAAACTGGCAAAACTGGTTGAAGACAGCGATTTAAGACAAAAGATGGGAGTGGCCGGAAAAGCCAGAGTACCGATGTTTGGTGCTAAAAAAATGGTCAGAGACATCGATTTGCTCTACCAAAGATTAATCGAACAAAAAAATTGAGTGAGTAATCGCTAGGTAATCAGTCCTAACAGCCTGCTGGGACTAATTATTTTTTCAGTTTACGGTAAAATACCTCTCTCGAGAAAAAGCCAAATTTCTTTTGGCCTCAACAAGCCAACAAACCAATATCTCAAATCGTAAATTTCAAACTCATTTATGAATTCAAAATTACAAGCATGGTGCGATAGTCTGCTAGAGCTAAGCTGGTTAACCGCGCTCATTATTTCCCCCATTTTCTTCAATGTTCATTCTGATCGGGTGTTCGAGCCTGACAAAATCACGTTGATCCGTTCTGTAGCCCTTTTCATGATTTTTGTCTGGATCGTGCGCTTTATCGACGGCCGAAATTCGGGCGGCCGAGAATGGGAGAACCTAGATCGATTCCGTTGGAACGGGGCAGACTCTGTCTGGCGCAAACCGTTTGTATTGCCCCTAATCGCAGTTGTCTCGCTCTATATCATTTCAACGCTATTTTCAGTCACACCTGCGGTAAGCTGGGCCGGATCGTATCAACGGCTTCAAGGAACCTACACGACCCTGTCGTACATCGCCATATTTTTTGTGATGATCGCGTCGCTGCGTGAAGAGAGTCAAGTCCACCGATTAGTTACCACAGCCATCATTGTGAGTATTCCGGTGGCGCTTTACGGCATGTTGCAGCGCTTGGGATTAGACCCATTGCCATGGGGTGGCGACACCAGCAGCCGTATCGCGGGCCATATGGGGAATGCGATCTTTTTAGCCGCCTGGCTGATCATGATCACACCGCTTACCCTCGGCCGCATCATCTCCTCGTTCACCAACATTTTGACAGATGAGGATCTAAACATTGCGGATATTATCCGCTCATCGATTTACATTTTTGTTCTGGCGATCCAGCTCATGTCGATCTACTGGACATTTAGCCGTGGTCCATTGCTCGGGTTACTGGTTGGGATATTCGCATTTGTCACCATCTTTTTGGTTGCATTACGCAATGCAGACCAAGACCAAAACGGCCTTTCCAGCCGAGACATTTTAATCTCTTCGATCGGTCTAATCATCGGATTAGCCTCGCTCGTTCTGTCAGGCTATCTGCGACCCGCAATCGGTGATTTGGGTGCTCTGGCCATATCTTTGGGCGCCATTCTCGTTTACGCCATCATCATTTTTGTGATGGTAGCGACCCAAACCGGCTGGCGCTGGTTATGGCTTAGCTGGCTTTTATTGTCGCTATATGGGGTGATATGGTTTGGTATTTTTAACACCTACGACCTCTATCCAGACGCTGTGCGTAATGCACCGGTATTAGACAAAGTGATCGGTAATTACGAAGCTTGGCGACAAATCCCAGGTGTCGGCCGATACGGAACCCTGCTGAACTCAGAAAGCCGAACGGGTAAAGTCCGTATTTTCATTTGGCGTGGCGCGGTTGATCTAATCATGCCTCATGAACCACTAGAATTCCCAGACGGATCAACCGACTCATGGAATGCGATACGGCCGCTTATCGGATATGGACCCGAAGCGATGTATGTCGCCTACAACCGGTTCTACCCGCCCGAGCTGGGTACCGTAGAGGCACGCAATGCGTCGCCTGACCGATCCCACAATGAAACGTGGGACGCATTTGTAATCACCGGTCTGCTCGGCTTTATGGCCTGGCAATGGCTTTATGTTTCAATTTTTGCGCAGACCTTTTCATGGCTAGGCGTATTGCGGTCACGCCGTGACAGACTGCTGCTCATTGGGCTGTGGATCGTGATGGGCCTAATTGTGGGTGGGGCATTTTCCGCCACCCGTGGCATTGAATTCTTTGGTGTGGCCTACCCGGCCGGCTCCATATTTGGACTGATCGTCTATCTGGTCTACTACGCGGTCACATACAAACCATCTGGGGCAGATGAAGAAGTTCGAGATCCATTTTCGCGCAACAACATCACCATGATTGCGGTGATTGGCGCTATTTTAGCCTTCTACGTCGAAATTCACTTTGGGATTGCGATTGTCTCAACCCGAACCTATTTCTTTGCCTACACAGCCCTGCTCTTTGCAATTGGGCATACGTTAAAAGACACGGTTGCTGTTTCAGATGCGATTTTGGCCTCAGACGTGGCAGAAATTTCAGCCACTGAATCTGTTCCGGCCGAAGACGAACCATCATCCCCGAAAAAGAAAAAGGGAAGAGGTCGCGCCGCACCGAAAAAAGGTGGGCGTTCAAGTCGCTCGCGCGGCAGTTCAGGCGGTGGCCAACCGGTCGGAGATTGGGTTCGCCCTACCATGATTTGGACCTTTGTGCTGGCTATGATGCTTGGCACCTTGGCGTTCAACTACACCGTTTACACCCCTGATCCGCAAAATCCAATCCAAACGCTAGACGACATTCCAACCGCATTTGAGGTTTTCCAACAGTCGATGTTTGTTAATCCTCGTGAAAACTTTAGCCCTTCGCCATACATCTTTTTGATCACAATCATGAGTTGGGCGTTGGGATCGCTCGTAGCCCTGAGCGAGATGGCGAAAAACAAGCTGTATGTGGTTACCGCCAGTGCGGCTGACCGCAATTCTCAACGGGACACCATTACCGGTTATGCGCTGCTTTTGGCAGCGGTTGTATTGGCTGGATTATTTATCTACGGCTTCTTTTTCAATATCGGAAACCTAAGTAATCTCGGCCGGATCGGCTACATCACCGTTGCACCGTTGGCCGCCCTGATTTGCGGCCTGACCGGTGTCAGGCTGGTTGCTGCAGATGAGCAAGGGCCGGTCTTAGCGGCGGCTGTTGGCTTGGCCGGTATCGGGCTCGCCTTGCCTATGATGCTAACCGGTGAAACTGTGGCTATCTGGATCGGGGTCATCACCTTAGCCGGTGGCATCCTATTACTCGCCCTTTTCTGGAACAAAGCAACCATGGCGCTCGCTTGGCCCGCCCTGTTTGTCTCGCTAGGGTCACTTTTGATCGGATTGGCGTATCAGCTGCGTCACGCATCTCGCCTGCGCCAAAGCTTTATTACCCCCAGCTCGATTACAGCACAAACGGCCGAAACGGTTCGCCGTGTGGTCGAAGCGGAAGAATTCTCAAGCATTCTGTCTCTCTTTTACATCTTTGTATTTGTCCTGATTTTAGTCATGGGGCTACTTGTGATTCGGGACCGCTGGACCAGCCGGATGGAGCTGGGATCTGTCACGGCGCTGGGGTCGATGTCATTTTTGCTGCTCGGCTGTTTCTACTTAATCAACGTCTCCAATCTAAGCATCATCCAGTCAGACATTATTTATAAACGAGGCAAGCCGTGGGACAATCAAGCTTCCCGTTCACAAGAAAATCCTGAACTGGCATCAGCGTATTGGGACAATTCGATTGCGATCTATGAACGCGCTTTGGAGCTTGCTCCACGTGAAGACTTTTACTATTTGTGGCTCGGCCGGGCGTATCTCGAAAAATCTGCCTATTTAGATGGCGAACAGCAAAACAACATTCTAAACACGGCCCAAAATGCCCTGTTTACGGCTCAGGACATCAACCCACTCAACACAGACCATACCGCAAACTTAGCCCGTCTAAACTCTCGCTGGGCCTCGCTGGAGCAATCTGGCTCCCCTGCCCGAGACGAACGGGTAGAGAATGCCACAAACTTCTATCAGGCGTCTGTGGCGCTTAGCCCGCAAAACTCAACGATTAGAAATGAGTATGCCCGCATGAACTTCGCCTTCACCCAAGAATGCGAACCGACGTTTGATATTTATGAAGCCTCGATTCAAGCGGACCCGCTGTTTGCTGACACGCAATATCAGTATGCAGAGGCGCTAACACAATGCGCTCTACGCGAAGAGGGCGAGACCCGCTCATCGTTCTATCCGCAGATTTTTGAAGCTTACGAAACCGGCACAGCTCTGGAACGCAGTAAAGACGTTCAGACCCAACGTTGGGCAGAGGCTGGCCAGCGACTTGAGCAGATTGGCGGATATGATGAGGCGGTTCAGGCGTTTGAAAACGTCTTAGAAAACCCGACTGAGCAAATCCCGGCTTGGCGCTCACGCTTCTTGATCGCCAATACGTATGCTCAGGCTGGTGACACAGATTTGGCGCGTAATTTTGCGGAACAGGCGCTCACAGAGGCTCCGGCCGATGCTGCGGCCCAAATCGAGGCGTTTATCGCCAATCTCAACTAACCCGCCACATGGCTATTGTATTACTCACATTTATCATCGCCTTCAGCATCCCATTCTTCGGCACCGCTGCCGTGCGTGACTTTGCCATTCGGATCGGCTTTGTCGACATGCCTTC
>JAHDEN010000243.1 GCA_020628815.1 Chloroflexota bacterium | reverse complement strand
ATACTTGTTTCGGCCGATTTTGGGTAAGATGGACAGGTGAATTGCGATGTGGCGGGTAAAATAGCGACGAGGCGTGGTGCGTGGGATGGTTGGTTTACGAAAACTATTCAGCATCCCGCGATTCTATTTAAAACGTGGTACGTGATAGAAGCCTGAATTTTATGGGTCTCACGTTCCACGTAACACGCTTATTTATGCAACCCATGAGGGTAACTAAACAAATTTCAATAAGCCAACTTCCCACGCACCACGTAAAAAACCATGCCAAATTACAACGTCCTGATTATCATGGCTAAACGGCCGCAAGCGGGCAACACCAAAACGCGCCTATGCCCCCCATACACGCTCGAACAGGCGGCCGAGCTTTATACCCAATTCTTGGCCGATGCGGTTGAGCTAGCCCGCTCTCTATCCAACGTTATGCCAGCCATCGCTTACAGCCCTGACAACGATGAAACACTGGCGTGGTTTGGTGATTTTGCCCCCAACTGCCTTCTCATCCCACAGCGGGGTGAAACATTGGGCGATCGGCTCGACTACGTGCTGTCAGAAGCCCTGAGTACAGAAATTTTTGGCAAAGCGGTCGCCATGTGCAGCGATAGCCCCGCATTACCACCTGATCTTGTGCTCAAAGGGTTTACAGAGCTAGACAGCGATGATGTTGATGCGACCCTTGGCCCGTGCGACGATGGTGGCTATTACTTGATCGGCTGGAAGCGGCCGCATCCACGTATGGTGCGCGAGGTAACGATGTCTACCGAAAACGTGTTTGCTGACACCCTAAAAATCGCCCAAGAAGACGGGGTGCGGGTCAAAGTTCTGCCAGAATATTTTGATGTAGATACGGGGGATGATTTAGAGCGGGTTAGGCAAGCTCTAGACTCGGAAGATTCGTTTGGTCAGCATACCAAGCGGTTTTTGAATGGGGCTTAAGAATCGATTTGGGCAGGTGTAGGTAATTTAGGCGTAGACGCATGCGTAGGGATGCAAAAACCAAAGATTGAGCCTGACCCAACTTCACTTTGTGCAAAAATTTCTCCTCCCATCAGCTCAACCAGCTGCTTACAGATCGCCAAACCGAGTCCCGTCCCATCATGTTCTCGATTTAAATCATTATTTGCCTGCTTGAATGGAGAGAATAGTGAGTCTAGCAGCTCGGGAGAAATGCCAACCCCTGTATCTTCTACCCCAGCCTCCAGCAAACCAACCTCATTAATGCCCAAGCGCAACGAGACGGTTCCGGCCGATGTGAATTTGAGCGCATTGTTCACTAAGTTGACAACAACCTGCTTCAAACGGAATAAATCTCCCTCCATCTCAAACTCCGGCTGATCACACTCAACCAGAAAAAGGTTCTCGTTATTCCCAACCAGTGGCAACACAATTTCTTCTACTTCTTCTAGCAACTTCTTGAGGGTAAATTTTGAATAGCTCAGTTCCATTTTGCCTGATTCAATTTTTGATAGGTCCAAAATGTTGTTGACCAACCCTAATAGATGCCTGCCTGCAAATTTAGTTCTCCCGACGCTGGACAGTATAAACTCGTATTCATCAACACACGCCTCCTCAAGCTCCTCTTCAACCAGCTCGCTATACCCGATAATCGCATTGAGAGGCGTTCGTAGCTCATGGCTCATATTGGCCAAGAACACAGATTTCGCACGATTGGCTCGCTCAGCTTCAACCGCATATACCTGCGCTTCGATTAGCTTTTGCTCCGTCAGCTTTCTTGTGGTGATCGGCTGCACAACCGACACAAATTGATTGCCTGTGATGGGAACGATGCGGCATTCAAAAAATTCTGAGCCAAATTCATTGTTACCGCTCTCAATTTCATACTCAAACTCCGTTCTACGAAGATTTTGAGCCGCAGCTTTAAGCTGTTGATGATACTTTGACCAAATCAGGTCAGGCATAACCTCTGGCAGCTTCTGCTTGAATAGTTCATTGGTTATAAAGCCAAAATCTTCTGGTTTCTGCCCATGCTGGTCCAAGATTTGGTAATCAGAGTCAATTTTCAAAAACAAATCGGGCAGAGCTTTAAACGCATAGTCTAATTCTTGATTCAACTGCTGGTACGAGCGGTTTAGCCATTCCAATTTGATTTGGATCAGCTGCTTTGTGATCTCATCAAGAATCCCCAGCGTCAAAACGACGATTTCAAAATCCCCGATCTTGTAGCCAAACATCTCCCCTTGTTTAATAAATACAGCAAATTGGCCATCGGTTTGCAGTCGCGCCCGGCCGGTACGCAGGCTATATGGGTCTAATTGATAATTTAGCACCACCTCTCCACCTTTAATCAGCGCATACGAACCCATAAACAAGGCTAAGAAGGCAAATGCATCCTCCTCCAGCTCAGGAATAATTTGAGACTGTTGAGAGATCTGCGAAAAAATGTTGAGCTGCTCCCTCAACAGCGAGTTTTGCTGATTTTGACCTACAAGTGTGTCAATCTGCTCGATTGTCCCCTCAAAAAAACTTTTCAGAGAAAACACCTCCTTGTAGCCTAATGAGGTTGGCACATAGAGAACGTACTTTGAGCCCCTCAAAGGAACTTTCTTCCAATCGCCGTCAGGATCAGGAGAATCTGCAGAGCATATTTTTACACCATGGCTATCGGCAATTTGCTCAAGTAAATTCATTAAGGCTTAACAACAATGCGCACAAATCCATTCTTATCCACTTCAGACCGGTAGTAGCCTTCGTCTACAATGTCTTCTAACGGGATCTCGTGGATCAACAGATTGAAATCTGGCTCCAACGTCTCTAAAACCTCGTTCAGCTTTCCTTCAGCGTATGAGTTATAGGCAAATGAAGAGCGAAGTTGCACCTGACGGGCGATCACCGACATGGGGACAAACGAAAGCTCATGAAAATAAGAGCCCATCATCAGCACAATGCCGTTTGGTTTAACGTAATCAAAGCTCTCAAGCATCGCTGCGTTTTGACTGGCAGGGTCGCTGCCGGCACAATCAATCACAATATCGTATTCACAAGCCAACTCTTCGCTTCTAATCGTTTTTAAGCCAAGCTCGGCCGCTTTTTGTAGCCGGAACGGCAAGAAATCAGATACCACGATGTCGGCCATGTAGTAATCCTTTAAAACGGCCGCTGTAGAAATTCCTACACCACCAGCCCCTAAAAGCAGGATTTTACTGCCAGCAATCCGATCTTCGATCTGCTTTCCGGCATTGATGCCCACCAAAATCGGTTCGATGAAACTGTATAGCGACGTATCGATTGAACCAACCGGAAAAATATTTTCTTTTTTGACAACAGCGTATTCTGCAAAGCCGCCGTGAGCGCCCACCAATCCATAATAAGCTAGGTTCGAACACAGGTTTTCATCTCCCTGCTGACAATTTTCGCAGTTCCCGCAGCTAATTCGTGGCAAAACGGCTACAGGCTGCCCAATCAAGCGGGAATCTGTGTTTGGACCCACTCCCTCAATGACACCGCCGAACTCATGGCCCGGGATAAGCTCATCTGCGCCCAAACCGGCATCACCCGGGATCGCATTGATCAGATATGGACCTTCCATAAACTCATTCACTTGGGTTTGAGAAATTCCGGAATGGGTAACTTTAATCAGAACTTCCCCATCCCCCGGCATCGGTTTTTCAAGATCTTCTAAACGGATGTCTCGTTGGTTATAAAATTTTAGTGCTTTCATTGGTAACTATGATCTCTAAATGTGAGCTATTTTAAACAATACAGTAAGATGCACGGCTTATCTTGCGTCCGTCTGATTTACAATGCCTCATACTCCCCATATTAGTTATTCCTGCTGAATCAACTCAACCCCCTTTTAGTACTTTCAACTCACACACTTGCTATGATGAAAATTGCTGTTGTAATCCCCGCCCTGAACGAAGCCGAAAATATCGGCGACTTGGTATCCGAAACCCGCCAATACGCGGATCTGGTTATCGTGGTTGATAATGGCTCAACTGATCAAACGGCCGATAACGCGACCTCTTTTGGTGCTCATGTTATTAAAGAAAATCGACAAGGGTATGGGTTTGCATGCAAAGCAGGGTATGACTACGCGAATTTTAAAGATTTTGACATTATCATCACTATGGACGGAGACTACAGTAGCTTGCCAAGCGAAATAGGTAGGCTGTTAGAGCCAATCAAAAACGGCTCGGCCGACCTCGTGCTCGGGTCACGCACACTCGGCACTATTCAAAAAGATGCGATGCCGCCCCACCAACGCTTTGGCAACTGGCTCACGTCTAAAATCATCAACCTGATCTTTGGGGTCCAAATAACCGATTTGGGGCCATTTAGGGCGATTACGGCCGAACTCTACCGAGAGCTAGATATGCAGGAAATGACCTTTGGCTGGCCAACAGAAATGCAGGTTAAGGCTCTGGCAATGGGTGCAAAGGTGGTTGAAGTCCCTGCAAGCTGGCACAACCGGCGTGCCGGGGTCTCTAAGGTCAGTGGAACGATTAAAGGCTCTATATTGGCAGGATTCTACATTCTGCGATCCACATTCAGATACAGAGCATATCGCTCAAAAAAGTAGGCTTCACCTGGTTATTATCCAAATTCAAGCTCGTCTAACGTTGGTTTTTGAAACTGGTCTATCCACGACCGCATGCTTTTTTCCGGTATATAAAAACTGTCTGATGGTAAATGTGCATTCCTTGCCGCAAGCCGTCTAAGCAGCTCCGCCTCAGGCACATCAAGAAAATGGATTTTACAACCGGCACCAAGCTGTTTTGCCCTCAACCGATAATCATCCCGCTCTTTTTGCGCCCATAAACCATAATCAAGAATAACGTTCATACCTAAAACAAGTGATCTACTGGCTATGTCCCAAAGCATCGTCTCGATCAGATTGTGCCTGGTATCGTGCTCGGGTCCCTCAGCATCTTGCCCAAAAAGATGAATGTGGCACCTATCTAGATTCAATCGAAGAGCAGGAAGCTCGTGTTCCAGTTTTTTTGCTAACGTCGTTTTTCCTGAGCAAGGAAGCCCAACCATCAAATGCAAAGTTGCCATACCTCTTACTCTATTAGACCGGCTACACGTTAGCCAATCTAGCGAAAGTTAAACTCCTCAAAATGGATGTTTGACTTGGCCACACCCAGCCCTTCAAACGCGGCCGCCAAACTTTCTGTCATCTTGACAGGACCACACAAAAAGACCGACTTGTTTGACACATCATCACCGCACAGCTCGCAGACCATATCAACCGACAACCGGCCCATATCGTTTGAAACCTGCAGATGCGGCTCAAGATTGTCATATCCGGCCGCCTTTTGCTCAAGCTCATCAAACAAAATCACATCCCCCCGACTGCGCACCGTATAAAAGAAATCGATCTTTTGGGCCGGATTAGATCCCATGTCGCGCACCCAACTCGCAAACGGTGTAATCCCGATCCCACCAGCGATCCAAATTTGCTCGTTCGAGCTTGCTTTGTAGTTAAACATCCCGTGCCCGCCCGTAATTTGTGCCACCATCCCCTCTTTGGCATTCTCGTACAGATAGCTGGTCCAATCACCCGAGTTTTTGATTGCGAGGCGCAATTGTGCCTCGTTCGGGCCGCTGGCTATCGTAAATGGATGGGGTTCTTCAAGCACACTGTCGCCCGTAAAATGGATAAAACAAAACTGACCAGCTTCATGCTGCAACTTAGCACCTTTTGGCTCCATGACCAGCTCTATAATCGAGCCGTTTAAGCGGTTGACACCAGCCAACTCATAATCAAGCGTTTTTGTGGCTCGACTGGCGAAGGCCTGTTTGTACAGCCATGATCCTGCGCCAAAGATCGCAATCGCCAGCATAAAAATGCCTTGTGGTGTCCCCATAGATAAGGGATCAACCATCAAAAAGTGAAAAATCGAAAGCAGGTAAAGGATGCCAACCAGCCTGTGGCTTTTACGCCATGACGAATAAGATTGGCGGAAGAAGTTGCTAATGAACGGGAGTCGTGGAGCGAGGGCCATCAAAATTATGATCAAGAATCCATAAAAGGCGATTATCCCTAGCCAGAGCCCCGGGCCAGGTGTTGGACCATTTGGAATGACGTATGAATGACCAACCAGCAGCAACAGAGAAATAACACCCAACTGCCGATGGGTTGAATACATCTTATCTAGCCCGCCAAAGTAAGGCTCAACCCACTTCGGTTTTGTTGATAAAAAGATACCAATACTAAGCAAGATCATGACGATTCCGGCCAGCATTTCGCCGATAAAGTCCCCTCGAACGGCCGCAATGCCCTCTTCAGGGGCAAAGATAAACCACAGCGCCACATAGATCAGCACGTCAAGACCGATCAACCAATTCCCTAACTTCGCCTTATTCATTTCATCACCTCACACCCAATTACGCATGGTTTATCAAGACTGGATTCACTCTTGCGGATAATCGACCATTCCTTCCAGAAGCATGCAGTAGCCCCGCATCCCTCGCTTCATATTCTCCAGCCGGAAAAACTCATTGGGCGCATGCAGATTCTCATCCCCCACAGACCAGCCAAAGTTAATGGTGTCTGACTGTAGTGAGTTCTTGAAGAATGCCACAATCGGGATCGACCCACCGACGTAAACTTCAACCGGCTGTTTTCCAAACAGTTCGTGCATCACATCGGCCGCAATTTTGTTGCCGGGATGGTCGGCCGACATTAAGTACGGATAGCCGGTTCCGGCCGTCTTTTCAACAGTGACTGTCACACCGGGAGGCGTATGTTTTTCGATATGGGCAACCAGCAACTTGTGAATCTCTGTCGGATCCTGATTCGCCACCAGTCGACAGGTGATCTTGGCGTGTGCCAGCGAAGGGAGCACCGTTTTAGTCCCATCCCCCTGAAAACCGCCCCAAATGCCGTTTAGCTCCAACGTCGGCCGGAGCCAATTCCGCTCCCGCGTGTTGTATCCTGGCTCACCATAAAACTCGCTAATGCCCACCGATTTAGCATAATCGGCTTCATCAAATGGAATCT
Organism: Chloroflexota bacterium; assembly: GCA_020628815.1. GTDB lineage: Bacteria > Chloroflexota > Anaerolineae > Promineifilales > Promineifilaceae > WTJY01. The sequence goes on along the minus strand of JAHDEN010000243.1, from coordinate 1,101 downwards.
CAGCGATTTTGGCCCGCTGTGCGTCAGTGGCATCCACAACGTTATCGAAAAATCCTTCAACTGCGATCGTCCCATCCGCATGGCGCATTGAGGCGATAATTTTAGTCAGGGCCTCGATAGGGTTCTGCATCACCCCACCGTGCAGGCCGGAGTGTAAATCAGAAGATGGGCCGGTTACATTGATTTGTAATCCGGTTAGCCCTTTTAAGCCGAGCAAAACCATCGGTGTGTCTGCATCATGCAATAGCCCATCTGACGATAAAATCACATCGCAAGCGAATTTCTCTTTATATTTCTCAAAAAACGGCTGGAGCTGAGGGCTTCCGATCTCTTCTTGCCCCTCAAAACAATATTTCACATTGACGGGTAGCGCCCCTTCGGTCTGGAGCATCGCCTCGGTTGCAAAGATCGGGGTCACCATCCCCCCCTTGTCATCAGACGCACCGCGGGCGTAAACTTTGCCATCCCGAATCGTTGGCTCAAACGGGGGCGTTTCCCATAAATCTAAAGGATCGGCCGGTTGCACGTCGAAGTGGCCATAAATCATGATCGTCGGTTTATCATCCCCCGCATGTAGCCAATCCCCATACACAACCGGATGTCCACCCGTCTCCATAAGCTCTACATTTTCTACTCCGGCCGCTGTGAGGCGCTGAACCACCCATTCCCCCGCTCTGCGAACGTCAGCCGCATACTTGGGCAACGCCGATACACTTGGAATCCGCACAAACTCAAAATACTCCTCCAAAAACCGATCGTGTTCCTTATCTAAATACTCACTCCAATGTGCCATCATTGCCTCCAAAAAATTTTCGAGTATTTGAACCCAACTGTACAAAACGGGCAACCTTATGATGGTAGCCAGCATTCGGTGCCCGTCGGGCCAATAGTCGCTAAGCGGTAAACCAACCACCGCTTAGCGAAGCAAACCGACCACCAATCAGAAAATTGCGTAGTTTCACCCATTCAAACCGGCCCAGCCCTCCCCTATACTTCTTTTATCGGTTGACGCCGGAAGACGACATCGCAAAGACTCATTACAGTCTCCACCCTTCACAGGTCACACATCACACAGTCTCGTCACATCCATTCATCACAGTC
>JAHDEN010000037.1 GCA_020628815.1 Chloroflexota bacterium | reverse complement strand
TCCGGTATCTGTCCCATGATTTTAAAGAATAAGTGGCTCAATTTTCAGTTTTATTTCATCTCGATAATTTTTATATCCTTGATTTGTGGATGCACAAACAGCATTCCTATAGATGAAACAATCACACCTGAAATTACACTTCAACCACAGTCAATTCCAACAACTGTGGTAATTCAACAAGAAGAGGCAAAGGTGGACGAAAACACTTTTTATTTAAAACCCAATATCCCCAGTGAAAGTGGTATCTCTGAAAATGAACGACGGAGAGTTGCGAGCTTGTTAAGTAAAAAACGAACAAACGTAATTCTTGAATCCACCCCACTGCTCGTCTCAGCGTCTGAATTAAACGCAATTGGTGGCGTTGGGCTAAAAACAAAAGAATCAAATATTTCGATTTATGTTTACGAATTTGAATCTTGGAACTCTTTTGATTTGGCTTTTGAAAGCCTGAAAGCAAATTTACCAGAAGGCAAGTGGCACTCTCTTGAAGTAACTAATGGCCCGCTTTTGTTCTTTGCATTCACAGAACCTCCTGAAGATCCAGATCGTTTAGGGCAACCGATAACTAGAATTGCTTCAGCTTTTGCAGGGGATGAGTAGCATTTGTTTATTTGGGCTAAGAGGACAGAAATATGGCGACTACAATTCAAGCAACATACGATGAATTAGCAGCGATATCGAGCAGTTTTACAGAGCTATCCGGCCGTGCCGAACAGCTTTACCAATCCCTGCGTAACAGCAAAAACGATTTGCATGGGGAATGGGAAGGATATGGCTGGAGTTCCTTTGACAATGAGATGGAAAACGAGCTTTTGCCAGGAGTGCGCAAGCTGAGCAGCGCCCTGCAAAATGCGGGCGCGTTAATTAACACTATCTCGAGCGAACTCTTAAACACAGAAACAGCCGGAGCTCAGTTGATTTCTGGAACAGCCGGTAACGCTGTCAATCATCCTTTAACCGGTGCCAGTGGAGCCTACCCGACACCCATTAATCACCCCTTAACCGGAGCAAGTGGGACTGTAGATGATGCACCAAGTGAAGATGATTCATCTCGCCGAGGTAGCAGGGATGATAGAAACCTTCGAGATGAACGCTCTGATCGTAGAGATCGGACTGCAATTGAATCAGATCGGCGTTGGCGTAGGGATGAAGGGGGAAATGGGTCAAACAATCATTGGAATAATGATTGGGCCGGTCGATCAATTCTGGACCGCTATTTAACAGGCGGCGGCGATTGGTCAATTGAGAACGATTCTGAATGGGCGGAGTATATGCAGGGAAATGACAGTCTCACTCAAGATCTGGGGGACAGGGCGATGGATACGGCCGAACACATGTTTGCTAACGGGGCAAGCTCCCAACAAATCAATGAATCATTTCCGATGCAAATTGAAAATGGGGAAGGCATTGTGGGCTATCAATATCTGCATGGCACCAATGCTGACGTGGGTGGCTTTGAACGATCTGGGACCTCAACAATGACAGAAAATTCAGATGGGACATACACAGTCAGGCTTGACATGGAATATACGTGGAACGATGTGATTGATCCCAATCCGCAATATTCAACTGACAGGTGGAAATCTACCATTGCCGAAGTGATTACCTTAGGGCAAGCGGACCCATACGACATACATATTACCTGGAACGAAACGACGATTGTTGACTTGGATGCGAATGGGAATGTAACAGGAATCCGAAACGAAGATTAGGTATGAGCTATTTAAAAATTTCTAATTTAAACATTTACGCAATCTTGCTAATAACTTTTCTGCTATCCCATAGCTGTGGAGAATCAAACAGAATGAATGAAAGTACATATCCCAACGAAGTCGCAACCTTGAATAAATCGGCAACTTCCCCCACCGGCAATCATCAATTAGCGATAACCGTTCCTGACCCGGAAAAAGAGTACATGCTGAGTTTTGAAATCAAAAATCAAAATGATGAGGTGGTTTTTGTACCGGAACTCATTTTTAACAATCAATCGGTCACCTTCTTTTTGTGGGATGAGGCCGAGCGTGTTTGGGTTTATTCAGGAGACATAGGAACATTTTTTTGGCAACTGGATGAGCCAAGTGGAGAGTGGGAAATGTTTACCTATGCGCAGGAAAACGTTGAAGCGCCGCAGTTCTTGAAAGATGTTCGGCCGAAACGCTTTGATAATTAATTTAAAAATAAAGTGAATCGATGTAGCAATAGGTCGATTCACTTTAAAGCAACGCTCTAATTTATATTTAGAGCCCTTATATCACTTATTTAGACCTGGATTCCAGGATATTTAAAGGAGACATTCAGATGGCAGAACCAGTTCAAGCAACTTACGATGAACTGAGATCCGTGGCTACGGCCTTAGAGGGTCTCGCCGCCCGCGCAGATTCGGTTTACACAAATGTAAACACGAACCGTGAGGCGTTAAATGGGGAGTGGATGGGTTTTGGCTACAACAGCTTTGCAGGTGAAATGGATGGAGAAATCCTTCCCGCCCTACAAAAGTTAGCAGCTGCCTTACGCACGGCCAGTGCAACCACAACCCAAATTTCAACTCAGTTTGACACGATTGAAACTGAAGATGGACAGAAAATTAGCGGCATCTCAGCCCCATCTACATTAAGTTAATAACTTAGGAGTTTAAAAAATAATGAGTACAAGAAAATTTAACAAGCCTCTGGGCGAAGCGATGAAAGGGGCCTTTGGAACTGCAAACGGTGAATTAGCCGATATCGCTAGCGAAGTAAATGCGCTTGCAAACAGCTTAGCGGCCGGCGGATTGCTAGGTGCAACCGGTGACGAAATGTACGATACCTTGTCAGCCACATTAGTGAGCAAAATCAACTTACTATCTGACAAGATGAACGAAATGCGCAATGACGTTCAAAGTGCCCGTGAACAGTACGAAGAAGCAGAGCGCCGCGCCCGCGAACGGTTCATGTATTAGAGATCATCTGATTTTAACAATAGCTAATTACTAAACAGAGGTATTAAAAAATGGCAAACGCAGGAGTAATCCTTAAATTAACACGCTCAAACTTAGACAATGCGCTAACGACGTTGCGCAGTCAAGTGGCAACAATCCAGAATGATATGTTGGCAGAGATTATGAACGACAAATCGGCCGCAGAAGGTGGCGATATTTGGCAAGGTGAAGGTGCAAACAACTTTGTGGCTGAAATGACGGGCAATATCCAACCTGAAATTGAGGATATGGCTACATCACTACTGGCTTACTTAGATATGATCCAGGCGGCCGCAGACAATGTTGAAACAACCGACAACGCTTTGGTAGCAAACGTGGGTGACTTACGGGCCGAGTGCCAAAACATCTATTCGTAAACATATTTCGTAGGGACAACCAAAATTTTACACAACGGTATTTCGTTGTAGGAGAAACAACATGGCAGAAATTCTAAAAGTAGAACCAGAAGAACTTAACGCGATGGCTGGACGATTTGAAGGTCGGGCGGAGCAAATCCAAGCGATTATGCAGAGCTTTACGGCAACTGTGACGCTGATTCAATCGGCCGCCTTTTTAGGGCATGTGGGCGATGCGGCCAACGAGAAATACATCAACGAATTTCAACCGCGTCTAACTGTTTTTCAGCAAAAAATGACTGAAATCAGCGAAGACCTGAAACAAACTGTGGCAGACTACATCGCCGAGGATGAACAGGCAAGCGCCTTCTTCCAAGACGGGGGTGGCGGCGGAGGCGGCGGTGGTAACGTCAGATAGCCTCACCACCCGTTTGTTTTAAATTAAGACAATGACATACTTGGAGAAGGGCAAGCCCTGTTGGTTCTGTCCTTCTCCTTGAGTGGATGCAACTGTGTTAATTAAGTTAAAATGATTGGCCTATTTGAGCCGATCACTTTTCGAAAGAGTTTAAACAGGTAAAAAGTATTATGGGCTGAAAAAAGAATAACTTTCATATGTGATAGTTCTTTTCTTTTCAGTTTAGAAGAAATAGATTCTAAGTTGTAATAATTACGGGGTACCCCTCGAGGGTATTTGATCTCCATGCCTGAGCGAAGCTAAAAACGTGGTTTATGCAGAGCTATGTGAAAGAACCTCTCCCTTTATTCTATTTGGTTCAATTTTCCTCAAAACAAACCTGCCCAATCGACAGATGAGCAAGAAGTATTCAGAGTAGCCAAACATGTCTGGTGAGTCACTTTCCTTTCTTCTGTGAGACCCTCACGCAAATGAGGAGGGGAGCAAATCAAAACACCCATTTAGTTATGTCTGGGACATTTAAACAGGAAATAATGTATGGCAGAAGTATTAAAAATAGAGCCAGAAGCCATTGAGGCGATGGCGACTCGATTTGCAGAGCGTGCAACAAAAATAGACGAAATGCTGAAAAGCTTGAATGCAACCATCACTCTAATTCAATCAGTTGCTTTTAAAGGGCATGTTGGTGATAAAACATTGGAGAAATTCAACAATCTATTACACCCTATGCTAGAAGCATTTCAGATAGAAATGGATGAAATTAGCGAAGATCTGAAACAAACTGTGGCTGACTACATTGCTGAGGATCAAGAGGCAAGTGCCTTCTTCCAAGACGCTTAATTTGTTACACCATCACAAAAAAAATGATGGCTATCTGAGGCCGACTAAAAATAAGAAAATTTAGCAGAAAAAAAATAACGAACGATTTTTATGACAACCAGAAAATTCAACAAACCGCTTTCAGAGGATTTAGAACAAACTTTTAAACAGGCTCATTTTTCGCTCGAGGAATATTTTGCTCAGGTGAATGTCCTAGCTGAAAATTTGGCATCTGGTGCCTTAGGTGGTGCGGCCGGGGATACGATGAAAGAGGTTATATCAATCGATCTGCCGAAAAAGATTGAACTTCTTTCGGATAAAATGGCCGAACTGGAAAATGATGTCAGAAAGGCTCGAGAGCAATACATTCAGGCAGAGATGGCCGCAAAAAGAAGATTTAGTTAGCCACATGAACAACCTAAGATCACCTATGTTATTACGACGGTTGAAAACACCCTTAAGCAAGCAGGTGTTAAACATCTTTGAGTTTAGATTCAAAATTCAAATTACTCTAAAAGGGAGCCTAAGCATATGACTGAAATCATTCGAGCAAATTATCCACAGCTAGAAGAGGCTGCACATAGTTTTGAGCTAATGAGCGACGATGCATTTGTGCTTTTTCACGGCTTAAACACAGCTCAAGCTGCAATGGTTGGAGAGTGGGAGGGGTTTGGTGCTGAGGCATTCTTTTCAGAAATGGATGACACAGTATTACCGGCCGTAAAACAGCTCAGCGTCGCCTTATTTCAGATTAGCCAATCACTTTCTCATATTCGCACAGAGCTTGAAGATGCAGAACTACGGTATGTGCGAGATGGGCTACGTGACCTCTTAGCGGCAGAATGGACCGGCTTGGGGAATGTTTTTGGTGCCATTGACAATCTTAGAAAAATGGAGGCATTAGGAGCCTTATTCGATACTTTTAAAAAAGGGGGCGACCTCCTTGATCTAATCGACAATTGGGATTTATTGAATATTCTAGGGTCAGCAGGGGATGATTTCGTAAAAGAAATAGATGCTCTGTTCAATTTAGATGATGGATTATCTTGGGGTAAAGCTAGTACAGCTTTAGGTGTCTTGGGTGCAATATTTGAAGGGGTTCTTGAATATGATGGGGATAGCTTCGGTGACTTACTCAAGCACACGTCAGCAGAGACTCTTGAGTTTGGCCTAGAATCTCTATTCCGGCTTGCAATGTATTCAAACCCGGTAACTGGAACAGCGATGGCGATTTATGATGTGACAAACTTATGGATGGCGATTGACGATGATGTTTATGAAATATTGGGGTTAGATTGGCCAGACCTCGAAATGCCCGACCTGTTAGATATCGATTTTATTACGGACGCCATAGGTGATGGAGTTGTGGAGGGTATAACCCGTGTGGGAGAAGCTATATTCGGATGGAACGACTAAAGTTGGCCATATCTTTACAAGGAAACTTAGAGTGAACAATGAGTGAACGAGAAATATTAGCACTATATGCAGGGGGCGGCTTTGTCATTTTCGTGATAGCGGTCAATATTTTATTTAAATTGTTGGGAATCAAAATAAAAGAAACGGGCACTTACTACAAAGCCTATTTACAAGTTGCAGAAGCCTTTAATCTAACTGAGTTAGATTTAACCATTGATGAACGGTATGCAAAAGTAGATCATATTGAGCGATTACGCTTTACCAGAATAGGGACCAAGAAAGTTTTATCAGTTTTTGAAGGAGCTTTTCAAGAAAGTGCAATCGAATTATTAGACATAAAGAAAGGCAAAACCGGACAGGAGACTTTAATTATAACTGACTTTAACCCAAGCGATTCGATATTAAAATTTCAATGTAACCCATTAGATCACTTAGGAATGTATTATAAAGAGTATAGGGAGTATGGAGAGTTGAATCATCAACACCTCGAGCTTAATAAAAAATATAAAGGGAAAAACCCAGCAAATTCTATCTGGCTCCATTTATCTGCTGATGACCGAAAACGACTAAATGAGCTGGCTACCCTCTATAGGGAATTTGAAGTCATTATCGAAAATGGAAAATTTAATTTTCTGATGGAGCGACAAAAAATTCGATCAGACCGTGTGGGGTTTAAGTTTGTTGAAGCAGATTGCAGAGCACTCACTCTCATCGTTGAGCTGGCCCTTGAATTAAGAGACATGTTTGCGAATGCGGCCGCGGCTTTAGAACTCGAGAACAAATAATTTTCAAAAATCACATTTTATTAGAACCAGAACTTAAACAAGGCCAAATTCAGTCTTGCTCATTAATTATGACACCCACAATTGAAACCATTGATATAAGTTTAAATCTAACCCCTGAAGAGATTTACGCAGTGCTAAACAGCTTTAATTTACCCAAAGAAACAGGACGCTTTGCAAAAGACAATTATCTAAATGTCGATGAAGAGACTGCCTTGGTAATCGGCCGACGCAGTTTATTAACTCGTCAATTTGCAAACCAAGATGGTGCTGATATTGAGATCAGCAACTTCGTCCGCGCCATGGTGCTCTTAAGCCATTTGCCTGAGCAAAGCATGGTCCTCGCCATCAATCAACGCGAGGCTCAAACAACCCAAACGATTGAAATTCACCAAAGAAACAATCGTCAAGTGATGTATTTTGTTACCGATGATGGGGTTCATCAATTTGTCAATCTGAGAAATCAAAACACCATTTTAAGCACAATTCAAACATATCTTAACCTCCCTGAATCGGCCGAAGAAGCAAAATTTTCAATCTCTTTAGATTCATTTTTAGCGATTAAAAAAGCACAGGGAGACGCAGTTTTGCCATTGGTTGAAGAAACATTATCGAATGTAGACAGTCTGCCCGACAAGTTCAAATCAACTTTTGCACAAGCACTAACCAAACCTGATATTGCACTATCCACATTGGTCATAAAAGCATCGGCCGGGACAAGCCAAGCAACACCCTTAACCTTCTTAAAACATGGTGAAACGATCATGATTAAAATTTTAGAGGAAGAGAACAGAGCGATACTTTCCACCGTTGATGTACCAACTTTATCAACGTTTATAGAGCAAGCCGGTTTTAACATTACCGCCTAAATTTTCAAGGATTTCAAATGCCCAACTATGCAGGAGAACAACTCCAATTAAGTAAAACCCTCATTGAAGGGTCAATCTCAACACTCAAAAAACATTACGCTTATGCGCAGACTGAATTAGCAGAAGAACTAAAAAACGAATCTCAGCAAGTTGCGAGCGGCGAAATTTGGCAGGGAGCTGGCAGTGAGCAATTTATTAAGCGCATTAACAGCATGAATCTTCTTCAGCTCGAGACTCTTGCAAATATTTGCAACGAGCTTGTTGAGTTTTTAGAAAAAGCAAAGTTAGAAGTTGAAGAACGAGACAACATGCTGCGAAGTACGGCACATGACTCTCAAGAGGCAGTAACAAAAATTAATATTTAAAGTGACACGGTTCTATCGAGCTTCTGTTAAAGCGTCAAAAAAATTGCTAAACTGGGTTGAAAAATGGTTTAGTCACGAAATTAATCATGAACGATTTGGATGGCACTATCAACAGTTATCAAATTTTATCCGTACCGCCGAAACATTAAGCTCCAAATAAGTCAGGTCTTCCCAAAATCACACCTTATAAGCATGGCTCACACCAAGTAAAAAAATGACTGATCAAGAACTACTATCCCTATATTTAGTTGGGGGGCTAATAATTATCGTAGTTACAGTGAATTTAATTGGTAAATGGCTGGGTATAAGCATTAAAGAAAGAGGCGTCTACTATAAGGCCTACTTAGAAGTTGCACAAAACTTTAATCTGGCCGAAAAGGATTTCAGTATTGATGAGCGGTACGCTAAAGTAAATCACATTGAACGCTTAAGATTCACAAGAGTTGGGACAGTAAAACCCCTCTCAGTTTTTGCAGGAAATGTAGGAGGCGTTCAAGTCGAATTAATTGACATAAAAAAAGCCAGATATTATCAAGAGACCTTAGTAATAATGGCTCTATCTGATCATCATCATGAGCGTAAACTTCGTTTCCTATGCTCGCCAATTGATAGCTTCTCGCGCTTTTATGCGGGGGGGCACTACAAAGAGTATGAAACAATTAAAGATCAGCAGCTTAGATTAAATAAAAAATATAAAAGCAAAAACTCAAACAACTTGATTTGGCAACATCTTTCCACAAATGAGATAACACGATTAAACGAATTGGCTGGCCAGTATAGAGAATTTGAAGTCATCATTGAAAATGGAAAGTTTAATTTTTTGATGGAGCGACAAAAAGTTCAATCTGATCATAAGACGCTTAAGTTTTTTGAGGAAGATTGTAAAGCAATCACTCTAATTGTTGAGCTGGCCCTTGAATTAAGAGAAATGTTTGCAAATGCGGCCGCTGCTTTAGAACTCGAAAATAGATAAATGCTCATGTTTACACTTTGTGGGCATGGCTCACACCAAATAGAAATGCCCGACCTACTAGAGTTACGGACGTCATAGGTGACGGGATTATAGACGGTATAACCCGTGTGGGAGAAGCTGTATTCGGATGGAACGACTAAAGTTGGCCATATCTTTACAAGGAAACTTAGAGTAAAAATGAGTGAACAAGAAATGTTAGCGCTATATTTAGTGGGCGGCTTTGTCATTTTCGTGATAGCGGTCAATATTTTATTTAAATTGTTGGGAATTAAAATAAAAGAAAGAGGCGCTTACTACAAAGCCTATTTACAAGTTGCAGAAAACTTTAATCTAACCGAGTTAGATCTAAGTTTTGATGAGCGGTATGCGAAAGTAGATCATATTGAACGATTACATTTTTCCAGAGTTAGTACTAAGAAAATTGTTGCCGCTTTTGAGGGTTATGTTCAAGGGATTAAACTGGAATTGTTTGATATAAAAAAATATAGATACCCTACCTATGAAACTTTAGTTATGGCTGATTTTCATCATCACGAAACGGCCCTACGCTTCCAGTGCACCTTGTTTGATTCCTCAACCGGAGCATATACCGGATATGAAGTTATTCATTCTCCACAGCTTGGGCTAAGTAAAAGGTTCAAAGGAAAAGACCCAGAAAACCCGATCTGGCACTGTCTATCTACAGATGACCTAGCACGACTAAATGAATTACCTGCCCATTATAGAGTCTTCGAAGTTATCATAGAAAATGGGAAGTTTAATTTCTTGATGGAACGGCAAAGTGTTAACTTAAATCCAGAAGGGTTTAAGTTTTTCGAAGCAGATTGCAGAACGTTCACTCTCATCGTTGAACTGGCCCTTGAATTAAGAGACATGTTTGCGAATGCGGCCGCTACTTTGGAACTCGAAAGCAGCTAATTTCCCAACATGAGACTTTATAAAAATCCCAACATCGACAAGGTAAAATTCAACATTTGGACGAATCGATAGTTCCAACAAAACAATTCTCTATTGCCAACAATCTCAAATATCTTAGTGGAATAAGTGAATAATGAGCTACTGGACCAATAGACACCTTTATTTTCAACTCTTACAAGCATTTACCGACAACAGACTGCCTGTCGAAGATTTTGTCTCTCAGTTCAATTCTCAATGGCGGATTGACCGAGATGCAGAAACATTGGCCAAATCCTCCACAGACTTTAAGATGGCAGATGAAGATCACCGGACTCAAAAAGCTGTACTTGACGGGCTTTTGTCTGAGATTTTTTCTGCTTGCGACATTTTTGAGCCAGACGAATCAATTCGATTAGATTACGAATATGACGAAGCGTCGCTAAAGATTTTTGTTAAAGAAATTTTGAAAAATAATCAGGATATCTTTCTTGATCCGTCTATATAGGCAAACGTAATTAACGAATCAAATCAATCCAACAAATCATAATGGTTGAAACAATACAGATACAAAAAATCAATCGCTGGAGTTTAAACGAGTATGAAGGGGTGTTATCCATCACATTGAGAGGGGAATCATTTGATGTTTACGCTCTCATTCCAGAGGGAGATAAAGGATGGGCCAACCTTCAGATTGGTGAAACGAAAAAAGCAGAGTTGAGGCTAGAGAGGTCTACCCATCCGCCAAAAATTTTGTCAGCAGAGCAAAACAAATCAATCACTCAAATTGACACTTCAATTTATGAAATTACCGGCTTGGTTCTCAGTATCCCAGAAGTTCAAGGACTGCCTTTAGGTGACATTCTTGTTGTAGATGTAGGCTTTCCACTGCTTGTAGATTTAGATCTTTACAAGCCTGCTTTAGACCGGTTTAAGGTAGGCGACTGGGGTACCGTTTACGGGCAATTGAAAGTTGACTTTGATATAAGCGAACCTTTTGTATAAACAAAAAAGACCCCGCAAGTTATAACAACCTACGGGGTCTTGGATAAACATTAGTGGTTTGTCAATTGTCACCTAATCGGATTTCCAACGGGACAAACCACTTAAAGCTACGTCAAGGATTTTTTCGATCAATCCACCCTTGACGTAGCCTAGTAACGTCGTAAAGAAGCCTTCAGCTCATCTTCAGAAAATCCGTAAAGATGCCCTTCAGCCTCAAACAGCGCCTCGGCGCCCTGCCCAGAAACAAATCCGTTGAGGCGAGCCGCGGCCGTGGAGTCGATAAAGTCCTTGAACGTCGGATACATCCCGTTGAACTTCTTCATCAGCCCGCGATATTTCTGCAAGCTGTACTTCTGATGGTAATCTTCCGCGATGTAGAAGGTCTCGAGCTGCAAAACTGGCGTTTGGATCTCGGAGCCATACTGTTGAGCCTGACGCTCTTTGGTAGCTTCGATCACCTCTCGCTGAGCCTCGTTTTCGTACCAGAACGCAGACATGTACTGCTTGCTCCACGCCGGCCGAGTGGGGTTATGCCCCTGCCAAACCATACCGACAATTTCTTCATAGCTGATCTGGCTTGGATCAAAATCAACCTGCATCGCTTCGGTATGATTGCCTAAGCTACGATAGGTTGGAAACTTCTTTGCACCGCCGGTATATCCGGCCCGAGTGCGATAAATGCCTTTGACTGTCCCAAACTGGGCGTCGGGTCCCCAGAATCAACCGAGGGCAAAGGTGGCCGTTTCAAGGTCGGCCGGGACCATCGTGTCTATTTGAGGAACGGGGAGAACGTCTCTTGTAGAGAGAGTATTTTTGGTTCTTGAGAAAAACATATATACCTCATTCAAGTATAGAGTATAGGGAGACAAGTAGAGAGGGGATAAATCCCTTCAACCTGCTGCCTTTTAAACTCATTGATTGCGTCTATCACTTAATACGCCGAAATAAGTATAGTGGATTCAGCTGCCCGATTTTTGAGTTGGAATAAAACTTTAATAAGTTGCTGGAGCCTAAGACTCTTTGATCAGACCTGATCGGTACGCGCTCAACAAATCTTGCAGATATTCGATTTTTTGTTGGATGGTGCGCCCTTCATCGGTATCTTTTACCCGAATTCGATTTTGATTGTATTCCAAAATCTCAGTCTGCGTTTTCATGGCGGCCGTTTCTGCCAAAAAGCGTTCTTTTGACTCAAACGGCGTATGGGAGGCAAGCAACATCCCATACGAATTAAAAATCAAACTGTACCCCGCAATCCCGGTAATCGACTGATAAGCCTTGGCGAATCCCCCATCGATAACCAACATTTTCCCGTTGGCCTTAATCGGGCTTTCCCCTTTCTTGACCTGCACCGGTACGTGGCCGCTTACGATATGGCCCGTTTCAGGGTCAAGGCCAAACTCTTCCAATATCCGGTCGGCCGTTGGTTCGTCATCTCGCAAACCATAATAGGCGTTTTTATGTTCTTTGTGCGTCTGCTTATCCCCGATAAAGTATCGTTCAAACGTTGCCATCTTGCTTTTGCCAAACAGAGGAGATTTGGACCCGGTCCACAGATACCACAGCACATCTTGCCCATATTGTTTAAGCTCTCGGTCTTTGCTAAAAAATCCTTGGCGGGCCAACCGATCGAGCCGATCAAAAAATCGTTTTCCCCTAAATTCCTGTCCCTCAACTTTAATCGCCATAAACGAGCCGTCTTCTTCTAACGCAATACAGCCGTGGTAAAGCAAATTGCCGTTGTAAACGAGGTACATACTCCCCTTTGAAAAAAGAAAGCGGACGTGCTGCTGTAATTTCTCGCTTTTAGTAAAGGCCTGCAGCAGTTTTTCAACCGCGCTTTCTTCCTCTTTTGTTAGCTCATATGGATTTTTGGGATCAATGGTTGGGAAAAGGGTATCAAGCAGCGGATACTCATTTCCATCTATCTTGATGATCCCCTTTTTGTAATCGATTTTATCGAGCAACAGCCGATCTTTCATTTCAAAATGGGGTCGCCGTTGAATGATTTGAGCCTCGAGTTTGAACTGGATCACAGCGATCGCTTTTTGCATACGGGCCATCAACTGTAGCTCATTCTCGGTAAACTCTTCTTCCTGAGACGTTTTGGGATAAAAGATCGTACAAGGATCATCTTTATAGGCGTTCATGGCAAATGTCGCCAACGGCAGCAGGCTAATGGCATATCCGTTTTGAAGCGTTTCCATGTTGGCGTAGCGGAGCGCGGTGCGTACCACATTGGCCATACAGGCGGCGCTCCCGGCCGCGGCCCCCATCCAAACCACATCATGATTGCCCCATTGGATATCGAGATTGTGATACCCCATCAGCGTATCCATGATATGGTGCGCCCCTGGGCCACGATCATACACATCCCCTAAAACGTGCAAACGGGCGATAGCCAGCCGCTGAATCAGTTCAGCCAATGCTTCTATAAATTCTCCAGCCTGATCTAAACAGATAATTGTGTCGATAATTGAGAGATAGTAAGCCTCTTTGTTTAACACACCCTCTTGCTCGTGGAGCAGCTCCTCCATGACCGAAGCAAAATCTTCTGGCAGTGACGCCCGCACATAGGCCCGGCTATATTTTGAAGCGACCCGGCGACATAATTTGATCAGCCGGAAAAGGGTAATGCGGTAGAAAACGGGTGGATCATTTGTTGTTTTTAGCAGCTCTATCAGAATTTCTTCAGGGTAGCAAACAAGGGCCAACAAATCACTTTTGTCTTCGTCGGTTAGCTCATAAACGAATAGCTCGTCGATGTGTCGGCCGATAGAGCCGGAGCCTGTTTTGAGCACATGGTGAAACGCTTCGTACTCCCCGTGGATGTCTGAAACAAAGTGCTCAGTCCCTTTGGGCAATTGCAAATCTGCAACAAGGCTAATAATTTCGGTTGAGGCGGAGCGAATGGTTGGGTATTGTTGAGCAAGCAGCTCGAGGTAGGCTTTGATCTCTGGTGAAAAATTCATAGTTTAGTGGGAATCAATGCAATAAATATCAGTCCTTATAGTTTATAGATGGCAGTTACAAACAGGGTCATGCACCAGAATACGTACATTTTCTTAAAAGTTTTCAATGGTTCCTGCGGGTCGTCATACCCACGAAGGTGGGTATCCAGTGCTAAGTTTAACGCTGGATTCCTGCCTCCGCAGGAATGACGTTCTCATAAGAAATGATGAATTACTTTTGAGACGTTAAAATAAGACCAGTCAGGTTTTAAAAACCTGACTGGTCTCTCGTACCTACAACTTACGCCCAGGTGTCCACGGGGCGCCGGCCGCCGCTAAATCTTTCTCCAACTTAACCAAATCTTTGTCAATCGCTTTCGTCAGCTTCTTCTTGATATCAGCAAACTCAGATTCAGCCCAGTCGACCGTCTCCTGCATCGTTTGGGTCGGTTCTTGGCGCGTGTGCCAGCCACCATACCGCACAATCCACAACCGGCCGTACAGCGATGCTGGCCCCGGCTCATCGAGCTTGGCCCGGGCCTCGTCACCCATTAGGCGCGCACGCTGATCACGAATATCCGCCACCAGCTTATCGACCCGCTTGAACAGCTTGGTATCAGCGGCCGGAGCTGCCACCACAGCCTTACGCAGATATTTGAGCCGTTCCCAACCGCGCGAAATCTCGGCCGCCGCACCGCTAATTTCAGCCAACAGATCAGAGGTCCGTTTCTGGAACGCGGCCGTTTTGCCAAAATCGGTCCCATCGGGTGCGGTCGGAACCGGTTTAACCACAAACGAGCGGGCTTCGCCTAGCGATTTACTTTTTCCATCAGCGATCAAAACCAACTCGGCCGAGTAGGTGCCGGGAGCCACCAGCGCCCCTTTCGGTTCACTTTCCCACGGGAACATGAAGTCAGGCTTTTTAAGCCGTACCGGTTCCGGCGGTTCGAGCCGCAGGTCCCAAGCCATCCTGCCTAAACCAGCTTTGGCCGGGGCCGACAAGCGGCGCACCGGGTCACCAGCTTCATTTTTTATGATGATGAGGAGTTGCGGGTCCGCCTCGTTCAGCTCGGCCGTGAGCGCATCCCAGCCTGGGAAGTCGGCGTTTTCACCTTCTGCTTTTAACTTTTTCTCGGCCGCATTCCGTTTCTCTTTTTTCGTCTCCGCCCCTTCTTTTAAATAGTAGCTGATCGTGGCCCCAAACTCAGGATTTGGCGTTTTGTACAACGTAGCCCCCATCGTCGGCATGCCGTCTGACTGCGACGGCACCTGAGGCACATACCACCACGCATCCCGAATCGGGAAGATTTGCCCGGCCGTATCCAACCCATCCCCGCTTAAACCACGCAGAGGTGTGTAGTCGTCTAAAACGTAAAAGCCCCGGCCGAACGTAGCACCGACTAGGTCCCCATCCCGTCGCTGAATTTTAATGTCGCGGAACGCGATGGTCGGTGCGCCCGCCAGCTTGTGCCAGCTTTCCCCCCGATTCAGGCTGGTATAAATACCGGTTTCGGCCCCTAAAAAGAGCAGGTCTGTGTTGACATGGTCCTGTTGCAACGCCCACAAAATTTCCCCGTGCGGCAGATTCCCATTGATCGGCCGCCACGTTTTGCCACGGTCGTTTGACTCGTACACATACGGGCTAAAGTCGCCGATTTTGTGGGCGTCGGCTACTGCAAATACTGTGTCAGTATCAGACACATCGGCCTGAACCGCCTGGATAAAGACCATTGTCGGGGCGGTGGGCAGGTCGGCCGCCGTGCGCCACGTTTTGCCCCCATCTTCAGTCACCTGAATCAACCCATCGTCAGTGCCAACATAGATCAGCCCTTCAACCACGGGTGATTCGCTCAGGTGGCTAATCGTGCAAAATTGGGACATCGCCCCGTTGTCATACATCTCATCGACAGACGGCACACGCCCCATAATTTCAAGCTCGTATCGGTTAAGATTGCGGGTCAAATCGTCGCTTACGGCGGTCCAAGAGTTGCCTCGGTCATCACTGCGCCACAGCCGTTGGGATGCGTAGTAAATGCGCTCGCGGTTGTGCGGACTAATCACAATTGGCACGTCCCAATTCCAGCGTTCGATCACACCGTCATTCGCTTCCGGCCGGATACTGAGCAGTTCATGGCTCCGCTTGTCGTACCGGAAAAACATCCCCTGCTGGAACTCGAGATAGAAAATATCGGGGTCCTCTGGGTCAAATGCCACGTGATACCCATCTGCCCCCAAAGGCACCCACCAATCTTGGTTGCGCACCCCTTCGTGGCTCATCGTGCGGGATGGGCCGTACAGTGTTCCGAGGTCCTGCGCGCCCCCTAAAATGTTGTAAAACGGCTCAGAATTATCAACGGCGCACCGATAAAATTGGGAGATCGGCAGGTTCGAGATGTGCCTGAAATTTTGCATCCCGTCATAGCTTTCGCTCAGCCCTCCATCGCTCCCCAACAGGCAGTGATGGGGATTGTCGGGGTCGAGCCAGAGGGCGTGGTTGTCGCTGTGTTTGCTCTTGCCGTCTTCCGCCATGCTGAACGTTTTGCCGCCGTCACGGGTCACATGCACCATCACGTCCATCTGGTACACCACATCAGCCGCCGTCGGTGACGCGATAATTTGTTGATAGTAGTGCGGCCCGGTTCCCCCAGAAATATAGTCGCTCCGTTTTTCCCAGCTCTCCCCTTTGTCGCTTGAGCGGTAAAACCCTTTTTCTTTTTCACCCGCTTCAATCGTGGCGTACACATGATTGGGATCGGCCGGGGTCACGGCTAGCCCGATCTTGCCCATATCGCCGTCCGGCAGGCCGGTGTCAATCCGGCGCCAGCTCTCACCAGCATCATCAGTTTTATAGATGCCAGAGCTGGGGCCACCCGACATCAGGGCCCAAATGTGGCGGCGGCGCTGGTAGGCGGCAGCCACAATCATATCGGGATTGGATGGATCAAAAACCATGTCTGTCACACCGGTGTCGTTGTCGATCACCAGCACGTTTTCCCATGTGTCTCCACCGTCGGCCGTTTTGAACACGCCCCGCTCACCACCCGTTGACCACAGTGGCCCTTCGCTCGCCACGTAAACCACGTCCCCGTCCCGTGGGTCAATCAAAATTTTGCCGATGTGCTCGCTCTTTTCGAGTCCGGCCCACTTCCACGTTTTGCCCCCATCTCGGCTCCGGTAAACCCCATCCCCCCAGCCAACATGCCGGCCGCTCACGTTTTCGCCGGTGCCTACCCAAATATTGTTGGGATTAGAAGGATCGATGGCAACACAGCCGATGGAGTATGACGGTTGATCACGAAACACGTCATCCCATGTGATGCCAGCGTTTTCGGTTTTCCACACGCCACCGGACCCAACGGCCACAAACCAGCGAGCTTTGTTGGTCGGGTCAACGGCTATGTCGATGATACGGCCGCCCATCACGGCCGGGCCGATACCTCGTAGTTTTAGGCTTTTGATCGCTCCGGCAATTGCAGGATTTTCAGGTTTTGTTTCGTCACTCATGTTGGGTACTCCTTTTTCCGTAGGGATGAATCCCACGGCTAAAAACAAAGCCTGTTGAAACAGGCTGGTGTTGATTGATTTTGTTTTAAGCAAGTATGCAGGAGGGGGGAAAATGGGGCAAATCTAGCTGATCAAAATCCAAGAACGAACGGGGCAATTAAAATGATGGGTATAATCGCCCCAATCGAAAAAGTGCATAGTATGTCTCTTTTTTTCCATGGCCGCTTAAGCGGAGTGTAAAGTAGCAAGTGTGAAGTTTTAAGCACCAAGGAGTAATCGAGCTTCTAACTTCGTCCTTCATCCTTTAAACTTTCTACTTGGAACTCAGGAGAAACAAAATGACCATTCTGAAAAACTACAACGCCTTTGACGGCATCCATTGGGAGACCGGCAGCACACATAACTTTTTTAAAGCGCGGGGATTTATAAACCCACACACCGGCCGGCCGTACAGCGAGGAATTTCTTCTGGGAGTGAGCGGCGGCATCGTGATGGGGTATTTTAGCTTTGCCTACGAGGGTTGGGACCCGATTTTCGCCCTGCTCACCCGCAACACGTTTGACCCGATGGACAAAATGCTTTCTCGTTTGGGAGTTGTGCAAACGATCAAACAATCAACCAAAGCGGATAAAGCGCTCAAAAATCTGCAAGATATGCTGGACGACGGCACCCCGGCCGTGGCTTGGATCGACATCTTTAACACCAGCTACGTCGGGAGCAGTGATACCGGGGGGATTCCCGGCATGTCACCCGTAGTGGTTTATGGTTGGGAAAACGGGCACGTTTATGTGGCAGATCGTGCAACTCAAGGATTTGTGCTAAGCGAAGATGAGTTTGTTGAGGCGTGGGGGAAGGTCAAGAAAACAAAACATCGATTAGCCACGTATGAAGCGCCTGATGAAAACAAGTTGGTCAGCGCGGTCACGGCCGGGATTTGGGACACCATCAATCTGTTTACAGAAAAGCCGCCCAAAGGGGGGAAAGACAGCTTTGGCTTTAACGCCTATCAAAAATGGATCAAGCTGTTGACCAAGCCGAAAACACGGTTGAGCTGGGAAAAAGAGTTTCCGCGTGGGGTGAAGCTGTACGCTGGTTTGCGCGATATGTTTACTCGTACATCAACCTTTGGGCAGGTTCAAGGTGGGGCAGATCGTCGGCCGTACGCCGTTTTTCTGCGCGAGGCGGCCGAGATGCTGAACAAACCGGCGCTCAACCAAGTGGCTGACCAGTTTGAGCACAGCGCGGCCGAGTGGGAAAAGTTGACCGCTATCGGTTTATCAGACGATGTACCATTGCTGGGTGAGGCCCGTGCGTTGCTGGGACAAAAACGTGATGTGTTAAGAGCAGGTGGAACAGATACAGGGCAAGCGATCACTGAAATAAACGGCCGGTTGGCGGAGATCAAAGCGGCGTGTGAAACCGATTTTCCGCTAAACCAAGAAGAAGTTGAAGCGTTGCGCGAGCGCTTGGCCGCTCAGGTGCAGGTGATTCATGATGTGGAGTTTGAGGCGGTTGCAGGCTTGAAAGATTCAATAGGATGATTGTTTTCGCGTTGTCCCCCCGGCTTCGACAAGCTCAGCCTACCCTAGAATAGTGTAGGCTGAGCTTGTCGAAGCCGAGATCGCATCTGCAATCCTAAATTCGCGATTGATAAAATCTGCACTTGGGTGCTTTTAGCATCGTGCGGGTGCATGTTACCGTAGGGGTCGAAGGGGGCAGAATCAGATTTATTGATATCAGCTTAGGCCATTTGTCCGAGGGCTCAAGCCCTCGTTTAACACAAGAAACCTGATCAATCAGGTTGAACGGCCGCCTTAGCCCGATTGATCGGGCTTCTTATCTTAACCGCAGGATTGATCCTGCTCCGGCACAAACGATTAACTATGCGACGAAATTTAAAGGTTTATCTCCCCATCATTTTTCTACTGCTGGCTCTGGGACTCCCATCCAGAACAATTCCTGACTATTTCCCCCGTTGGTACGTAACCTATGCCGGAGACTTTTTGTGGGCAACGATGTTCTTCTTTTTGTACTGCTTGGTGTTTCGGCTAACGACTTGGCAGGCGTTTTGGATTACGTTGGCAACCACCTACTTTATTGAATTTACCCAGCTGTTTCATCCACCTTGGCTAACGTGGTTGCGCTCGTTTAAGCTGATTGGACTGGTGATCGGGTACGGCTTTATTTGGTCAGACATCGTCGCATATACGTTGGGTATTTCGTTTGGGGCGCTAATCGATTGGTCGATTTTTAAAAATCTGGTGAACACACCAGCAAGCGGGCGTTCTACTGTTGACTATTAATGAAATGTTCAATTGAGAGCTCGTCATTCCCGAGAAGTCGGGAATCCAGCGCACAACCTAGCACTGGATACCTGCCTTCGCAGGTATGACTCAGAAATACCAGTTAGTAGTGGAAAACTTTTTCCCCGGCCGGGATGTCTACATTAAACCGATTTTCATCAAGCGGGAGCGGACAGGTAGCAAACGGGGAAAAGGCACAGGGAGGATTGGTTGCCTTGTTGAAATCCAGCACGATGTTACCCGGCTCATCAACCGGCTCGGTGGTTAAAAACCGGCCGCCGCCGTATGTTTCTTTGCCAGACATCCCATCTGCGAATACCAAGAAAAAGCGTTTGGGGTCGGCCGTTTGAAAAGCAACCAAGTCTCGCTTTTCACCCGCAACCTCAACGGCGATTGTGCCGGGTGACATCATGTTATTTTCTTGCCCCAAAATATTTGGAACCGGGATCGGTTTTGGTTCGGTTCGAGGGGTGTAGCTCCCTGAAATTCGCCAGCCTTCATCAAGCTGAAAACGCTCCACATCGCTAAAGGTTTGGAGCATTTGGCTATTTGAATCACGGATTCGTATGAGCAACGCATCCGCTCGTTTGATCACAAACCAATTGACCGTCCCAAGTTCAAGAACGGTGGGACCACCTGCATCCGCATCAGTTTTAATCGACATTTCAGTCACACGTTCACCTTTGTGATGCACCGTCACATCCGGCCGAATAGAAACGGTTACGCCGCTGGCATCAATGGTGTAGGTACCGATTTTGTCTGGCAGCCCGGCCGGGAATTGGCAGGCGTTATCTTTAGCAGAGCCAAAGTCGTTTTCCCCCTGCTTGAGCCAACACAGCCCCACAAGGCTTAAATAGCCATCGGCCGTTTTTAGGGATTGAATTCTTTCAGATTGCCATTGGGCCATTTCGGCCGCGTATTTTTCATTCATTGGGTTTATTTTCAACACAGAGACACTGAGTGCGCTGAGCTTTTTTATTGTTTGATATTGAGACGAGAGGTGAACCGCAACCAGCCCAGTGAGCCATCTGGCTTACGAATCAGCTGGCCCTGCGTGCCATTCATCGGGCCACCAATCGCTTTGATGGCATCGGCCGAGATAAATCTTACCTCGAACCACGGGGTTGGCGGCCGGGGTGGATCGTTCTCCGTTGGAAAACCTTGCTTGGCCCGCACCTGAGCCATCAACTTGGCACCGTCTTGCTTGATTTCCATCTCCATAATCGGCCGGCCGTAAGTGCCCAGCAATTCTTCGATTTGAGCACTTGTTGGGGTAAACGGGGCCGGATCAGGATCAGGCGCAATGCCACACACATTTTCAATCAGCCAAGCCTCAATCGCCCCGTTAAACAGCGTCCCCAGTTGCCCGTTTGTCATAGAAACAAAGCCAAAGTTTTTGCTCGGGATCAGTTTGAAAGCTGACAACTGCCCCACTGTGGCACCCCCATGCCGGTACGCTTTATGCCCACCGTAATCCTCGACAAACCAGCTATGGGCCACCGATCCGATCCCCTCACCAATTTCAAATTGCGGCTCCCACATTTGGCCCATCACTTCTGGTGGGATGGCTTGAACACCCTCGGCCGTCTTGCCACCATCCATGAAAAATTTTGCAAAAGTGAGCATATCCACGGCCGAAGCGGCTACCGCACCGGCCGCGTACATCGCTCGCGGCAACGGCCACGGTCCAGCCACGTTAACCTCGCCCTCTTCATTAGGTGGTCCATGCCCTACCGAAAAACGACGCAACATCGCTTCGCCCGCCCGAATCAGACTGTTGTTCATCCCCAACGGCTCAAACAACATCTCCACAATCCCGTCTTCAAACAGCTGGCCGGTAATTTTTTCAATGATGGCCCCCGCCACAGCGAACGAGGCGTTGTTGTATGAAAAAGAGAAGTTGATAGGGGCCAACTGAGGCAAGTTGGCCATCGATTTAATATAGCGATCTAAGGCATCATCCCCGCTACCGGTTTCGATAAAGTGATCCCCCACCCATCCGGCCGAATGTGTGAGCAACTGGCGAATGGTCGCCGTGGCAGAAGCGGTTTCGTCTTGAACCTTAAACTCGGACAAAACCGAACGGATCGGTGCGTCAAGATCAATCTTGCCCTGATGGGCCAACAGCAACAGCAGTGTGGCGGTCATCAATTTGGTGTTTGACCCGACCTGAAACAGGGTGTCGGCCGTCACATCGAGCGGGTTGTCAATGCTGGTGACCCCGGCCGTAAAGTATTCTGGCCCGTCGGCCGTAATCACACCTATGCTCACTCCCGGTATGTGAAACTCCGCCATTTTTTCAGCGATTAGTTGTTCAAACTCTGCTCTCTTTTCCACTTTTTGACCCCGTGCGTTTTCGAAATACGATTTTGTCATAGAAATCGAAAACGCCTTAAGCTGATTTAAAAACACCGAACTTAGCTTATGTCAGTTTTTTGAATCAGCCGTCCTTGCACAACCTGATATTTCCCCTCGTCGTTCAGTTCTAGCACAATTAACTGACAGTTGACCGGATTTTGCAAGTCTAAAAATTCTTCGACCGATAGCCTAAAAAAACGCATCATCAGTACCCGAATCGCAGCCCCGTGACTGACGATGAGACAGTTTTCTGGAAAGTCCGGTTTTTCAAACGCACGAAACATCGATTCGAGAAAAGTGCTCAGTCTTTCATACACATCGGCCGCGGATTCGCCCCCCGGCAAGCGGTAGTAAAACCGGCCGTACTCTGCCCGCTCTTGCATAACCTCAGCACGATTGTGTCTCATGTTCCAATGGCCAAACTCATGCTCCCGTATACGCGGATCCTCCCACACATCAATCAGATTTTTTTCGATGCGGGTGCGAATCCCCGCAAAGGTTTGGCGCGTCCGTTTAAACGGTGACACGTAGGCCCGGACCGTCTCTTGACCCAACATCTTAGAGATTTCAGACCCGGCCGCAACCGCTTCCGCTTCTCCGTCTTTGGTCAACACAACCTCATGATCGGGAATATGGGCATAAAGGCTTCTATCTACATTGGCTTCTGATTGTCCGTGGCGAACAATGATGATTCGTTTTGGTTTCATAACGCAGATGGGTAGGGGCAACAGCTAAATCCCCTGCACCAGCTCATATTTCCCTTTTTCATTCATTTCAATGATCAAAATTTGGCAATTGTCCGCATGGGCCAACGCTAAATACTCTTCTACTTTAAGCCGGAACCAGCGCATCAAAAACACGCGCAAAGCCCCACCGTGGGTCACGATCAGCACGTTTGGGGGGAAATCCGGCCGTTCAAACGCACGGTACATCGACTCCATAAAGGTGCTGATGCGATCATACACATCGGCCGAAGATTCACCGTTGGGCGGCCGGAAATAGAATTTGCCATATTCGGCCCGCGCCTGCAAAAGCCGCTGTGCATCATCCATCGAGACTAAGTTGCCAAACCCTTGTTCACGAATCCGTGGGTCTTCAAGCATGTCGGTCAGATTTGGCTCGATCCGTTTGGCGATACCCTCAAACGTTTGGCGCGTGCGCTTAAATGGAGAGATATAGGCTCGAACTTTTTCTTGCCCGATAATGTCAGCAATCTCAGCTCCGGCCGCAGATGCTTGGTGCACCCCTTTGCGAGTCAACCCGATTTTGTGGTCAGGTACTTTTGAATAAACAGTGTGATCGGCATTCCCTTCTGATTGGGCATGACGAATGATAATAATTCGTTTTGGTTTCATAGATTTAAATAGGATAGGGATGAGGGATAGAAGATAGGGAAGTTGCTTAAGCAAATAACTAGAGGAAGCGAAAAGTTCTGCGCTGTGAACCTCTCTATCTCTATCCGCTATCGCTATCTTTCGCCCCTATCGAAACAGAGACAAAGGCAGGTAACAGGACACGACCCAATTTGGCACGTCTACAATCTCACTTATCTTGAGATCGGCCGCGGCACTGCACAGGCAGTAGGCCTCGCTAGGGGTCAGGCCGTGATTGGCCACAATCCAATCGATCATGTACCGTACAGCGTTCTGGGAGTTTTCAAACAGGTCGGGGCCGTGGGCGGTGGTTGCAAAATATCCGGCCGTATCTGCTTTGGTGAGCGGACTAGGAGTAGTGAACTGCAGTTCTTTGATTTTGTGGTTTTTGACGAGGTTAAAGCGCAACGTCACCGTCATCGGAGATTCAATGCCCATGCCGCTGACCTCGCCATCTCCTTGGGCCGCGTGGCAGTCGGCCGTCGAGAAAAGTGCGCCAAACACATGAATGGGAAAATAAGCGGTGGCTCCTGCAACCAAGCCACGCACATCAACATTACCTGCATGGAACCCCGGAGGGCCTGTGCTGTGCTCACCGGCGTCGGCCGGGGCAACACCCATCACCCCACAAAACGGCTCATACGGGACCTTGACACGATCGCTGTCTTTGAACATGCACACGTCATCTTTTAAATCCCAAAGCTGCATGTAGGGAAAGTTAAACTGTTCGTCATTCCCCAATAGCCCAAATCCAGGAACATGGCCGTTCCATCCCCATCCCTTGTGTTTCAGCTCTAAAATTTCAACCGCAAGGGTGTCATCTGTTGTAGCCCCTTTTATAAAAACAGGGCCGGTTAAAGGATGGCCTCCGCCTCGAGGACGGTTGGCAAAATCACGCTGGGTTGAGGTGGGGTGTACCTGCAGGTTGCTCGCCTCACGGCATTCAAATGTCACCGTATCGCCGGGATCAATTAAGATACGCGGCTCCAAGCTATTGTCCCAAACCTGATGAATCAGGCTGTCGTCTAAGTAAAAATCTGCCATCACCGTCTCCTAGTCTCAGAAACAGATTCTACCGGCAATGGGATTTTGATTCTAGGTTTTGATTGAACGTGTTTGCTACCGACACAAAAAAAAGCTCACCGCCAAGAAATTGACGATGAGCTTTTTAAAATTTGATTGTGTTCGCTAATCGCTATTTTTGAGCAACTAACTCTACGGTAATTTCGATTTCATCCGCAATCAAATCATCCCCCAAATCTTGGAAGAAGCTGCCAGAGCCGAACTGAACATCGTACATTGCCCGGTCAAACACGATATCGGCCGTGGCGTTCACAACGCCGTCAGCTTCAGTTGCCGTGGCTGTAAACTCAATCGGGTTGGTAATCTCTTTGATGGTTAGATCGCCTCTTACCGCATATTGATCACCACCCAAGCTCTCGGCCGAGTTGATGACCAAGCTGGCGGTTGGAAATGTCGCAGTCCCAAAGAAATCGTCTGAATTAAGATGCTCGGTCAAGCGTGGCGGTGCGCCGTCGGTTGAAGCGATGCTGGTCATATCGATCACAAACGATCCGGCCACAAGTGATCCATCAGCCAAAGTGAGCGCTCCTTCGGCAATATCAATCACGCCGGTGTGCGCGTTTCCAACAGGTTTATTTCCCATCCAAGAAACGGTGCTATCGGCCGCAGAAACCGCATAGACGATTTCCTCACTTTCTTCCATTACCTCTTCTTCAACTACTTCTTCTTCAACTTCTGCGGCTTCTTCTACTACGGCTTCTTCCACTTCCACCATTTCGCTGTCATCAGCCACTTCTTCAGCTTCACTATCTGTTTTAACAGCAACAATCGGTTCTTCAACCGTTTCTACTTGTGGGCTACATGCGATTGCAAAAGCTCCGAATAACATAAGCATCAATATCAATTTCTTATTCATAATCACCTTCCTAAGCCGTTGGCTTGTTATACAAAACAAGATGTCTGCTTGATCGTTTAAGAGACATCCAAAGTTATGATGATTGTAGACTTTATTTGGCTGGTGAAATTGGATTATTCTGGGTGATGATTGTACTTTTCCCGAATATCTGTGCGGAACTGCAGGGGTGGCTCGCCTCTCGCTTAAAAAAACGAGAAAAGTAGGCGGTGTCATTAAAACCGAGAGTCAGCCCTATCTCGGCCGATGTAAGATCGGTATAGGCTAAAAGCCGCTTCGCTTCCACCATCAAACGATGATGAATTAGTTTAGACGGTGGCTCCCCCAAAACCGCTTTGACGCGCTCAGACAAATAGTCGGCCGTAATGCCCATCTGACTGGCATATTGTTTGATTCGGTGCTGCTCAAAATAATGCTCTTCTACCAGATGCTGGAACTGGTCGATCAAGCCATCAAGCTCATCCTCGAAATTTTTATACCGGTTTTTATAGAACTCCTCTATTTTTATAAAAACCACTTTAAGCAAATGGGCTAAGGATTCATTGGTCTGATTACTGGATTGGTTAAATTCATCTAACAATAGCCCGACCACCGGCTGTAGCTCGTTTGCTTCCTCTTGATCTAAATAAAGCACGGGGGATTCTTTGGCTAATTGAAAAAAGTCGTAAATTTTTAGATCAAATTTGCTTTGAGCTAGATCCTGCTCCATAAAAAAGCGATATCCTTGAGGAATTTGATCAATTTCAAAATAGTGTGTCTGTCCCGGCCGGAACAGAAAGAGGGTGTTTGGCTCGATCTCATAGGGGATAAAGTCGATATAGTGCTTTCCCCTACCTCCCTCGGTAAACCAAAAAATCGTGTAAAACGAATGGCGATCTGGGACAGATGATCCCTCTCCAAATTCGGCCGGATTTAAATACCCCATCTGAAACGATGAGTTGAGGTTAGTGATCTTTGGTAGGTGGTACAGTGGAATATCTTTTGGATGGACCCGCATGACCCGATAGTAGTATTTTTACAGGTTCGTGCAAATTCTATAATTCTAAAGATAGAATTTTGGTTTTCCCTCGAGAGACAACCGAATTTTTCAGTAGGGGGTATCTTTTTTCGATCACGGTTGTTATGCGTAGTGTAATCATTCAGTTTGGCTAAGAAAACTATGACGAATGAAATAGATTTGGTTAAACGTGCTCAGAGCGGCGACTCCGAAGCTTTTGAAAAGCTTTATGACCGTTTTTACACGCCTGTTTATACCTATATTTATTATCGCATTGGAGAACAAGCATTAGCCGAAGATCTAACAAGTGATGTGTTTGAACGCATGGTGATGAAAATTGATGACTGGAAACCCATGGGCAAACCTTTTATCGCTTGGCTGTACACAATTGCAGGCAACATTGTGCGCAATCATGTGAAAAGGCAACAGCGCATTAAGTGGCTTTCGCTTAATGAGCAAGATGCAGATACCGGGGAAAATTTAATGACACAGATCGGCAAAAGACTCCAGCACGAACAATTGGCTCGTGCGCTCGGGCAATTAACAGAGGAGCAACAACAGGTCATTATTCTACGGTTTTTACAAGGGGAATCGATTGCGGCCGTCGCGGCTGCAATTGGCAAAACGGAAACTGGCATTAAAGCCTTGCAACGCAGGGCGATTAATTCACTCGGCCGGATTTTAGAAAAGGATGGTGTTCATGTCACAACATAATTTTGACGATACATTGAACAGCTGTCTCGACCTAATCCAGCAAGGGGCAAGCATTGATGACTGCTTAGAGCAATTCCCCCATGCATCAGCCGAGCTCCGGCCGATTCTAGAGCTCACAGCTCAGATGAATATGATTGAGTTTGCCCCTCCTTCGATCCCTGCATATCAAAAAGGTAGGAACCGATTAAAAGCGACGGTGCAAGCGAAACAAGAAAAACAAGCTGAAACTACCGATCGTCGTTGGGTGGGAGACTTTTTACGAGATGAGATCAAGCTTTGGTTAGAGATTTTCTCTGAACAAAACATGGCGCGCAGGCCCCGCATATCTGGAGCCGCGTTAGCCAGCATTCTGCTCGTTTTTAGTCTTTTCTTCTCTGTCACCGCATCGGCCGACAGCTTGCCCGGAGACAGACTTTACCCGGTAAAAACGTTAGGCCAGCAAGCTCGCATACAGCTCGCTTCTTCTGCCAGAAAATCGGCCGTCATTGCCGAAGTTTCTGCCAAACGGGCTGACGAGCTGGAGATGGTTATTGAAGACACTACACGGGAGGCGATTATCACGCTAAACGGCCCCGTTACCCGGATCAGCGATAACACCATCGTAGTTGAAGATCTTGAAATCCAGCTTAATGCTGAAACAGTTGAAGCTGTCCGCTTCACCGACGGTGAACCCATCGAAATCACAGTCCAGCTAAAAAACAGCGTTCTTGCAGCAATCAGCATTGATGAAAGCGACTTGGAAATTGAACCTGTGATTGAAGATGAACCGGAAGAAGATGATTCTGACGCCGATGATAGTTCTCCTAATAATGATGAAGAAGTAGAAGAGCAAGACGCTGAACCGAACGAAGAACCGGTTAATAACGAGAGCGAAGAAGAAGAAAATAAAGACAAAGAAAAAGAGATAAATCCGAATGCCGGACCGGGAAACAACAACGGCAATGGGAACACTGATCCCAACCCGAACGCTGGGCCTGGAAACAACAGCGGCAATGGAAACAATGATCCTAACCCAAACGCTGGACCGGGAAATAACAACGACAATGGGAACAATGATCCTAACCCTAATGCCGGACCTGGAAACAACAATGGCAACGGGAACAATGATCCTAACCCTAATGCCGGGCCCGGAAACAACAGCGGCAACGGAAACAATGATCCTAACCCGAACGCTGGACCCGGAAACAACAATGGCAACGCCAATTCTGGACAAGAAAATAACAGCAACAACAATTCTAATTTGGGGCAAGAAAACAACGGTAGCAATAATTCCGGACAAGAAAATGAAGGCAAGAAAGATAAAAAGGATAAAGATTAGTCAGCAGACTTCATCTTTTAAGTTGCACTTATCAAATCTTGTTTTCAAATTTTAAAAATGATGAAATCTATGGGTTAGCGATTGACGGCCGGAAAATTGTATCGGCCGCAACGTTTCCCAAACGAATTCAATGGAATCTATGCAGTCCCACTCTATTGAATTAATAGGAAGAGTAACAATTCAAAGGACATCGAACTGAGGCAAACAAGGTTAGCTACTTTCAATAGAGTGTAGGAAACCAAATCATCAACTAAGCCAACAGTTAAATATTGTAAAAAGACAGATTATTTTGCATAGGTCAGCTATGTTGAAATATGGGCTTGTTCATGCTTGCCCAAACCCCTGTCTATGGGCGAACCCACGCTTAAATCTTAGGTTCAAACAGCTTTTGAAAAGGCCACCGTTATTCGGAAGGCTATCTTAAATATTGCAAAAAATATTAAAAGCTCCCTGATCGTTTGTTAGATCAGCGGCACATTCACACGTTTTATATGAGGCGATTTTCAACACCTGGTTAGTTGTTTTTGATGGATACCGTCCAACATCAATATCAACCTAGCAGACACATTCAAAAGGCCTCTGAGGATATTTACCTGTGCGAAACACTAATCAACTCACCACCAAACGATTCACTTTAATCACAAGTTTATTGGTCGTGTCATTTACCTTGTTAACCTCTGCAACCCTGCTGTTGGGGGCTAGCACCGTAGATTTAGCATACGAAATTGACAGATCAAACGTACCCACCCTAAACGCATACGACCTTTCATATGCTGTAGAGGTGGGGGATGGAACCAATATTGCAGTCACAGGCGATCAAGGAGAGGAGATCGTTCATTGGCAAGACCTAAATAGCACAACGATTACATTTACAACCGATGCACCGTCGTTTCAAGTTCACATAGAAGGTGTTTCTAATCCGGCCGAAATCGGTGCCATTAGCAAGCTAAGCCTAAAAGATGGGTATCTATGGGCATACTCCCACGGGTTTGATGATAACTTCTGGCTTGATAGCCAAAGGCAAGTGTTTTTAGATCGAAACATTCCCGCCACATATAACCTTGTGAGTGAATTCATCACTGATACAGACAATGGGGAGGGCGCATTTGATATATCTGAATTTCAAGAGATTATGGACGCAGGCTGGAGCATCAATAATCACTCAACCGACCATGAAGCTGGCTGTTCGGCCGAATGGACAGTGGCAGATAGAAAGGCGGACGTGCTTGAGGCCCAACAAGCGCTAGAAAATCTAATCGCGACTTCCTCTAGGCCAGATTACAACGTCATTGGCTTTTCAATCCCATGTGGTGATTTTATTCAGTATGAACATTACCCTGAAGTGGTTTTTGATATCCGCGACAATAACGAAGCAACTCTTCTTTATGTAGAAGGTGGCCTTGATGCGTGGCCTCCAATTATGGATATCACTTCTCCTATTGATCCAAATTCACTGGTCATTCGGGACGGCCGCATTGATGGTGTAAATGGGTATGCAGAAGGGATTATCGATGTTTTTGATGATATCCATTGGCGAGCAACCTCAGATCTATTTGAGGTCAATATCCCCTATTGGTACACAACTTTCTCACATGGATCAGATTTATTTGGTGACAACACCCCAGTTTTAGAAGAAACCTTAGATTATTTAATTGAGACCTATGGTGCAAACGGAACGAATGAAGTCTGGATCGCACCTACCGACGTGGTGTATGGCTATTTGATTTTACGGGATAACACAACGGTCACCCTTGTTGACTCTCAAACACCAACACCCACAGCAACCCCGATAACGCCTGAACCAACTTCTACAACAGTGGTCACGCCGACAGTCACTCCCATAACGTCAGAACCGACTTCAACACCAGCCGTGTCACCCACTCCAACTCAAATTCCAATGGCCTGCAATGAACTGGTCAACCCAGACTTTGAAGACGGTACGTCAAGCTGGCAGGCATTTGGCACACTGGACATTGTCCCCGGCCGAACCGGCAACGGTCTGACCGTATCTAATGGATTTGCAGCTCAGTCGGTTAGCGTTGCACAACTTGATCAATTTACGCTTAAAGGCTACACCGCAGTCAACCAACTTGATCCTCAAAGTTGGACCGGTGTTGGTGTTGACTATCTTGATAGTACAGGTGACGAAATTGGTGAAGTTGCGCGTCAGATTACCCCATCGGCCGCAAATGAATTTGCTGAGTTCGAAATAATTGATACCCCTCCTGTCGGCACCGCCTCTATCAGGGTTTGGTTATTCTCGGCCAGCACCACAGCCCAATTTACAATTGATGATCTCTTGTTTGTCTGGGACATGTGTGAAGTTGCTACACCTACTCCCGAACCAACGCCAACCGATGAGCCAACAACTGAACCAACAGTTACGCAAACACCCATTGTGATCGAGACAGCCACCCCTATTGAAACAGGAGTCCCAACGATGACACAAACACCTGAATCAACTCAAGAACCGCCAACAGGAGGCTTAATGTACATTTACATGCCAGTCTTGGTTCGCTAGCAGCTTAAGCAACTCGTCTTACCTATCCTTCAACACGGGTCAACTCGCATCCTGACTCATAAAAGGCTCAACCAATCGGTTGGGCCTTTTTGTTTTACTAAATTAGCCGGGCCGAGAAGGAATAGAGGGGAGTTTTTCTTATATTTGGGTTTTTCTACCCGAGGCTCTATGGAAGGCAATAGTGAGGACTAAAATTAATTAAGATGCTAGAGTTAGATCAGCTATTTTGAGCAATTTTTTATTAGGCAGGTTCATTTTTGATTTACGATTGTTATACCTATTAAGAACAAGATCAAGCAGTTAACCCGGGTTTTGCATGATGAACGAGACAGATCTAATCAAACAAGCGCAAGCAGGTAAACCAGACGCATTTAGCGAGTTGTACGCTCGTTATCACAAGTCTGTCTATACCTATATCTATTATCGCGTAGGAGAGCGCCCTTTAGCAGAAGATTTGACGAGTGATGTATTTGAACGCATGGTCAAACAAATACAGACATGGCGGCCGACGGGGAAACCCTTTATCGCCTGGCTGTATACCATTGCAGGCAATTTAGTTATTAACCACGTCAGGCGTCAAAACTTAGTTGAATGGTATCCACTTAATGAAACAGAGGTTTATTCAGGAGATAGTTTGATGGCTCACATAGGTAAAAAGTTAGAGAGAGAGAAACTGGCAGCAGCGCTAAATCAACTTACAGAAGAACAGCGCCAAGTAATCATTCTCCGATTTTTACAGCAACAACCTGTTAAGGCTATCGCCAAAACGATCGGCAAATCTGATGCCAGTATTAAATCTCTGCAACGCAGAGCGATCAACGCCCTACGCAGAATATTAGAAAACGAAGGTGCCCATGTCTAATCAATCATTCAATCCATTCGATGAGATTCTCAATCGATGCCTAGATATGCTGCATCAAGGTGGAACAGTTGCTGAGTGTATAAAGCAATTTCCAGAATGGGAAGCAGAGCTGCTCCCTATTTTAGAAATTACGACCTTGATCGAACAGGTGGAGTTCGAGCCAATATCTGAGGCGGCATCTTTAGCAGGTGAAGCCCATATGTTGAAAGTGCTTGAACAAGAATCCTTTGGTCAAAAAGACACTCAATCGCTTGCCTCGTTTTCAAGTCCGTTTCGTTTCCTTTATCAACTTTTGTTTAGCAAGGAGACAAATCCAATGACCCGAATTACCCGCAGTGCTCTAGCAAGTTTATTACTAGTTTTCAGCTTCTTTTTTACTTTAAATGCCTCGGCCGATAGTTTGCCAGGCGATATTCTCTACCCGATAAAAACGATCAGTCAACAAACGCGGATTCGTATGGCGGCACCAGAAGCAAAGACCGAGGTTTTAGCTCAAGTCACTGCTAGTCGAATTGCTGAGCTGGACCAACTCATGATTGATGGACGCGGTGCCATAGTCACGTTTGATGGGCCAGTGACGATCGTCGATGAACAAACGATCATGGTGGAAGGGTTTGAAATTGAACTCACGGCCGATACGCTGCAACATGTTGAGTTTAGTGATGATGATTTCATTCAGATCACGGTTGAATTGGCGAATGGTACCTTAACTGCGCTTGAAATTGACGCGAGCGAAATAGCACCAATCGTAGTTGTCGAAACGCCAACGGCCGAACCAACTATCGACCCAACTGTGACCGTTACCCAAGACACAACAAACACACCGGAACCCCCAGCGTCCACACCCGCTGTCGCATATCCTTATCCATCGCCAGAGCCAACTGAGACCGAGACTCAGGAACCGACAGTCACACCTGAGCCACCGATTGACGGAACTCCTGAAGCGTACCCTTATCCGTCGCCAGAACCAACGGATGATGATTACGACGACGAGTTCGATGATGACGACTCCTACGACGACGAGTTCGGTGATGACGACTCCTACGACGACGAGTTCGGTGATGATGACTCCTACGACGATGAGTTCGACGATGACGACTCCAGCGACGACGAGTTCGGTGATGATGACTCCTACGACGATGATGACGACTCCAGCGACGACGAGTTCGATGATGATGACTCCAGCGACGACGACTTCGATGATGACGACTCCTACGACGACGAGTTCGATGATGACGACTCCTACGACGACGAGTTCGATGATGACGACTCCAGCGACGACGAGTTTGATGATGACGACTCTGGCGACGACGAGTTTGATGATGGCGACTCTGGCGACGACGAGTTTGATGATGACGACTCCAGCGACGACGAGTTTGATGATGGCGACTCTGGCGACGATGGAGAGGGTTAAGATGATCGGCCGCTGCTTTTAAGGGCGGCCGTCTCATATACGAAAAGAAAATATCGCAAGTTCCGCTTCTAACAATGATGGCCCTCCTCTTGTTAGGAGCGGTTTTTCTTTACCAACAAAGAAACAATGTGACAATCAGGCTGATAGCTAAGCTACAGTAAGCGTAACTTTAAGCGAGTAACATTTTGCCAGTCATAGCGACACATTCACTAATTATGATTCACACAAATGAAACTCACCCTGACGAAAACCTAGACGAAGTTGCACTCGACGTTTTTCAAGATGCCATTAGCCCCAATTGGCTTTTGCAACTGCTTAAGGTGACCGGCATAGCTCTGGTTGTCCTGATTGCAGTCGCCGTGATCTTCTAATTTCGAATACAGTTTCCAAAGCGCAACAAATGACAAAACAGGAGCCTATCTCCCCCCAAAACTAAAAATCTAGTTGTTTGATAGAGCCTATCCCGCCAAAGTTGTTATCATGTGCCAATGAGCAAGTTGATGACGATAGGCCAACTGGCCAAACAAATGGGTATCCGCACCTCTACCCTCCGCTTTTATGAAAAAGAGGGGTTGATCTCTCCACACGGCCGGTCAGAATCTGGTTATCGGCTTTACAAGCCAGAAGCGGCCGGTCAGATTCAACTTATCCAGCGCGCCCAGCGGGTCGGCTTTGCACTGGCTGACATCAAGCTATTTATCAAAAATTTGGCAGATGGCAGCTTGAGCAACGACATGCTCATCGATGCGGCCGAAAAGCGTTTTTTCGCCCTTGAAAAAGAAGTCACCCAAAAGCTGATTTTGCGCCACGAGCTAACCCACTTCCTACAAGATCTCTATCAACATGAGCATCACGGCCACGAGGACCAAGAAAGTGCCTTTGGTGAATTAGTTGAACGCATTTGCCCCCACCCTGAAGCCGAACCGGCCAGCCATTTGGCTTTTGAGCAGCTTTTGCAACAACATGGGTGCGTGCTTACATCGGCCGACGGCAAAAAACTCATCGATCAGCTCAGGGGGCAACATGTCCATATTTGGCAAGAAGAAGATCTGTATAAAATTTTGGTCATCAGCAAAGACGAAGCTGTACGAAAAGCGATGGACCAGCTGGCTGATCTTGAGGCAGATTGTGAGGTGCATGCGGAACTCCGGCCGGAAGTAGCCCATAGCACCGAGGGATTTTTGCTGACAGCCAAAGGGGAAAACAGCTTTTTATTTGCTCGGCTATTTTTGGCATTGGCCGAAGAATCAGTATGATTAAGCTATGAATGCAAATGTAGATGCTTATTTAGCCAACCTACAGCAGTGGCAAAAAGAATTGATGCAATTGAGGCAGATTGTGTTAGACGCGGGGCTTACCGAGGAGTGGAAATGGAAGCAGCCGTGCTACACGTTTGAAAATAAAAACGTTGCAATCATCAGTCCGTTTAAGAACTACTGCGCCCTCAGCTTTTTCAAAGGGGTTTTACTCAAAGATCCCAACAAAATGCTTGTAGCTCCGGGCCAGAACTCCCAATCATCCCGCATATTTAAATTCACTCGTGTCGAAGAAATTATTGAACTGACACCCGTCATCAAAGCGTATGTGCAAGAGGCGATTGAGATCGAAAAAACCGGGCTGCAGGTCGCGATGAAAAAGACAGATGAGTTTGACGTTCTAGACGAACTCCAGCAAATTTTTATCGAAATGCCGGAGTTTAAAGAGGCGTTTTACCAGCTCACGCCCGGCCGGCAACGAGGCTACCTGCTAAACTTTGCGGCTCCCAAGCAATCAAAAACCCGCACCGCCCGCATCGAGAAATACATGGATCGCATCTTTGATGGCAAAGGAATCCATGACTGTGTCTGCGGGCTTTCAAAGCGAATGCCGACGTGTGACGGCTCTCACAAACAGCTGGCTTGATCTCTTTCCCCCGTATCAGCTAGTCGAGTCTGAACGAAACAGAGTCATGCCGATGACGATCAGCAAAGCAACCTCAATCACCTTGGCGAAAATCCCCAGAAAATCAAAGTGATCACCGATGTGATCGACCAAGTAGGCCCCAATTGTGACAAGCGTATATATGGCCAGAGCCACGGCCGTAACTGTTTTCTGCCGAGGAAAAAGCTCTGTTGGCAACGCCCAAAATATGGCTAATCCAAAAAAGCCGATCCCGTTCAACACAAACAGATTGCTGCCCCAAATGAAACCCATCATTAAGTGAATCATGCCGGTCGCCCCAGCCAGAGCCAACCCGGCTAAAACCGTGTTAGACGGCCGGGGAGAAAACATAAATGCGGCCAAACCTGCCAGCAACCCGGCTCCCACAATCGCCCCGATCACATATTGCAAAATTTCAGACGTACTTTGGTGTGTCACCGCCCGGGCGACAATTTCGCCCCCAAATGCATTGGCCGGGAGTGCACCGAGCAATCCAACTGCGAATAGTGCGAAAAACAATAATTTGTGCGGAAAAGATTTCATAAATAACGCCTTTAGCCCCCGATATTTTTAGTCATTCATTATACCCAGTAGGTAGCTGATGACCATGCAGAACGAGTTAAGTAAAAGTTACCCCTTGACATTAAACTTAGGTTCAAGGTTTATAATCTGCCCATCAAACAAAAAACTGGAAGGATGAAACGATGAGCACCACCCAAACATTCAAAATCAGCGGCATGGACTGTGCCGGATGCGGCCGAACGGTTGAAAATGGCGTATCTAAATTAGATGGCATTGATCTATGTGAAGTAAGCTTTTCAAGCGAGACTCTCCGTGTCTCTGGGTCCACGCCGACGGCCGAAATCGTTAAGCGGGTTGAACAGCTAGGATTTGGTGCCGAAGAAAAAGCAGATGCAAACGGGAGCGATGAGGAACCGCCAGTAAAAATCGAAGAGAGAAATTTTTTGCAGTTTATGTGGCAACGGCCGGAAACGCGCATGGCGATTTTGGCCACGATCTTGATCCTGCCCGGCCTCATCCTGCATGAATTTTTGCCGGGATTAGGATTTGAAAGCCCACTGCTCGATGCCGCATCTGTTGCCGCATTGGCCTTGGCCGGATGGCCCGTTGCCCGCTCCGGCTGGCGTGCACTGACCATCGGCCGAGAGGTGAACATTAATGTGCTGATGACGATTGCGGCCGTGGGTGCGGTGATTATCGGCGAATACACCGAGGCGGGTGTGGTCATGGTGCTGTTTGTGATTGGCGAGGCACTGGAAGGGTACACGGCCGAGCGTGCGCGCAACTCGATTCGGTCGCTTATGTCGGTGGCTCCGGCCGAGGCTGAGCGACTTTTACCCAATCATCAAACAGAAACGGTAAAAATCAGCAAGCTACGCGTTGGCGACACGATTTTAGTTAAACCGGGTGAGCGCATCCCGATGGATGGGTTGGTTTTGGCTGGCGAGTCGGCCGTGAATCAGGCACCGATTACGGGTGAAAGCAGACTCATCGAAAAAGAGATTGGAAGCGACGTGTTTGCCAGCTCAATCAACGGAGAAGGGGTGCTGGAGATCGAGGTAACCCATCTGGCGGCCGACAACACGATTGCCCGGCTGATCAAAATGGTTGAAGAGGCGCAGGACAAACGCTCACCGGCCCAACGGCTGGTTGACCGCTTTGCGGCGTGGTACACCCCGGCCGTGGTTGTGTTTGCCGCTCTTGTGGCGATTGTTCCGCCACTCTTGTGGGGTGCCCCATTTTTCAACCCATCCCCTGAAACAACCGGCTGGCTGTACCGAGCCTTAACCCTGCTCGTGGTTGCTTGCCCCTGTGCACTGGTTATTAGCACCCCGGTCAGCATTGTCAGCGCCATCAGCAACGGGGCGCGGAACGGCATTTTGATCAAAGGGGGTGCGTTTGTCGAGGCGATGGCTCAGGTCAAGGCGATTGCGTTTGATAAAACCGGCACACTCACCAAAGGAGAACCAACCGTCGTGAAGTTCCAGGCGGCCGACTGCTTAAATTCGGGTCAAGGCCTTGACCCAGAACCATGTGAACCGTGCCAAGATTTACTCGCTCTGGCCAGCGCGGTTGAAGCCCGCAGCGAACATCCGTTGGCCCTTGCGGTGATGGCTTCTGCCACGACTCACGGTGTTGCGGATAATCAGCAGGCCCAAAATGTACGATCTCTCACCGGCC
Organism: Chloroflexota bacterium; assembly: GCA_020628815.1. GTDB lineage: Bacteria > Chloroflexota > Anaerolineae > Promineifilales > Promineifilaceae > WTJY01. The sequence goes on along the minus strand of JAHDEN010000037.1, from coordinate 4,877 downwards.
GGGGTGTTACGGGTCAGATCAACGGCACCGACGTGGTCATTGGCAGCCATCGCTACTTTGATCAAAACGTGCCGCATGAGCAATTTTGTGCCAGCGTGGCGGAGATGGACGGGCAAGGGTTGACTACAATGCTGATCAGCCAAGATGCAAAATATCAAGGGTTTATCGCCGTGGCTGATGCGGTTCGCCCATCGAGCCAGGCGGCCGTCGCCGAGCTAAAAACGGCCGGGTTTGATCACCTTGTGATGCTAACGGGTGACAACGAGCAGACGGCCGCACAGGTGTCTGACGCGGTAGGTGTGACCGAGTTTCGGGCCAACTGTTTGCCTGAGAATAAAGTATCAGCCATCGAGGCTTTAAGCGAAAAATACGGTCCCGTCGCGATGGTGGGTGACGGCATCAACGATGCCCCCGCCTTGGCCACGGCCGATGTGGGTATCGCCATCGGCAATACGGCCCAAGCGATGGAAACGGCCGATATCAGCCTCATGGGTGATTCCTTGAAAGGGCTCCCCTATTTGGTTCGATTGTCACGCGCCGCGATGCAAACGATTCGAGCCAACATCATCTTTTCTCTGGCAACTAAATTTGTCTTTTTACTGCTCGTCTTAGTCGGCACCGGCTCTATGTGGATGGCGATTTTGGCGGATGTAGGCACTTCGATTTTGGTTACGCTCAACGGGATGCGGCTGTTACGCCGTGATTTTGGGTGAAATCCTGTTGGGGCTACGACATTCGCACAGGCGAAAATTGCAATTGCCATCAAATTTCAGCGAATGTCTCGCCCCCGGAATGACAACAAATTACGATTCGCAGACCAAAAACGTATACAGAAATGCATTAGTTGGAACAATACTTTGTGCGTTTTTATCTCATTATCCCCATTCCGGGGCGAGACAATTTATGGGATTTTCTAAATTTCGAAAGTTTTGCCATTAAATTGTCGTAGCCCCTACGCGAAATCCTGTTGGGCTACGACATTCGCAAGAGAACATTAGGAAAATGCTCACAACGTACTACGAATGTCTCGCGCGGAAATGCATTAGTTGGGGCAAATGCCCCTACAACAAGTTCTGTGTCATGAAAACGATAATTTCGAACCTATTTTCCCCATCAGCTCAACGGCCGACATAATCTCATCTTCTGACACACCCGCATACCCCATCACCAAACCGCCTCGCTCCAGTGGTGTCAGGCTATAGGTTGAGAGCGGCGGCGTAAACACCTCTTTTTTGGCAAACGTAGCTGCAACCCGAGCATCGTCCACACCGGGCGGAAGCCATCCCACCAAATGCAACCCAGCCGGGGCCGGAGCCACCTCCAGCCAGTCGCCACAGTGCTCCCGAATCGCGTCGACAAACACCTGCTGACGCTTGGCATACAGCAGCCGCATGCGGCGCACATGACGGCTAAAATGCCCCTCGCGCATAAAATCGTTAAGCGCCATTTGGGTCACCCTTTCAGAGCCACGATCCAGGTTATATCTAGCCTTGGCAAACGTCTCTTCCAACCCTTTGGGGACAATGACATAGCCTAAACGCAGCCCGGGAAAAATCGTTTTGCTAAAGGTGCCGATGTAGATCACCCGGCCGTTTTGATCCAACCCCTGAAGCGACTCGAGTGGATGCCCCGTGTACCGATATTCACTGTCATAATCATCTTCCAAAATCAGCCCGTTGACCTCGTTGGCCCATTCAAGCAGGCGCAGGCGGCGGGTCAAATCCAGCGTGCCTCCGGCCGGGTATTGGTGGGATGGGGTCACATAGGCCAACTTGGCATTGGGTGCCAGCCGAATCCCAACCTCGACATCGATCCCGCCACTGTCAACCGGTATCGGCACCAGATCAAGCTGGGTCGTTGAAAAGGCGGCGTGCGCCCCACCATAACCCGGGTTCTCGACCCAAATTTGATCCCCACTGCTGGCAAAAAGATGGGCGCACATAAACAACGCTTGCTGCGCTCCGGCCGTAATGATCACCTGTTCGGCCGTGCATTTTACTCGGCGTGACAGCCGCACATGATCTGCAATCGCCTCTCGCAGTGGGTAATATCCGGCTCCTGAATCGTATCCCAATGCGGCCGGTGGATTTTTCCAATATCGACCCACCAAGCGCCACCAATGCTTAAACGGGAACTCTTTCGTGTCCGGCAAACCGGGCAAAAACGGCCGAGGGGTCGCATCAGGATGCACGGTTCCGGCCGTCAGCAACTTCCCCCGTTCAGACAAGATGATGGGGGTCTGGAGCGGATCGCTTTCGATTGCGATATTGGTTCCGGCCGACTGTAAAACCTGTTCTGGCAGCGTCTCGCACACAAACGTCCCACGCCCCGTTTGCCCCACCACGTACCCTTCGGCCGTGAGCTGGGCCACCGCCTCGACCACCGTACTGCGCGAGATTTCAAGCTCGTCACACAAAATGCGAGTGGGCGGCAAGCGTGAACCGGCCGGGAGCTGGCCCGACAGAATCATGCTCCGCAGATTGCTATACAGTTGGCGGTGCATCGGCTCGGCCGACTCTCGGGTTATTTTTATTCCAGAAATTTGTGTGAAAGAAGCTGATCTAGCCATAAAAGTATGAAGTAAGAAGTCTTAAGTATGAAGTGCGAATCCCACTTTCGACTTTCTACTTCAAACTTTAAACTTGTCACTAAGGTTACATTGGTATGCTCACTTTTGTCAAAATTGGCTATTGTGACAAAACCAATCTAGGCTAAAATCAACCTCACTGAAACCAAGTATCAATCTGAGAAAAAGCTGATAGCTAACCGCTAACAGCCAACACATCGACAAGCTCAGTGCAGGAAGCAAAAAATGAAAAAACGAGTTGGTGACCCATTTATGCCTCCCGACGAATACGGGAAAACCCAGACCGGGATGATGATCAATATTCAAGTGCGGGACATGGACAAAGCGGTCCAATTCCACAAAGAGGTATTGGGAGTAGACATTGTCTACTCGGACCCAGACATCACAATTGTCTCGTGGCACGGTCAGCAGTGGATGATCCACTCAGACCACACCTATGACAAGCACCCGCTAACCGGCTACATTGCGGGTGAGATCAAGCGGGGGCGGGGTGCAGAATTTCGGCTCCACGGCCGGGACCCAGATGCGGCCGAGGCCATCGCCCGAGAAATGGGGTGTGAGATTTTAGACCCGACCCGCGACCAGCCTGATCATGGGTTGCGCGAATGTTTTATTGTTGATTTTGAAGGATATGTTTGGGTACCCGATGTACCACTAAAACCGTAGGGGGCGACGCCGTCGGAACGAGCCTTGATTTCTTCGGTTGAAATATCAGACCGACGGCGTCGCCCCCTACACAAAGAGTTGCCAATATGAAGTTATACGGACATCCCGATTCGGGACACGCATTTAAAGTTAAATTCTGCCTCGAGGCAGGCAACATCGATCACGACTATGAGGTGGTTGATATTTGGAGCGACCGGAGCCAACGCCAACCAGAGCTTGTCGCTTGCTCAAAACACTGTGAAGTACCGCTCTTAATTGATGGCGATAACAATCTCATTCAGTCAGACGGGATTTTGCTATACATCGCACAAAAGCATCAGATATTTGGTGGCGAGTCAGACATCATGCTTCAACGTTGCATCGAGTGGCTGTTTTGGGAAGCAAACAAAATCGGCATGTGTTTGCCCCAACTGCGCGCCAGCAAGAAATTTGAAAGCTCGCGACTGACCCAAGGAGCCTGGGATTGGCTCTATGCTCGCTATCTGCATGATGTGGGTGTGATCGATAAAGAGCTGAGCGACGGCCGGCCGTTTATTTTAGGCGACAGGCTAACCATTGCTGACTTTTCGCTCAGTGGCTATCTCTTTTTTGCAGATGAGGCTGAAGTGCCAGTTCCTAATCATGTCGAATATTGGTTAAATCGGCTAAAACAACTGGATGGATGGCAACATCCATATGAACTTTTGAGTGTAGATGCGTAGCGAAGACCAGACCGGTTTTAAAAACCGGTCTGGTCTAAATGATGATGACAGATCAAGAAAAATTAGATTTACTAACTGAATTTGGTGCCGCATGGGGTCGGGGTGATCTCGACGGACTGATGGCACTTATGACCGAAGACTGTGTCTATGCCGCATCAGTTGGCCCTGAGCCTGGAACCACCTACCGTGGAACAGAAGAAGTACGCCGTGGCTTTGCTGAAATCATCGAATATGAGTCTGGTGGAGAACAGCGGGGTGGAAACAAATGGATTTCTGGCGACTATGTGTTTTCTGAATGGGGGTACGATGAAATCGCTGAAGATGGGACGATAACGGCCATAAAAGGTATTGATGTTTTCCACTTTGTAGATGGGAAATTGGCATTGAAAGATGCCTATAGAAAAACGAATAAATAAACAATAAGGAATAATTAATTCTGAATTTTTAATGGGTTCAATCAACCCATGAGGAGTTGAATATGTCAGAAAAAGTATTTGAGAAAACAAATTTAAACCGGGTCAAACGGATGCCGGATCGGGGTAAGTATGATGCAGAAACGATTTATCCAATCGTGGATGCGTCGCTAATTTGCCACGTTGGCTTTGTCGATCACGGCCGGGCGATTGTGATCCCCACGATCTTAGCCCGTGACGGAGATAAGCTTTTGCTCCACGGCAGCAGCAAAAGCCGGATGATGATGCACATCGCGGCCGGAAACGAGATTTCGATCACCGTTACCCATTTGGATGGATTGGTTTTAGCCCGCAGTTCGATGCACCATTCAATGAACTATCGCTCGGCCATCATGTACGGCACCGGCAAAATCATTGATGACTCTGAAACAAAAATGCGCGCACTGGGTATCTTCACAGACAAGCTCATCCCCGGCCGGTGGGACGATGCCCGCAAACCCAACCCGATTG
>JAHDEN010000242.1 GCA_020628815.1 Chloroflexota bacterium | reverse complement strand
CCTTCGAAGGTGGCTTGTGGATCGGTACGCTTGAGAACGACGGCGTAGGCATCACTGATCCAGTTGTCGCTGTAGACGGCCTAGACGGCTTGATCGACGGCATCATTGCTGGCAGCATCGCTACCAAACCTGGCCAAGAGGCTATGATGGAAGACGATGCCATGATGGCTGACGGTTCAGACACCAAAGTTTGTCAAATCACCGACGTTGGTGGTATCGACGACAAATCGTTTAACGCAACCGCATGGTTGGGTGTTGAGAACGCTGTTGACATGTTTGGTGTAGAAGGGAAATTCCTCGAATCACAACAACAAACTGACTACGAAAAGAACATTGGCGCATTCATCGACGATGGTTGTGACTTGATCGTAACGGTTGGTTTCTTGTTGGGCGATGCGACCGCAGCTGCGGCCGAAGCAAATCCTGATCAAAACTTCATGATTCTGGACTTCGCTTATGATCCAGCATTCGACAACGTTCAAGGTGTTGTATTTGCTAGTAACCAAAACGCATTCTTGGCCGGTTATGCGGCTGCTAGCGTCACGGAAACCGGCATCGTCGGCACCTACGGTGGTATCAACATTCCTCCTGTAACCGACTTCATGGATGGTTATGTGTTGGGTGTGAACTACTTCAACGAGCAAAACGGCACAGACGTACAAGTTCTGGGTTGGGATGTAGAAGCAGCTGATGGCTTGTTCACCGGCAACTTTGAATCAACCGACGACGGCCGTGCATTTGCTGAATCACTCATGGACGAAGGCGCAGACGTGATCTTCCCATTAGCTGGCGCTGCTAACATCGGTACCGCATCATCCGTTCAAGAACGTGGTGGCGCATGGGTTATCGGTGTGGATAGTGACTTCGCTGCTGTACTTCCAGAATTCGCAGACGTGATCTTCATGTCTACCCTCAAACGTCTTGACACCGCTGTTGTTAGCGGAACCGAAGAGATTATCAAGGGTGAGTTTGTTGGTGGTACTTGGGTTGGAACGCTTGCCAATGACGGTGTTGGAATCACAACACCAACCGTTGAGATCCCAGGTTTGGAAGATGTACGCGAAGCGATTATTGCTGGCGACATCGTTACTACTCCTAACCGGTAGCCAATTTGACTTTTATCCGTAGTCAAGCTTTGCTTGGTTGCGTTAACGGCCCCGCCAGACTTTCTGGTGGGGCCGTTTTGTTTTAGGTGTGATGGTTAGTTTGTGGTGGGGCGGGGGACGTAAGGACCGGGAACAAAGGACGTAAGGACCGGGAACAAAGTTGATTCGTTCAACGTGGGAGTTGCCGCCGGTCCTTTCGCCCCTACGAAGGTTTAGGGCGGTGGGTTAATTCAGTCTTGTATTTCGATGCCACTGCTTTGTTGCGGATCAACGCCTAAAAACGCCATAATGTCTGCTAAATCTTGTTGTGACATACGGACAGAAAAGCTAGGTGGCATGGCGCTGGGTGGGCCGGCACATGGGCCAGCCGGACAATCGGGTGAAATATATTCACTTGGGTTTAAGATTGATTCATACACATAATCGGCCGCCAAATAGTCAGCTTTGCGATTGTCTAAATGTTTGAAGTTGCCCGACCACGGGCCGACAGCGCTTGAGCCTTCAAAGTTCGGGTCGCCGTGACAAGCGCTACAGCCGTAGGTGACATGGAAATGTTGTTCTCCGCTGATTGGATCACCGGCCGGAAGGTCAGAAACTTGCTGGCTCCAAGGCACTATTGAAAGTGCCGGGGGATCACATGCAAAATCTCTGCTGGCATAGTTTAGGATGTAATCGGTCACATCATCGATTTGTTGCTTGCTCAGCCCACGTTCTTCTTCGTAGATAAACTCTTTGCCATAAGCCGGCATCCCTTTTTCTGATCGGCCGATGGTTGTGATTCCGCGAATGTATTCTTCCGTTGTACTTTTCCATTCAACAGCCGCTAAACGTGGGCTCGGGTCGCCGCACAGCAGGTCCGGTGTGTTTAACGGCCGACCACTGCATCCGATTTGCTGGCCATCTGTTGTGTAACAGAGATTCGCTTTCCCCATTGTGCCGTGGCACGTGGCACATTTATCTGCATAAACAAGGGCGCCCTGCTCGATAAACTCAGCCTCTTGTTTTTCCTGAAACGTTTCCATTCGATCGGATTCGTTGAAAAAAACGTACCCGATCAGCCCCATCACCACAATTAGTGGGACAACTGTCAAAATTATTTTTTTAAGCATGCTGGTACCGCTCCTTACTTGTCAGCGGTTTTAAATTAACATGCGGATGTAATGGGAGATTAAGGCTCAAAGATTTTCTTACGGAAAGGTTTGGGGTAGGTTGCCTACGGGATGAATCCCACAACTAGTCAAGAAGCATGATGAATCATGTTTAAAATCGATATTTTTAGCCTGTTAAAAACAGGCTTCTTTTTTAGTCGCAGAATTCATTCTGTGGCAAGAGGGCAATTATATTGAGCACAGGACGTAAGGAGCGGGATCGAAATTGATTAGTTCAAAGCAGGAGTTGCCGCCGCTCCTTTCGTCCCTACAAATCTCTGTCGCACGCCGAGTTAACTCAGCTCAATTTCTTTCCACTTGCCCCCACGGAAGCGTAAGAAGTAAACAACGGCCAATGTGGAGAGATAGATTAAAGCGGTGATCCAGGCTCCGGTTACGCCACTGTCGAGCCGGAAAATGGCGAGCCATGCCATCGGCAAAAAGAAGCCCCATGCCAGAATGAGTCGTGTGATCATGGTGAACGTGGTGTCACCACCCCCCATCAGCGCACCGGACAGAACAATGCCCGCCCCATCAAAAATTTGATAGATGGCGATGATGCTCAAAATGGCTACCCCGGCCGAAATGACCGTTTGATCGTCTGTAAATACACTCATCAAAACCTCTGGGGCGATGATATAGGTCAGCCCGATCAACCCCATCCCCCCCATGCCGATGGCTAGCGCACGGTAGGCGGCTTTTTCGGCCGTGGATGGGTCGCCAGCCCCCACAAACTGAGAGACAAGGGTAGAGGCGGCCATGCTAATCGCCAATCCAAACGTAAACGAGATGCTCATGTACTGCACCGCGATTTGGTTGGCGGCCAGCGCTTGAGTGCCTAAACTGCCGATAAAAGCGAAGAAAACGCTGAACGATCCGATCTCGATAAAGTCGCCAAATCCGGCCGGAAGACCGATCTCAATTACTCGCCGAATGTCGGACCAGTTAGACAGCCGGGGGCGGCCGGTGTCGAATGTGGCTCGATTTTTAGGCGACCACAGAATGAGCGATGTCACCACAAGATTAAACAGGTTGGCGAGCACGGTGGCCCAGGCTGCTCCGGCAACACCCAATGCAGGAACGCCTAAGTTTCCGGGCACCATAATCCAATCCAACAAAATATTGACTGCGACCATGGCCCACATCATGAACATGGGGGTGCGGGAATCGCCCCGGCCGACAAGAAATGCCCAGCCGACGGCGTTAAACATGGCGATAGGGATTTCGGTAGAGCGAATGCGCATGTAGAGCGCCCCATATTCAGCCACACGGCCGCTATCGGCCGGGGCTGCGATCCCCATGATCCACGTAAAAAACCATGGCAAGACCAAAACTGAGAGCGAAAGAAGCCCCACGACGGCAAAGCCACGCCATACAATTTCACCGATCTTTTTGTTGTCACCCGATCCGTGGGCCCGGCCGATAAATGCGACCAAGGCGTTGAGCGAGTTGCGGTAAAAGACGTAGAAGGTGAAAAAGATTACCCCTGCAAGGCCAAGAGCTGCAATCGCTTCGGTGCCGATAGATGAGATAAACCATGTGTCTATCACGCCGAGCATCGTTTGCGCCATGTTTTGCAGCACCAAAGGGGTAGCAATGGCGAGCACCTGCATATTTAGGGATCGGGTTTCTTTGATTGGAGTTTGGGTCATGGGCGCGCGTTATCCTAAAAAGTAAAAAGCCAGTCGGCCAACCGACTGGCTTTAAATGTCACACGCAATTATAGCTTCATTTACCTGCGTGGTTTTGAGTTTTATCGTATTCGTGTACGGGTTTGTCACAAATAGAAAAAACTGCTCGTCTATGGTTTATGATAGTTTTAGTGAATTCTGATTACACAGGAGAAACCGATGAGCAGAATCGAAGGAATTAAAACCGGGGGCGGTTTAATTGCATGGATGACACGGATTGGTAGCAAGATGAAGCTGGGCAAAGTGGTTACGCCCGTTTATGTCCAATCGCTTAGCCCTGCTGTGCAGTGGGGCACTGGCCAAATGGATTTGTCTCACGATATGATCAAAGCGTTGCCTAAGCACATTTTTCATTTGGCCGAAATGCGTGTAGCAACCCGAGTCGGCTGCCCATTTTGAATTGACATTACGACTGCCGGTGGCAGAGATGACAATTTAAATGAAGAACAGATTTACAACTTAGCCGATTACGAAACAAGCGAACATTTTAATGCGGCCGAACGTGCTGCAATTAGGTATGCTGACCGGATGACAGATGTACCGGTTAATGTGTCGGACGAGCTGTTTGCTGAACTCAAAAGCCATTTTGATGACAAGCAGATTGTGGAACTAACCGCCATTATCGCCCGTGAGAATTACCGAGCACGCTTTAACCATGCGCTCTTGATCGGGTCAGATGGGTTTACCAGTGAAGGGGCGTTTTGCCCGGTGCCGGTGCGGCAGTCATGAAGTGATAAGTATAAAGTGTGAAGTTGAGTTCTCCTCGCTTCTTACTTCGTACTTTTTACTTAAAAGTGAACCTAGAAAAATGGAGACGTTTGACTCACTCCGCCCCTACCTCTTTGCCATCGCCTATCGGATGTTAGGCAGCGTGATGGAGGCGGAAGATATGGTGCAGGAGGCATGGCTGAGATGGGATCGTACCGACCAATCGGCCGTGCAGAACCCCAAAGCGTTTTTGGCTAAAACGGTAACTCGACTCTGTCTTGATCATTTAAAATCGGCAAAAACCAAGCGGGAGCACTACGTGGGGGAGTGGCTGCCAGAGCCGCTGGTTACCAGCAAGTCGGCCGGTTTGGCGGGATTGGGCTCGCCAGACCAAACGATCGAGCTTGCAGACTCTTTGTCGTTTGCCTTTTTACACATGCTTGAACGGCTCACTCCGGCCGAGCGCGCGGTCTTTTTGCTCCGCGAAGTGTTTGATTACGACTATAAAACCATCGCCGAAATTGTAGAGAAGAATGAGCCTGCATGTCGTCAGCTGTTGCGCAGGGCTAAAAGCGGGCTGGGTGCAGATCGGCCGAAGTTTGATACAAACCCGGCCGAACATGAGCAGATTTTGGCTCACTTTTCGATGGCTTGCGTGAGCGGCTCGATGGATGGATTGTTGACGCTCTTGGCTGAGGATGTTGTTGAGTACTCTGATGGGGGTGGGGTGCGGAAAGCGGCACTCAAACCGATTTTTGGGGCAGACCGTGTGGCTCGCTTTTTCTTGGGGTTGATGAAGCAGGCGGGCGAGGGATATACGTCTGGTTTTACACATGTAAACGGCCGGCCGGCCGTTTTAATATCACTTGATGGAGAGCCTTATAGTGTGATTATGTTTCACATTGAAAATGGCAAAATCACCCGTATTTTTAGCCAGCTAAATCCCAATAAATTGCAAAAAATAACCTGACCCATAAGAATCTTGCCAACTAAGACTGAGACATTGGTCCTAATATTATTTTCCGTAATAAAAATAGATAGGTGATTGTGGCTAAATAAACATCTAATATTGAAAAGGTCGTTTAGACTTTTGTTCTTTGTTAGCACTGTTTAATACCTTTTCGCAGGGGCTTAAGCTGAATGCAAAGTTTATCCTTTTAAGCTTGTCTGATACTAACTTAGCTTGTGCAACCCCCCAATAACACCAACATTATGACCATATCGACTCCGTCTCGCTCTCTTAAACTTATGCTGGGAAACCTGCTGATTAAACTTTTCCCGCAGAAAGCCGATCACCTAAAACAAGCGGGTATGACCCTTGTTATTCAAGATAAAATGTCAAAAAGAGAACGCTTAATGCGTGCGGCTATTTTGGCAAAAGTTGAAGAGCAGGAAGATTATTCTGAACTTTCAGAGCTGCATAAAAATTATTGGCTCAACCGTGGAGACGATTACTTTAATTTAACCGACGATAATTTCCAGTCGGTTTTTCTGCCCGATTGTTCGTTTGTGTTTGATCATCTGAAGGATCAGCTGGGTGATACCCATTCATACAAACGACTGGTTGAGATCGGTACAGGCAATGGGGATGTGCTGATGTATTTGGCAGAAAAATTCCCACAGATCGAAGAATTTTATGGGATTGATTTAAGCCCCAAGCAGACGCAAGCCAACAATAAACGCTTGACGCGACACTCGGTTAAATTTGTAGCGGCCGATGGTTTTGATTGGGTAAATGAAAACGGGGTTCCTGACACGATTTATGTGACATCTCGTGGTGTACTTGAATATTTTACACAAGAGAGACTGCTCGCATTTTTCCAAATGATTATGGGTCAAGGCCCGGCCGTTTTTGTCGCGATTGAGCCCAATGATATCGACTTTGATTACGAAAAGGATTTAGAGTCTCGGCCGTACGGAAACGAACGATCATTTTCTCATAACTACAAACGGGTTTTTGAACGGGCCGGGTTTGATATTCAACATCTTTCATGGAAGGTGTACGATGAGAATGATCATAAACTTGTCTTTATCATTGCCAAAACCTAAGTTTTAAAAATAACTAAAAACAAAAAGGCCGGATTTCTTAAAGTGGAAATCCGGCCTTTTTGTTTTTGGTTGAGGCAATTCAACTGCGCGGTCGCTCATGTCAAATAATCAGCCCCATCTTTTCTTCGATCGCTGTCATAATTGGCAAGTGCATACTTCACATCTTTTCGCACTTTTTTGTTTTTGTCTTTCAACATTGCTCGAATTAATGGTAAAGCGCGTCGATCACCAATTTGGCTAAGAGCCAACGCAGCTCTCGCACGAAGTTCCCACTCCTTGTGGGATAAAAGCTCAATTAAAGGGTCAACGGCTCTCGAGTCCTTTGTCTGTCCAACGGCAGAAACCGCCTCTATTCGGACTCGTTTATCCTCATTTGGATCGGTTAATCGACTCAAAAGAGGTTCTACTGAGGCGCTAGATTTAAACCAATAGAGGGCTTTGGCAGCTTTTGCACGAACCTCACTATGTTCATCTGCTAAAAGATCGATGGCAGGTTTTATGATTTTGTCGTTTCGAGTGAATTGCAAAATGGTTATGGCTGATTTTCGAATCTCTGGCAGGCGGCTAGATAAACACTTTAACAGTGGGTCTACAATTCGAGGGTCTTTTAAAAATCCTAAAAACGCATAGATTGCCCCAATCTGAATATCTGGATCTTTATGGTCTAGCAAATCGATCAAAGGCTCAACCATCGGCTCCCCAATTGAATTAATAATTTGATGTGCAATTTTAGACTTGGCAAGCTCCTCTTGGCTTTTGCCACAGTACCAACTCAAACAAACTCCGGCCGGGACACCTATTTTGACAAGCCGGTTGGAAAGTTGTTGCTCTCTCTGTTTATGAGCCCTTAAGCCTGCTACATCACGAAGTTGGTTAAAGAGAAAAAGTATGTACAGCTCTTGAATCTTTTCGATCATATGGGTGTCAGTTAAAAATACTAGCTATCGCTGTCAAATCACTAGTATTTTTAACTGACTTGGAAGTATGGGGCAAAGACGGGGTGATTAACCGCGCGGCCGGACATGCTCTGGATCAAAGATCGGCGAAGCCACAATCTCGGCCGGAGATCTAGTCCCGATAATCTCAATCTCAAGCTTCGTGCCTAACTCAGAGTAGGGGGTATCCACATACGCCAGCGCGATATTTTTACCCACCGTGTGGCCGTAGCCGCCCGACGTGACCACCCCGATCAAATCATCACCTGAATAGACCGGATCACCTTCATGGGCCGGGGCGATGTCGTTGTTTACGATCATCGTGACCAGCGTTTTGGGCAGTTCACCTTCACTTTGCTTGAGCAGCGCCTCACGGCCGATAAAGTCACCTTTATCAAACCGGACAAACCGGCCGAGGCCAGCTTCCAGCGGCGTGACTTCACTCATAATCTCAGCCTTCCACGCCAGATACCCTTTTTCAAGCCGC
>JAHDEN010000241.1 GCA_020628815.1 Chloroflexota bacterium | reverse complement strand
GATCTCAATTGCGCGAGATGATGCCGTTCTTGGACAACAAGGAAATTAAACAAAGCTAGCTAGCCAGTCAGTACGCTTCGCTTTCAGCTAATCAGCATTTCAGCTTTTACACCATGACGAAATTAGTTTCGTTAGGCGATAAAGCTGAAATGCTGACAAACGAGCGAAGCGAGTGTGCTGATACGCTGATTAAGCTGTACCGGAGGTAACCCAATGAGTGATAGCAAAGAAAGATTAATTATTTTTGATACGACCCTGCGTGACGGGGAACAGTCGCCAGGTGCGACCCTTAACGTTGAAGAAAAACTAGAAATCGCACGTCAGCTATCACGACTCGGGGTTGATGTCTGCGAAGCTGGTTTTCCAATTGCGTCTCCAGGGGACTTTGAAGCGGTGCGTCGCATTGCGGAAGAGGTTGGTCCTTTAATGGAAGGGCGCACCAGCGGCGAACCGATGACGATTGCGGGACTCTCTCGCAGTAGCAAAGAGGATATTCAACGGGCGTATGACGCTGTGAAGGCGGCACCCAAACACCGCATCCACACGTTTATTGCGACGAGTGACATCCATCTAAAATATAAATTTAAAATTGACCGTGAAGAGTGTTTAGAGCAGGCGATTGAGGCGGTTACGTTTGCCAAAAGCCTGTGTGATGACATTGAGTTCTCACCAGAAGACGCCGCTCGTTCAGATCCAGATTTCTTGGTGCAGGTTTTGACCGAAGTGATCAAAGCTGGAGCGACGACGTTGAACATTCCTGACACGGTTGGGTATCGCACCCCTGATGAGTATGCAGGGCTGATCAAATATTTGATCGACAATACTCCCGGTGCTGACAAAGTCGTTTGGTCCGTACACTGTCACGACGACTTGGGTATGGCGACCGCGAATACATTGGCGGCCGTACAGGCTGGAGCTCGCCAGGTTGAAGTCACCATTAACGGGATTGGTGAACGCGCGGGCAATACGTCCCTCGAAGAAGTGGTGATGGCGATCCAAACACGGGGGAATCAGTTCCCAGTTGAGCACCATATCGACAGCACACAAATCATCCAAACAAGCCAAATGGTTTCAAGCTACACGGGGATGGTGGTGCAACCTAATAAATCGATTGTGGGCGCCAATGCCTTTGCCCATGAGTCAGGCATCCATCAGCACGGAATGCTCCAAAATCAAGAGACGTATGAAATTATGCGGCCGGAGACGGTTGGCCTAAACGCCTCAAAATTGGTGTTGGGCAAACACTCGGGTAAAGCGGCATTTGCTAAACGGATTGAAGAGCTTGGCTACAAAATCGAGAGCAAAGAAGCGTTACGCTCGGCCGTTGATCGTTTAAAACGAGTGGCGGACAAGAAAAAGGTCATTACCGATGCGGATATTCGCACCATTGTGGCGGATGAAATTTATCAGCCACCAGAAATCTGGAAGTTGAACAACATTCAGGTGACCTGCGGTGACAACACCACCCCAACCGCCACGGTTAGTCTGTGTGATAGCGAAGGGAATGAACATCGCGATGCCTCAATCGGCACTGGCCCAGTAGATGCGGTTTATCAAGCGATCAGCCGCGTGATTGGTGTGAAAGGCAAGCTGATCGAGTACGGTATCAACGCTGTGACCGAAGGGCTTGATGCCCAGGCCGAGGCGACCATTCGCATCGAACCGGTCAACGGAGATTCAACCACTCGGGTTAACCCACAAACCGGCCGGGAATCGGTCCGTTCATACAGCGGCCACGGTGCCTCAACCGACATCGTAGTCGCATCTGCTCGTGCTTATGTCAGCGCTTTGAACAAAATGTTGGCCTTTAAAGACGGTGCCGGTGAAGACCATTCGGACAGCGAAGGGACTGCGGCGGTTAATATTTAGTGTGAAGTAAAAGGTAGAAAGTGAGAAGTAGGGTACTCACTTCGTACTTTATACTTCTTACTTGCTACTTCATACTTTATGGACTTCTGGATGTACCCGGCCGTGATTCTTGCGGGATTGGCGGCCGGTTTTATCAACACACTGGCGGGTAGCGGATCGCTGATCACGCTATCGCTCATGGCCTTTTTAGGCATTCCGCTCGACATTGCCAACGGAAGCAATCGGGTGGGGGTACTTTTCCAAAACCTAACCGGAATCAATAGCTTTCAGCAAAAAGGGCTGATCGACTGGCGTGGAAGCTTGATGCTTGCGGCTCCAGCAATGATCGGTTCGTTTATAGGGGCACGCATCGCGGCTGATCTGAATGAAGATGTGCTCAGCATTGTGCTGGGCGTAATCATGGTGGTGATGCTGGTCGTGATTTTGGTAAACCCAAAACGGTGGCTCGAAGGGACACTCGAACAATTTGACGGCCGGCCGTCTGTGATCCAGTTAGGCGCGTTTTTCTTGATCGGCATCTACGGTGGTTTTATTCAGGCCGGGGTCGGCATCTTTTTACTGGCAGGATTGGTTTTGAGTGCCGGTTATAACTTGGTGCGGGCCAACGCCGTGAAGCTGGTCATCAATATGCTCTTTACCATTGTGGCGCTTGCCGTGTTTGTCATGAACGATCAGGTTGATTGGACGATTGGCATTTTACTGGCCATTGGAAACGCGGCCGGGGCATGGATCGCGGCCCGCATGGCGATGGAACGTGGGGCTGAGTTTGTGCGGTATGTGTTGATTGCGGTGGTTGTGGTTTCGGCGGTAAGGTTTTTGGGGATTGGCAGCTGGGTAATGTCGCTTTTTAGCTAATCATTGCCGATTGCGCATTGTCCATTGATTATTGCCCATTCTCGGCCAGAACCCTCAGTAACCAACCCAAAACTCGCTAACTAAAGTCGGTTGAAATGGGCAATGGGCAACGCACAATAGGCAATTGCCAATGAGAACTTTCATGACAAAAGATGTAGTCTGGAAAGACAAAACGCTCGTTAAAAACTATCTAACCGGAGTCCGTGGGGCGATCCCCATGGCGAACGAACAGATCGACGTGATGTTGCGTGTGATTCGCACGTTGCTGCCAAACGGTGTCACCAACTTCATCGATCTAGGCTGTGGGGATGGGGTTCTTGCGGATCAAATTTTGCAGGCATATCCCAATGCGCAGGGCACCTTGATCGACTTCTCGGCCGGGATGCTGACTGCGGCCGAAGAACGCATGGCCAACTTTGCCAATCAGCTCCAAGTGATTGAGCTTGATTACGGCGATCCTCAATGGGTTGAATCTGTTGGGGGACAAACGTTTGACCTGATCGTGTCAGGCTTTTCGATCCACTATCAGCCAGACGGCCGGAAACGTGCCATCTATCAAGAGATTTTTGACCTGCTGCGACCGGGCGGTGTGTTTTTAAACAGCGAGCATGTGAAGTCGGCTAGTCCAATCGTTGAAAATATTCACGATCAGCTGTTTGTTGATTCGATGATTGGATATGAACGTGCGACAGGGTCTGGTAAATCGGTTGAGCAGATCAAGCATGATTATTATGATCGGCCGGATAAAGAGGCCAATATTTTGCGCGATGTGCAGACGCAGGTGCAGTGGCTTAAAGAGATCGGCTTTGACCATGCTGACATCTATTTCAAAATTTTTGAGCTGTCAGTATTTGGCGGACAGAAACCATGATCGGTGTGATCTCAGACACGCACGGCTTGCTCCGGCCGGAAGCAATTGAACATTTACAAGGATGCGACCTTATCATTCATGCGGGTGATGTGAATCATCAAGAGATCTTGGATCAGCTAAGCAAAATCGCACCGGTTAAAGTGGTGCGCGGCAATGTTGATTACGGTGAGTTTGGAGCCAGTTTGCCCCACTCAGAAGTTGTGGAATACCAAGGTCATTCGATCTATGTGATTCATGACATTGGTGATTTACAAATTGACCCCAAAGCGGCCGGGTTTCGCATGGTAATTTACGGACACTCCCACATTCCCAAAATTGAACATCGGAACGGCGTCATCTTTTTTAATCCCGGAAGTGCGGGCCATCGGCGTTTTACGCTGCCGATCACGGCTGGAAAAATCCGGATCATTGACGGAGATTTGGTGCCAGAGATTACACCGTTGGTGTAGCAAGTTGCAGGTTGAAGGTGGCATGTTGTCATTTCAAAGCTATTTTCGAATAATGTCGGCAGCTTTTTAATGTGGTTATTAGGACCTAAATATGAGCGGAATACGTTCCAAAGCAGCGTTTGCAACATGCAACTTGCTCCTTGCAACCCGCTCTGCGAGATATTATGGCTAAATTTTTTGACGAAATCACACCTGATTTGCAGGATTTTATTGGGAAGCAAAAAATCTATTTTGTAGGCACGGCCGGGGTTGAAGGCCGGGTCAATGTGTCGCCCAAAGGTGGCGATTCGTTGCGGGTATTGGGCCCAAACAAAATCGCTTGGCAGAACCTGACCGGTAGTGGCAATGAATCGTCGGCCCATGTGCAGCAAAACGGCCGGATGACGGTGATGTTCTGCGCGTTTGAAGGCGCAGCTAACATTTTGCGTTTGTACGGTGAAGCCCAAGTGGTTCATAAGTTGGATGAAAATTGGGACGAGCTAATCGGCCTGTTTCCTGATCATCCTGGCTCGCGGCAGGTGTTTGTGCTTGATGTTGATTTGGTGCAAACCTCGTGCGGCTACTCAGTGCCGTTCTACGATTATAAAGAAGATCGCACTGTGCTAGACAAGTGGACTGAGCGCAAAAATAAAGGTGAGATTGAGGCGTACTGGGCTAAGAAAAATGCCACCACGATTGATGGGTACGCGACGAATATCGTTGAGAAAAATGTGGGGTGATTGACGATCATAGATTTTGGATTGACGAATAGCCCACCTTAGGTGGGCCTTCGTCAATGGTCGATCTGAAATCGTAAATGTGCGGTGGTTTGTTAGGATGTAGCATCTCCAACAGGATGGAGTGCCACCTGCAGCAGCCCGGCCGTAAGCGCACTGTGAAATGTTGCCTCATCTATCTGCTCACAACGAAGGGTCTCCGGATCACTGACTGGGGAAGCGATTAACCATTTTTGAGTTTGTCCGCCCAGAAGTGCATAATCTCGCCCATAAACAATATTGCTTTCATGGGTTCTTAGAAAGGCGATAACCCCGCTGTAAT
Source organism: Chloroflexota bacterium (assembly GCA_020628815.1). GTDB lineage: Bacteria > Chloroflexota > Anaerolineae > Promineifilales > Promineifilaceae > WTJY01. The sequence goes on along the minus strand of JAHDEN010000241.1, from coordinate 3,077 downwards.
CAGGATATTTTGCCTCTTCAATAAATGAGGTAGAGAGTTCTGGCGGGATATCGTGCTTATCCAATTCTGTTTTAGCTGCCTCAAATTTACTTTGATTCAGTAAGCTGTTGATCTTTAAAAATTCATCTTTTGGAAGGGTAAAGCGGGGGAAAGATAGACTTTGATCTTCTTTGTTATCTTCTTTGCCTAGAAAAATGAACCTGATGCGGTTGGTTAAAGCTTCTGCATCGGGAAGCGACCCTATCCGGTAGCTGGCCTCGGTTGGCTTTGTAAATTCAACGATTGTTGAATCGACAATGTACCAGAAAAAGAATCGACTTCCTTCGGTTTCGTGCCGGGTGCCGGTGACGATCATTTCTGGTTGAGCAATGGTTTTTATCGCCTCGATTAAGACAGGCTTGATTATGTATTTCCCATCGTTTTCGTCAGTCTTCATTAAGTCACGCTTGAGAAGAGATTCAATACCAGTTTGAACGGACGAAACGTGATCACTTTCACTGGTAGGTAACAATTCTGATTGGTCGATGCCGATTAAATCATCAGCTTTTACCACATCGAGCAAAAGTGCAAATTCTTCCTTTGTAAAAACGAGGCCGCTTTGATGAGGATTCATTGTTTGTTTTTTGAGTTGGTTGATTGATTATCTTGAATGATTTGTTAGCTTAATCTTTAGCGTCACCAAATGATACCCCGAAGGAAATAAATGGTAATTTAACATTAACTCCGCGTCTTCCTATATCCCCACCTAACTCAAGTTTAAGCCCTGGCTCGACCTCGACGCCGACATTGTGCCCGGCCACATTCACCCCGGTTCCTAACGGAACAGAAATAAGGTTAGCTCCGGCACTCCAACCAATATTGCCGTCTTGGTAACCAGCAAAACCATCAAGTGTTCCAACCCGCACGCCATGATCTACGGTCCAGCCGAAATCATCGTCTCCAGCTAGTACTGAATCACCTTGCCAATCAAGTAGGTAGACTTCTCCATATGGGCCAAGGCTAAATCCATCTTCACCAAACCCCAAACCAAATCCTCCACGGCCACCAAGTGCGTTTACATTGGCTGGGTTATCCGGATCTCCCGGTTTCACAACCGCATCGTCAAAGAATTCCCAATCTCTAAAGATTCCAAAAGGCCCGCGGCCGACACTCGAGCTGCCATCGTCTCCAAATTCGAGTTCAATACCACCTTCAAAGCCGTCCTCACTATCAACCCCATCTGTATCGGCTTGGAACGAGATAAGGGCTGAGGTGTTGAATTGAGATGCAAAATCCCCGGGTAGCCCAAAAGCGCCGGTCCCTGGATGAGTAGTATCTGTTTCAGCTCCACTTCCCCCTGAAGGTACCCCATCAGCTGATGGAGTTAAATATCCTGGAAAGCCCGGAGAATTTACGCCGGAAGGTTGACCGGCCGCAGTCGGATGGCCGCCACCGCCGTTAGTTGGCTGATTACCATCAATTGCTGCAATTTGACCGGCAGAATCTTCCTCTACTTGTCTAAGCGTCGCGCTAATTTGATCAGATAGGGTGCTGGCACCGTTTAAAGCTGCAGACAATCTTCGGAAGGCTGGCGCAATATCCGTATCAAACTCGTCAAAAAAAGCTTGACCGCCAAATCCTTCCCATTCTCCTCTCAGATCTTGGACGTGTTTTTCTAAGTTTTCGATGATTTGCTCTGCTCTTTCAGCTTGTGCTGCAAACTCTCTAGAGATAGATTCCATCTCTGTGTATTCAATTTGAATGATATTTGAGGCCATAGATTCACTGCTCCAATAAGGAAATTCCGGTAAGAAAGGGTAAATCGTTTTTTACTTACAATGTAGATGCTTGTATTCTCTTCTGGTTTTGCGTAAGCCCTCTTTCATTTGAGTGAGGTTAGTATAATTTATTAATTGCGTCTTGGTCAAACTATGAAAGTGAAAATCTCCTAATGAAATTGGGTTTAGTTTAATCAGGAAACAATTCGCTTGTTAGTTTGCAAGTTGGTCTCGTTGAGTAATGAGGATGTGTATGGATAAAATCAACTATATTGCAAAGATTAAACGGCTGCCCGATCAAATTGCTGGGTTAGTTGAGGGTTTAGATGAAACTGACTTAACAACGCCGTATCTTAAAAAAGAGGATGGCTCAGATGAATGGACGGTGGCTCAAAATGTGCACCATCTCGCTGAGACCCACATGAATTGCTACATTCGTTGCAAGCTCATCATGACAGAAGAGACGCCGCAACTATGGGGTAATTATGTAGATCGCTGGGCTGAGATGCCGGCCGCAAAATCGGCCGACCTGACCCACTCTATGATGATTCTGCGTGGATTACACGCCCAGTGGGCCGTTTTTTGGGAAAATCTGAATGAGGAGGATTGGTCAAAATTGGGCATTCATCCCCGTGCGCCAGAGTGTACGCTTGAGTTTTTGCTTGATGCGTATGCCCAGCATGGTGAGGATCACATTGATCAAATCAAAAGAACGTTGGCAGCGAGATAATTACCTGATATTCCATTTTGTGTTTCGCATTGCTCATTTCGACCAAGTTACCCTTGCGAGTTTTTTGATAGAAACCGAAAGTTCTGGCCGAAATGGGCAATAAACAACGGACAATTGGCAATCGGCAATGAAAATTATGACATTAGCACAGCAAATCAAAGACACATCAAAACTGACCGGCACTTTTACCCTGCGCTCTGGCGCAGTATCGGACACATACTTCGACAAATATTTGTTTGAGTCAGACCCGGCCCTGTTGCGGTCAATTGCCGAAGCGATGGCGAAGCTGGTCCCGGCCGGTACAGAGCTTTTGGCCGGACTCGAAATGGGTGGTATCCCCGTCGTAACGATGCTTAGCCAGGTCACCGGTTTGCCGTGCGCGTTTATCCGCAAAGAGGCGAAAGAGTACGGCACCTGTAAATATGCAGAAGGGCCAAGCTTGGTTGGCAAGCAAGTCGCCATCATTGAAGATGTGGTGTCATCTGGCGGGGCGATTTTGGATGCGCTCAAAAAGCTGGAGGCTGACAAGGTTCGCCCGAACAGCATCATCTGCGTGATTGATCGGCAGACCGGTGGCAAAGAAAATTTGG
>JAHDEN010000240.1 GCA_020628815.1 Chloroflexota bacterium | reverse complement strand
GGGCCAGCAAAAGTGGGCCAATCGTATGCTTCGGTGGTGTACAGATCTTCCAAGAAGAGATCGGCTGAGTCTTCACCTTGGCGGGTTACAACGACGCTGGCTAAGGTGTACGGGCCGTTTCGTTCCGCTTGGGCAAGGTCTGACCCAGCAAAGCTCAGGGTGACACTTCGGGTCCCGGGGGCCAGCTCAACCGCTTGGGCGTCTTGGCTGACCATCACCCCATCAGCCCGCAAAATGGCGACCAGCTCATAGGTGGCGGCGGTGTTGACTTGGAAGTCTAGGGTGATGTTTAGCTCGTCGATTTTGCCATCCCCGTTGCTGTCTACCGCCTCTTCGCTGGCGTTTTGGCTGTAGCTGAGCTGTGGATTGCGCACTTTGATGCTCAAGAATCCGGTCTGTTCAAACAGGGTTCCACTGGCGGTGCCGCTCGCCACGTAACGGATATCGGCGTACCCCACAATGTTGTTGGGTAGCTGATAGCTGGCGGTGTATGTCCCATCCCCCTGATCGGTTAGAGGCACCGTGTCGGTTGTCTGGTTGGGGAGAGATATGGTCGCGGCGACCGTTTGGCCCGGAAGCGGGCTGGCGGTATCGGTAAGTACGGCGGTCAGGGTCAGCGTTTCACCGGCGTTGGCATCGATGTCGCTCCGGCCGTTGGTAACATCTACGGTTAGGGCCACGGTGCTTTCATGCACAATGGTGGTGATGGCTTCAGCCGGGCCGGGGTTCTCGCCGTTGGCCGTGATGACGATCTGCCAGTCGCCGGGTACGGTGTTGGTCATGTAGTAGGTGGCATTGATCGGGTTGTCGAGCAGGTCGGTCTGCTGGAAGTAGAGGTAGTTGGCCGGTTGGGCGTCAGCCACGGCCGGGGTGATCGTTGTCCCGTTCGGGTCGATGAGGGTCAGGCTGAGGGTGCCGGTGTACCAATCGGTTTGGATGAGGCTTTCGCCGCTGGTGTTGATGGCAACGGTGTTGGTGACGGTCCGGCCGGGGTCGAGGGTATTCTCGACGTAAGGGAGCTGGGCGTAGGTGGATGTGTCTTGTGGGGCGGTTTCGGCCGGGACTGGAGAACGAGGATCAGGAACAGGCACAATGCAACCATCAGCGTTTGCTATTCCTTTAATCCAACTATCAATACACCAAAACGATTGGGAATAATTATTAGTTTGGTCTGGATTGTTCAAATAGTAAGCATTGGTTTCAGTATAAGAGCTTCCATGATACTCGCTCGTAAATATCTGAGTGGGAGCGTTTGTATCAGCCCAGAATTGCTTGTGTTTATCTGGTCTAAGTCCAAACAGGTCGTTTTCATTTCGCCAACCAACAGCGCTACGTTGGCTAACTAAGCAATCATGGTATTCATCATTTGTTCTCTGTATGAAGTGGCAAACATCTCCATCTTTCCCGTTTGCTAAGTCAACATTTGTTCCTTGTTCTGGTCCGCCACCAACAAATAGATACTCAATATGATCTTGGGGGTCGATGGGGAAATCACGATTAATCCAACGAATTTTTTTGTCACTCATTTCACAAGTACCTTCATGAGCCTCGCATCCATATTTGCCAATAGCTTTGACAACTGGATTTTTAGAGAGGCTAAGCAAAATTGAAGTTTTATTGCCAATATCTGCTAAATAAATCCCTTGATGGGGCGTTCCTAAAGTAACAACTCTATCAACATAAGCAGAGCAGAATATTGAATTAGCACAGGTGCGATCAAGTGCAACTCGTGTGACCAAACCACCCATTGAATGAGCGATTATGGTTATATCTAAATCTAGTGTTTCATTGGCAACAAAATCAAGTTGGCTAGCTAAGCAATCTCCATTTTCTCGAACACTTGGTGTTTTAAGTGGACGTGTTTCATATTGAGCAATCCACACATCATAATCATCGGTGTACCAGAAAGGCATATTCCCCCAATAATTTACTGCATAATCATCCCCTGATCCTGACCCGTCAAAGTCCGTCATTCCAGGACTGTTAAGGTGATCTGCATATCTTTCAGCTACTTCACCATTAAAGTTCTGAATACGATTCATTCCATCCTGTGGATCATTATGCATACAATCCATTTTGTTTGCAGTGGTTCCATTCCAGCCATGAACAAAAATTAGAACGGGTTTCCGTGTAATTGAGGTTTCTTTATTAGCAGTTTCATTGACATCAATTGAAAAAAGAAAATCTGTGTAGGATGGGTGAGAAGTTCTGACTTTATACGTTTGCTTTTGAAGCTCTAGGCTGTAGTTTCCAGAGTCATCGGTCTTAATCGAAGGGAGATCATCAAACTTAACCTCAACGTTAGGTACACCTTTATTTGTTTTAGAATCAATTATTTGGCCTGAAAATGTCACAGGTTCGATTGGTGGCTCAGGTGTTACTGTTGGGGGTGCAGGAGTAATAGTAACGGGCGGTTCCGGGGTTGGCGGTGGTGCATCAGAAGAATAGGTAATTGCTAACTTTGCGGAAACTCCCTCTAAGCCAGCCAGATTATGTTCTTTTGCTAAGAGCTGCACATAGGAGTAGGGTACAGCTGTAATGGGTGACACCAAAAAGCCGTTGTTTTCGGCCGTGCCGGAAATCCAGTTTTGGACCAACGGGGTAACATCGGCTGTCTTTACTGCACCAGTTGTAAGCGCCCACCCCAAAAAAGTTACGATATGTGGATCATCTAGGTTAAAAAGAAACTCCCCATCTGTATCAATAACACCGTTTAGCTGTGCCTCTGACCAAGGTTTAGAAACCTGCAGGACCCCATAATCTAAAATAACTGTATTTGCTCCGATAGGAAGCTGTAGTTCAGCGCTCTCGATTGTAATTCCTTGAGGTATGGAGGAGAGGTCAAATTTAAGGGCGGCGTCATATCGCAGTTCAAAATCTGTGTTGAGATAGTCTGCATCTAAACCGATCGGGATAAATGGGGTGTCACCATAGGCCTCGACTGTTTCAACATTAATGGGGCTTACACTAACGTCGGTAAGCGTCAAAATTGCAGCGTCTTCAGCAACATCAAGGGTAATCGTGACAGTATCACTTGGTTCTGCAAGTACAGTCCCTGCAAACAGGGCGATAACTGTCAAGGCTAAGAAAATAAAGATTGATCGGTTTTTACCACGGTTCATGAGAATTGCTCCATCAAATTAAATAGTTGTCTTCTCCCGACAAACGCGGGCAAAGTCACAGGCATCACAAGTGCCGCACCATTTTTGCAAACGGGGGAGCTGATTGCCACGAATCGACTCACCGGCCTGCACCGTTTCACGGGTCATATCATCAATCAGGGTTTGTTGCACCACTGAGCGGTCTACGCCCCCATCGTCTAAATTATGAATTTCAATCAGCTTAGCCATTTGCCCCGTTAGCTGTTGGTATCCCAAGGCATAAATCTGGAGCTGTTTGAGGGTCGTTTGCTCAGATTGGGCCCGCTGGGTCGATTTGAAGTCGATGATCGACCAATCGTTTGAACCCAACCGACGAATGAGATCGATGCGGCCATTAACCACAATGCCATCCCCTAATTTAAGCTCAATCGGCTTCTCCACATGCTCGATATGGGCCAAGCTGTCTTGGTATTGATTGAGGTAATTTGTGAGCGAGTTTGTCCCGTTCCGGTCGAGGTATTCTTGCACATCGGGGGTGGCGAAGGGGAAGTGCTGGTGCCTGTCCCATAGATCATCTACATCGTTGACAGTCACAAAATCACCCTGAATCGCCCGATAATGGATTTCGGCCAAGGCGTTGTGCAGGGCGTTCCCATACCCGATATTGGGGTCGATGGGTGAGTCAAAGCCGTAGAGATAGCGTAGCTTGAAAGAGTAGGGGCATTCAAAAAAGTATTTAAGTTCGCTGAAGGAAAGGGTGACGGCCGCTTCTTCGTACCGCTGTTGGGGAGTCAGCTTGTCCGTATTAAAAGATGGCATCTCATCGGTGAGGACATAACTGCTGGCGGCGGTTAGCTCGTTGATAAAGTCTGACCGCTTTTTTTGCTGACGGTTGCTCATGTCAGGGGCAAATGAGCAGTACAAATATTTTTCTGCCCGGGTCAGAGCAACGTAGAAGAGCCGGCGTTCGTCTTCTATCGTTCCTTTATAGCGGTCTACGTTGGGGACAGCGTTTTCTGGGATGATGTGCCACACTTGGCGGCCGCCATGCCTGCGGGATGGAAAGCGGTTTTTGCGCAAAGCGGGAACAAAAACGGCCGGCCACTGCATCCCTTTCGATTTATGGACGGTCAAGATTTGGACCGCATCGATCTGGGCGTACCCGGCTTCTTCCCACCCTTCAGGGTAGTAGTCCGGGGCTTGAAAGGTGAGGAAGCTGGCAAACTGGTTGTAGATGCTGTCGAGCTGGGTTTTGTAGTTAATCTGCTCGTAGTCTGTGATGACTTGGCTGAATTTGCCTAAGTTGTAAAAGATGATCTCTGGGGTGCGTGCCCGGCCGGTGGGGAGATTCTCTTCCCTCAGTTCGAGTTTTTCGAGCAGGTCGAGATAAAAGCGCTGGAGGTCGAGCGAGCGAGAGCGGCGGCCGCTGAGCTGAGATTTGCTGGCATTGATGTAGGCCATCCCCGCATCGATCTGGGCCGGGGTGCGCCCCAATTCTGCCTCGAATAGGGCTTGGTGCACAGCCGTTTCGCTAACCGGCTGTTGTCCTTTGGGGTAGAAGTCCCCCATGTAGCTAAACACGGTGGTGAGTGCATCGATTTCGGGTGTTTCAAACAGGCCGCTCATGCCGCTAATGACATATGGTATTCCGGCTTTGTCGAGTTCGGCCGCAATCGGTGTAGCATCTTTTTTGACCGATCTAAGAAGGATGGCGATGTCGCTGTAACTGAGTCCGCGTGGCTCGCCGCCCGGCCGGTCGGTGTACGGTGAGCCGTGCATGGCTTTAATCTTTTCGACAATCCATTCCGCCTCACTGCGGGGATCCGGCAGTTCAAGGGCCAAAATATCCCCAAAGTCAGACGCTTGCATGTGAGCGGTTTCCATCCGTTTTTCAAGCCGTTCTGGATTCCGCTCCACCACATTGCGGGCTGATTCGATGATTGCTTCACTTGAGCGGAAGTTGGTGTTGAGCTTAATCTGCTCGACGTTGGGGTAGCGAGAGGCAAATTTGATGATGTTGCTGACTTCGCTTCCCCGCCATTGGTAGATAGTTTGGTCGTCATCACCCACCACGCAGACTTTGGCTCCCAGCTCGTGCAAGATGTTGACCAGCTTTTCCTGCTGGGGATTCACGTCCTGATACTCATCTACCACCAGGTATTTGACAGTGTCTGCGATTTGATCTCGTAACACCTGGTTGGTTTCTAGCTCTTGGATCGCTTCGTTGATGATCATGCTGAAGTCAAGCCAGCGGTGTTCATGGAGCAGGCTGTGGTACGAAGCAATCGATTGATGGACCGCGTCTGGGACAAGGGCGGGGTCTACGGAGCCTTCACTCATGATCCCGATGAGCTGTTGGTACAGCCGGGAGTCGAGCCAGCGTTTGAGTGTCCCTCCGGCCAGCAGTGGAGTTGTCGTCAGGCCGCTTTTGGTTGAGTTTCGGTCAATCAGTAGCCGTTGCTGGACGTCGTTGAGCACACGGTATTTGAGGTAGCGATACAGCGGTGGGGATTGGAGCAGGTTGAGGCAGTAGCCGTGAATGGTGCCAACGTACATTTCGCCTAAGCCGATGTTGTCGCCTAGCTGGCTTTTACACAGCCGATCAATCCGGTCTTGTAGCTCTCCGGCCGCTTTTTCGGTGAACGTGAAGGCGACGACGGCCGAGGGGGGCACGCCTTGAGCCAATATATTGACGATTCTAGCGGAGATGACTTGGGTTTTGCCTGATCCGGCGCAGGCGATGATCTGTAGGTTTTGATCAATTGTGTTGATGGCTCGTTGCTGATCGGCTGTGTAGTTCATGTAGTGTATGTTGTGAATTTTTGCCGGTGCTCTGGCTGCCCAGAAAATTAAAAAGCCGCATTTCGGGTGTGAAATGCGGCTTTGGGTTCAGAAAGATATGGTTTATAATTTTTAGACTTCGGTCGCCGCACGGCCGGGGTCGTAGCTCTAGGTGGTGGTACACCGTAGAGCTTTTTTTATGTCTATGGGGATTTTAGTTTAGGGGATGGGGTGAGTCAAATGAAGGAAGCGTGAGTGAGGGTTTTGTGTGTGAGCTTTATTTTCAATTTTGCAAAGCGAAAATTTGTGCTAGACTTTTTACTATGTAGGCTCCCTCTGAGGTGGTAGTGCAACGCCCGTTGTGCTCCACCTCAATTTTTTTGCCTGTTTGAGGGATTGTGACTTGTTTTTCACGAATACGGATGTAACAAAAGGTGCCTGCCCAATCAGGGACAGACACCTTTTTTTTTGATAAGGTAGTTTGTTATTGTGCTACGAATCTAGCCCTAAAAGCTGGTTGATGTCCTCTGCCGGATCTGGGTTGGATTCGGCTGGTTTTTTGGCGGCCGCCAGCTCCTTGGTTTCGGTGCTGGACAAGCTGGCGGGGTTGAAGATGATTTGGAGCCGATTGTTTAGTTCGCCACGGGACAGCTCTAAAATGGGCAGGTTGGGGACCCAAAGGCTGGGATTGCGGTAGCCGGTCATGTCGCTGGCTAGCTGACTGCGTGATTTGTTCATGACGAGGGCGGGGACGTTTTCTTTGAAGTAGAGGACGATTTTCGGCCGCATGTCGCGCATGTTTGGCGGTTGCTCGGGGTCGTAAACGGGTTGGTATTTGATGTGGGAGGGAGTGACTACGGGTAAGGGTTTGCCAGCTGCTTCCATTTCTTTGATCAGTGCCATGCTCCAATAGTTGTCTGGATAGACTTCGGACCAGTCGAAGTCTTCGGCCGAAGGGTTGAATCCGAGGGGGATGTGGCTGGGCATTTCAACGGCGGTGGTGCTGTTTACTTCGTAGTAGGTGATTTCGTAGTTTTGGTTCATTTTTGTTTTTCCTTGTATTTCTTTTGATAAAAGTGGGCGAGTTAGCCGGTGCTTCGCACGGGGCTATCTTGCCCTTACGGAGGTGCAGAGGGCCAAACTGTTTTGGCTTTTGCCTAACGGTTGTTGAGCTTGGGTTGTTAAGGGTTTTGACGCAAAGGCGCGGAGGCGCAAAGGGTCAGAAACGGGCGGGTTAGCCGGTGCTTCGCACAAGGTTATCTCGCCCTAACGGTTTGGTTGAGTTAGGCAGAGATGGGTTGTGGCTCGAAGAAGGTTTGAGCTTCATCGGGCTGGGGTTGGTTGACTTGCATCTGCATCCAAACGGCTAGGGAGTGTTTGCAGACTTGCATGGCTTTTTCGCCGGTGTCGTCGAGAATGAGCCAGACGGGGGTGAGTTCTTGATAGGCGGGGCAGTTGCAGAGTAGGTAGGGTTCTGTGGCGTTGGTGTCTGCGGCCGAGACGAGGTAGCGGCCGTATGGGTCGCTGGCGGATTGAACCATTGCGATTAGCTCGTCTTGGTGGACGGGGTCGATCATGTCGGGGGTGACGGCGATTTCTATCGCTTTCCAGACGGTGCGCTCTGCGTGTGGATTGGCTTCGGCTAGCTGGTTGGCGATAGCGAAGTAGGTTGGATAGATGACTGAGAGCCAGAAGCGGTAGGCTTCCATCTTGCCTTTGGGGCCGGATGGAAAGGCATGTTGCGGGCCATCGGGGAGGGTGAGGATATAGGCTTTTTCTTTGCGGTTGTATGTGCAAATTTCGTTGAACATGGTGTTACTCCTAGATCAAATGCTGAGCCGCTGAGGGGGCTGAGATTTGATTGATTGTTGGTTTATTTCTGTGCCGTGGACGCGAAGGCGCAAAGGCGCAAAGGCGCAAAGGCGCAAAGTGGTTTAATTTGGTGACAGGATAAGTCCGGATGTGGGTGCGGCCGGGGCGGTGATTGTCACCAGTTGTTTGAGTCGTTGAATTTCGGCCAGCAGGTCGGCGATGTGGCTTTCTTGCTGGTTGGCTGTTTCGACTAGCTCGTTGATTGGTATACGTGCTCCATCGTCGAATATGTGCCAGTCGGTGATGGCCGGATTGGCGAAGTGGGGTGGGTTGCTGTAGGTGAATCTTTGATTTAAACTTTTGGTCATCTTAGAACCTCATTTTTGAGTGATTCTGTGGCCCAGACAACCTCCATTGTCTGGGCATTTTTTATGTCAAAACCATGTAAATAATGGCAGTCAGAATGGCTAGACTGACGCTTAGAATAACTGTTAGTCGATTTTTCATATTGGGCCGCGGAT